>JAJFGC010000034.1 GCA_021776345.1 Hyphococcus sp. | reverse complement strand
CGATCACGCGCCAATGGCGACAGCATGACAAACGCCCGATTTGCGGCTTGCGCTAATGGTGCGGCGCCTTCGCCGGCGAGGTAAATGTCGCATAGGAGAATAGCATCAGGACTGTCCAGGACAGCGCGGCGAGCATCGCGCGCAGACTCAGCGTAAACAACCGCGCTGACGCCAAGGTTATTTAACTGCAGTTGCAGACTGCGGCGCAAAACGCCAGAGCGTGTGGCAATGATAACTGGCGCGTCTACAGGTATAAGATCAATATCTTGGTTCTCATCATAGTCGAATGCAACCTCAAACGAGAAGACGCTGCCTTCCTCCGGCGCGCTTACAATGTTGATGTCTCCTTTCATCGCCCGGACAATTTTGCGCGCGATCGGGAGGCCGAGACCGGTTCCTTCGCTGCGCTTTTCGGCGCCGGAATCGGCTTGTGAAAATTCGTCAAAAATGGCCGCTTGCATTTCGTGCGGAATGCCAATGCCAGTGTCGCGAACATCGACCCTGATAACCGCCGCCGCGTCATCTTTGCTGACAAGATGCGCCTCAAT
This sequence comes from Hyphococcus sp., assembly GCA_021776345.1. Lineage (GTDB taxonomy): Bacteria > Pseudomonadota > Alphaproteobacteria > Caulobacterales > Parvularculaceae > Hyphococcus. Next base: position 13,634 of record JAJFGC010000034.1, on the reverse strand, counting down.
GCCGACGCCGCCGGAATCGGTGAACTTGACGCCATTGCCCGTCAGGTTGATCAGCACCTGACGCAAGCGTCCCTCATCGCCATAAAGTGTTGGCGGAATATTCTTGTCGATATAGGCGGTGATTTCAATGCCCTTGTCTGCGGCGCGCGGCGACAACAGCTCGGCAATGCTTTGCACCAGCGAGAATGGACTGAAAGGCTCGTCGTCAAGCTCAAGCTTGCCGGCTTCAATCTTGGCGTAATCCAAAAGATCATTAATCAGGGCAAGAAGTGCGGCGCCGGATTCGCGAACCGATTCTGCATAGGAACGTTGATTTGGTTCCAGCGCTGTGTCGAGCAAAAGCCCGGTCATGCCAATAATGCCATTGAGCGGCGTGCGCATTTCATGGCTCATCGTCGCGAGGAACTGCATTTTCAGATCGGCGGAAGCGGTGGTCGGGGCTGCTGGTTGGCCTGAAACAGCGGCCCCCGATGCTGGCGGCTGGTCGTTTGATATGTCGCGTTGGGCGATGCCGACATAAAGCCGCTCGCCACTTTCCAGAACGCTCTCCTCCCAATCGATAATCAGGTCACGCCCGCCAATGCGCGCCGATGTTTGATAGGCGGCGGGCGCGCCAATGGCGGCGGCGTGATTGCCCGGGGCGAAAGGTTTGCCAGTCCACTTTTCCACGCTCGCGCCAAAACATTGCGCAAAAGCGCGCGAGACAAAACGGATGGCGCCGTCTTGGCCGCATAAAACAATCAGTTCACTGATGTGACGCGTTTCGCCACGTTCGCCAGCATTCATACTCAACTACCATCCCCTGCCCGGATGGCGTGCACTATGCGGTTTTCACTTTGAAAAAAGGTTGAGAGGCTTGGTTAATGGGATGATTAAATTGCAGCGGCAGTTTGTGAAAACGCAGCAGGGGTTGATGATGTTTCACGGTGGCGAAAACTAACCGCTTCGGCGACATGGCGCCGCCTTACGCCGACGGCGCCGTCAAGGTCGGCGAGCGTGCGCGCGACCCGCAAAATTCTCGTATAGGCGCGCGCAGAAAGCCCCAGCGCTTCGGCGGCGCGCGACAACAGCGCTGCGCCCTCCGCATCGGGCTGGGCGCAGCGCGTAAGGCCGGCGTCGGAGAGGGCCGCGTTGGTTGCGCCAGTTCGGGACAATTGCGCCTCACGAGCGGCGGCGACCCGCGCCGCAACGGTTTTGGTGTCTTCGCCGGTTGCGGGCGCCGCAAGATCGGCAGGGGTGACGGCGGGCAGCGCCACCGTCAGGTCCATGCGATCGAGCAAAGGCCCCGATATTCGTGATTGATAGACCTCTTCACAGTTCGGCCCCCGGCCGCAGGCGCGTCCGCTGGCCCGGCCATAGCCGCAGCGGCACGGGTTCATGGCGGCGATCAGCTGAAACCGCGCTGGATAACGGACATGGAAATTGGCCCGGGCGATCAAGACATCGCCGGTCTCCAACGGTTGTCGCAGACAGTCGAGGACGGGCGCGGTGTATTCCGGCCTTATGTAGCAAGAGCACCAGCCGTTTTTGCTGCGTTTGCGAATAAGGCCTGGAGTATTACCGGGTGAAGAAAAAGACTCCAAAATTACCAGAACGGCGCCCTATAGAGAGTTTATGGGGTTTAGGACCGTCATTTTTCGAGCGCTTCGCATGATCGGGCTGCTCACTTTTTTTGGTTGGTGGGTGTTCCAAGTGGCGACAGCTTGGATAGGTCGCGCCACCGCCCCCGAAGACACTCAAGTTGTGCAGGACAGATTTGCTCAATTTGTTGATTGGCTTCTTTCAACACCCGGTTGGGTGCCAGGATCATTGGCAATTGTCTTTGGTCTTGTTGTTCTTGCTCCAAACGCCTCTTGGACTGCAATTCGCGCAATGCGCGGCAAGTTGCCGCCAGACGTAAAGCCGGAGACTATGGAGGCGGTTTCACCCATAAAGATTGATGCGAGGAATGAGCCGCAGGAGACAACGGATGTTGGTCCGTTTGTTGGCGGCTTGCTAGGCGGTCCAATAAGCAGTAGCGCGATTGGCGCACTTTCAAACGTGAGTCCAACACCAGCACCGCCTCGCGTTGATCCAGAGACTGAGCATGAGGATAAAAAGAAAGCGAAATTCGCTTTGCGCGCATCCGCAGAGGACCATTTCGAGCCTACTTATTTAGCGGCGATAAAGTTCCGCGCAAAAGTCGTCGATACGCTCCTTTACAGCTTTCCGCAGGGGCCGGTCCGCGATGCGGTTTCTCTAGGTTGCCGAGATTATTGCATTCTGGAATTTCGGGATAGCTGGCTTAGCTGGGTGGACATTCAAAAGGCTGACAAGATTCGAAGGGTTAGCCTGCATAAGGTTGAAACCTCTTATTATCAGGCGTTTCTGGAATATTCGCGAAATCTCGACTTAGCTTTTGCGATGCTAACCGACCCAAACCAGCAGCGAAGCGTTCCCGTTTTGCAGGATATACGCTCACTTCATGACTCTTGGCGCCCACTCCATGACGCTATGATCGTGCACAATGCTGCGTTGAAGCGCGAGTTTCCGGATTTGCACACCGTTCACAAAATGCATACGATGAACAATTTTAGCGTTCCCGAGATTGATTGGAGCAAGCTCAATCAACGATAGAAATGCGCTCGACGCCAATCGCTTCCAGACATTGAACCAAAAACACCGCTGTAAACTTACCTCTAGCAAGTTTGTTACGGATGTTCGGTTCCGTCTCGCTCACCCCAATATTCGCAAGCTTATCGACTAGCTGGGCGTAGGTCACGCCGCGCTTTTTCAGTTCGGCCTTGAGAAGCCCTTTAACCTGATTTTCCCAGTCGGTTTGTTCCTTCATAGGGGCTATTTAGGCGGGTTTTGAGTCATTTACAACACAAATGTTGCACAAATGATGGCAAATGCCCTTGTAAGGGATACGTAATGTAACTATTTAAGATGCATAAGCATCGAAAACGGTTACATAATGGCTCAACATTTTCTTCTTTCCGCCGCCTCTCGCACCCTCAAACTGAAAGACATCTACAAGGCTGGGGAAGGCGCTGCATACGCCAAATTCTGTGAGCTGCGCTGGCCTGAAAATGACGGCGACGCCGTCTGCCCACGCTGTGGTTGCTGTGAAGCCTATAGCATCAAGACCCGCCGCAAATTCAAATGCAAAGCCTGTCATCATCAGTTTTCGGTGACGAGCGGGACTATCTTTGCCAGCCGTAAAATGGAGTTTGTGGACCTTCTCGCTGCGATCTGCATCGTCGCGAACGCCGCGAAAGGCGTCTCGATGGTCCAGCTTTCTCGTGACTTGGGGTGTCAATACAAAACGGCTTTCGTTCTCGCTCATAAAATCCGCGAGGCTATTGCGAACGAGACTGACGACGTAAACCTTAACGGCGAAGTTGAGATCGACGGCGCCTATTTCGGCGGTCATATTCGCCCTGCAAACCTTGAAGAAAACCGCGTTGATCGCCGTAAAGGCCAATACCAGACCGGCAAGCGCCGCGTTGTTATCGCCGCCCGCCAGCGCAAAGGCCGCACACTGACAACCGTTGCGAAACGTGAAGCCGATGGCGTTGCATTCGCCCGTAACCGCGTACAGCCCGGATCATACATCCACGCTGACGAGGCTTCTCACTGGGACGTCCTAGACGCCTTTTTCCCGGTTGGCCGCATCAATCATAGCGAAGGCTATTCAATCAACGGTGTCTGCACAAACCAAGCTGAGAGCTACTTCTCACGCCTTCGCCGTATGGTTTCCGGTCAGCATCACCACGTGAGCCCTAAATACCTTCACCAGTATGCAGCCCATGCAGCATGGCTTGAAGATCACCGCCGCGAAAGCAACGGGGCGCTGGCAAGCCGGATTGTACGAAACGCTATGGCTGCGCCGGTGAGTCGGGGTTGGAAGGGATATTGGCAGAAGGCTTCAAACGCTTAACGAAAGTTAGCGTAAACGATTCAAATCGTTGCAATTTTCTTAAAATTGTGTTATAATAAAAAGTGGCCGGACTGTTAGCGCAGCCCGGCCATTTCTCTAACCCACTCGGTAAAGCAGGAATGTAATTACATGTACGATAAATACGAAAATCCTACACTCTGTCAAGTTACAAATACCTGCTTTTCCGTACATATAAGGAAAAGTAGATATGCAATATACAATGCAAGTCTTTGAATATGAAGAAGAAAACAAATTTCGCGTTATAGATCGAGACGGAGAACCTTGGTTCGTCCTTCTAGACGTTGCGCGACATTTAGGCCTCAAAAACGCAGCCCACGCGGCCACTCGTCTGGACGACGATGAACGAGACGTCATCGTTAATGACGATGACGTCGGGCGCCGACAACGCATGACGGTGATTAACGAATCGGGCCTCTACAGCCTTATTCTGACAAGTCGTGTTGAAGGCGCAAAAAAATTCAAAAAGTGGGTCACTTCGAAAGTGCTGCCTTCGATCCGCAAAACTGGCGGATACGGCGCCAAAGTTCCCGCCTTTATTAAACGCTTCAACCAGAACTGGGATAGGGTCGAAACCGGTTACTTCTCCGTCATATCGGAACTGACCGTGAGGGTTTGGGGAAGGTTTGAACTTGTTGGCTACGTGATGCCGGACAAATCGGCTGCAGGAAAAGAAATCAGGCCCGACGTCAGCGTTGGTCGCGGCTTTTCTGATTGGCTCAAGAAAGAGCATCCGCAGGTGTCGGCCAACTTCTCCTATTACCCCCATAAGACGCCGGAAACTGAAATAGACGCTCGACAGTATCCAAATTCGATGCTGCCGTTGTTTATTGAGTACGTCGATACAGTGTGGATTCCTGAAAACGCTGAGGCGTATTTTTCAAAACGCGATCCAGCGGCGTTGCCGTACTTGCCAAGGCTATTACCGGCTAACGATAAGCCGAAAGCGGGAATGATTAAGAAGCCGCGCTACAAATCTGGCTGATTTATTCCAATGGGTGAGGGCTTCATTTTTCATTGCCCTCACTCACTCTTTCAACCGCCTACTTACTCGCGACCATACGTGATTCCGCAACCCGGCCCCGCTCTTGACTGTATTCACCATATGATGACGGCAGCGGTAAAGCGCACTGTCTCCATGCTTCTTGATCAGATATGCGGCCCAATAGTCGGCCATACCCTCGATCCGGCGGCGATACTTGATCCGCGCCGGTAAAGGCAGTCCTTGTAGGAATTGGGTTAGGGTTATTGGCATAGCTGCCAGCCCTTATACAGGCTTCCAGCGGGATTTCCTTAATTACGCCGCGATGCTTCAACGTGTTGAGACACGAGCCTATGCGCTTCCTGACCAGCGTATGATTGGCCTCATTGGCGACCATGCCGCGCCCTTCTAGGAATGCGGTGGTTACATCCAGAGAGGTTAACGGTCGCTTGGCCCTACGGAATTGCCCCAAGACAAACCTTTGCACCTCACCCTTGTTGGCCTTAAACAGGACGGAGTGAGAGGGGGGTCTCCTAGGCGCATCCTCGGTGAATAACCTGATGGCTGCGTCTAGGTGGTCCAAGTCAATTCGGATGTTGCGGGCGGACTTCTCAGCGGCTTTTAATTCAGCCTGCAATTGGCGGCGCTTCTCAACTAGGCCAGAAACTGTATTCGGTCTCTCCATCCACAAAGCTTAGGATTCACGCCGCCTTCATTCCATGCTATTCTTGGTGCTCTTGCTACATAAGGCCGGTGTATTCCGGCAGTTCATCGAGAAACAAAACGCCATGGTGAGCGAGCGAGGCCTCTCCCGGCCTGGCGCGGATGCCGCCGCCGATCATCGCCGCCATCGACGCCGAATGATGCGGCGCCCGGAACGGACGCGCGCGCGTGAGCCGGCCATTCTCCAATAGCCCGGCGAGCGACTGCACCATCGAAATTTCGAGCATTTCCGCAGGCGTCAGCGGCGGCAAAAGCCCTGCCAGCCGCGCCGCCAGCATCGATTTGCCAGCGCCTGGCGGTCCGACCATCAAAAGATTATGTCCGCCAGCCGCGGCAATCTCGAGCGCCCGCTTGGCGGTTTCCTGTCCTTTGACGTCGATCATATCCGGTATCGCTGCGGCGGCCTCAAGCGCGCCGGGCTCGGGTTTTGAAAGAACCTGTGTGCCCTTGAAGTGGTTGACCATCTGGATCAGCGATTTCGGCGCGATAATCTCCGCCTCGCCCCCCGCCCACGCAGCCTCGGCGCCGCTGGCATGCGGGCAGATGAGGCCAAGCCCAATGGCGTTGGCGGAAACGGCGGCTGGAAGGGCCCCGGCGACTGGCGCAATCGAGCCGTCGAGGCCCAACTCCCCCATCACCGCAAAACCTTCCGCCGCATCATCAGGCGCGGCCCCCATCTCAACCAGGACGCCAAGGGCAATGGCGAGATCGTAATGACTGCCTTCTTTCGGCAAATCCGCGGGCGCCAGATTGACGGTGATCCGTTTTGGCGGGAGCCCCAGGCCAACCGCCGATAAGGCCGCCCGGACACGCTCTTTCGCCTCCGAAACAGCCTTGTCCGGTAAACCGACAATGGTGAAGGCGGGCTTGCCGCCGGTGAGCTGCACCTGAACCATTACCGGTCGCGCCTCAACCCCGTGAAAGGCGAATGTGGTGATCTGCGCGACCATGGGCTCTCCGCCTGTTTGCTGCCTGGCAAGCGTTCCAGTTAACCATAGTGTCAGGAAAAAAAGAACATTTCAAGAACATTGTTAATAATGTTCGATCTTGACGAAAGGCCGCGCATAGCCTGACTAAGACATCGATACGCAAATTGGGGGCGCAAGGCTTCGTGACGATAACCAATTCACCGCCAAAGCCGGTGCTGGCGCTGCGGGTCGGCGTCACCGGTCATCGCAAGACACGGCTGGCGCCGGACCAGATCGACCGGATCAGCCGTCAGATAAAATTGATTTTGGCCTGTTTCGACAGCGGCCTGAAGGCGTCACATAAGAAGTATACTGATGACTTTGCGGCAGATGAACCGCTGCTCTATTTCGTCAGCGCTCTGGCCGACGGCGCCGATACGCTGGCGGCTCAGCACGCGGTCGCCAATGGCTGGCGGCTTTTGGCGCCGCTGCCATTTGCGCGGGATGATTATGCAGAGGATTTTTCAACCGAGGATCGCAAACAGTTTGAAGGGTTTCTCGATGACGCCTATTCGGTGACGGAACTTGATGGCGTGCGCACGTCGAACGAGCATGAGGAGCGCGCCTACCTTCAGGCTGGTATTGTCACCGTTGATCAGTCGGATTTTGTGATCGCTGTCTGGGATGGCGAGGAAGCGCGCGGTGTTGGCGGTACGGCGATGATCAAGGAAGAAGCGCTTTCTTCCGGCAAGATGGTGATCTGGGTCAATGCGGTGAACGATGAGGCGCCAGTTTTTTTAGGACCGGACAATAAGGAAAGTCCGCTGACGGAAGAAATCGTCCATCAGGCGATCGATAAGGTGGTTGCGCCGCCCTCCTGTGGTGAAATCGAGCATGAATTTTCCGGTGAAAATACACGCGCCCTGGACGCCTATCGTACGTTCATATCAGAGACCGCGCACCGATTTAACTACGGGTCTTTCTTTCAATTCTGGGAAAAAGCATTTGCCGGCAGATGGCCCGGCGTAACCCTCAAATGCCGTACGCCTGAAGAAGAAATCGCCGCCGCCCATGAATCGTCGCTGGCGAAAAAACTTGTCGCGTCAAATCACGACCAGCGGGTCTTTAACGAGCTGATTATCCCGCGGTTTGTCTGGGCGGATCATCTCGCGGTTCACTACGGCAACCTCTATCGCACTTCCTATTTCTTTAACTACCTGTTTGCGGCGGCGGCGGTGTTTCTGGCGCTTCTGGATCTTGTCGCCAGCGACTTTGGCATCGGCTCGAAGACCATCTGGATCGGACTTGAGGTCACGATCATTATCGCAATCTTGATGGTCACCATTGCCGGCAAGCGCGGTCGCTGGCACGAGAAATGGATAGACTATCGTCAGTTAGCGGAGGAAATGCGGCAATACCGGCTTTATTACCTGACGCTGGGCCGGGACGCCGCCAATGAATTCACGCAAGGCGATGGGGCAGAAGCTGCCGGCTGGGTCGACTGGTATTTTGCCGCCACCCGGCGCGAGGCCGGCATGACGTCCGGTGAGTTTGGCGCGGATTCTATACGAACGATAGCCGAGACCGTTCTTATCGAGGAGATAAAACCGCAAATCGCCTATCATGATCGCAAGGCGCATACGCTCCATGCAATGGAGCATCGGCTGCATCATTTGGGGGAATATGCGTTTGGCGCAACGCTGCTGGTGTGCCTGGTTTATCTCGTCCTGGCCTTTTTGGCGGGCAAAGAGCCTGGCCTGCCAAAATGGGCCTATGACACCAAGACCGACATTAAAGGCGTCGTCACCATGCTAACCGGGTTTTTGCCATCCCTGGGCGCGGCGCTTTTCGGCATCCGGGTCCAGGGTGAGTTCGGGTCCACCGCCGAGCGCTCTCATGCGACGGCGGCCCAGCTCAAAACCATCGTTGAAAAATTCGAGGCGCTGTCCGGCGCTGATGCGCCCCGCCTTGATATGCTGCGACTGCGCGTTGAAGAGGCGGCCCGAGCGATGCTGATGGAGAATATGGACTGGCGGATGCTCTATATTTCCAAGCCGCTGAATTTGCCCGGATAAGGCTGAAACGCAGTAATCTGCACGGGTTTCTTGCCAAACTGTAAGCCCTTTGTGGAGAATTGTCCCTTGCAGTTCGCCTCAAAATTGCGGCACCTGTTCGGCGCATAACGGGAACAATGCCCCCGAAAGAGACCCCATGTCTGCAATATCCGTTCTCCATGCGCCGCATGACGAGGCGCTTGGCCAAAAAATCGCCGATGCGCTTTCCCGCGAGGGCCACGCATCCCAGCGCGTCAGCGGCGATCCTCACACCGGTGACCTGGCGCTGGTTGATGATGCGGCGATTGTGATCTGGTCGAATGCGGCAGCGCGGCTGGTGCGGCTGCACGAGCAAGCGCGCGATGCGCTGGACCGCGGCGCCCTTATTCCAGTGGCGGTCGGCGGGGTGTCTGCGCCATTGGGGTTTGAGGCGCTGGCGCCGGTTGATCTGTCCGGATGGGCCGGTGATGACAATGATCCGCGGTGGCGGTTTATCCTCGATGAAATCAGCATCGCAACCCAACGCCAGAGCCTTCAAGATGCAAATGTCTGGGCCTCGCCGCCAGCGGCTGCATCAGCGGGAACGCCAGCGGAAACGGCAGATGCGGCGCCGCCAGCCGAAGCGGTCGCGCCTGTGATGCATTATTTTGACGAAGAAACGCCGATTCAAGCGCCTCCGGCCGATGAGCCGGCGCCAATAAAAAATCGGCGCGGATTTACGCCGTTAACGGTTGCGCTTGGCGGCGGCGTCGCCCTTGTCGCCGCCGCTGGCGCCGCGATGATGCTGGCGCCGATATTTATGGCGACCCCGCCAAGCGGGCAGACGGCGAGCCAAGCGGCGGCGCCAGCCGAGATTGCCGCCGCAGAGGCGGCGGCGCCGTCAATTTCAGCGGCATTTATTCAGCCAACGGAAGAATTTGATGTTGATACCGGAAGCGCGCCGCCGTCGTTCGGCGAAGATGGCGGCGGTCAACTCGCCGAGGCGACTATTGATGCGATTGCAGGCGAGGCAATTTCAGGGCCGGCGGCTGCGCTGGAAGCCGAGACAAGCGGACCACCTTCTGCGATCGATGCCGAAGTTTCCTTGCGCGAGAACCCGTCGCTCGACGACGGCGAAAGCCTGACGGAGGTTGATGATGCGACGGCGCAGGTCGCTGCAGAGATCGACGAAGCGGTTATTGATCCGTCATCGGAGGAAGAATCCGCGCCGGATAATGATGCGATGGAAAATCTTCTGGCGGCGATTGCCCGCGGCAAAGAAGAGCTCGCCTTAACCGGCGTTATGCAAGAGGCCTTGCCGGCGGAGATTTCGGCGCAGGCCTATCTCGGGAATTTTTTCAAAGAGTGCCCATCCTGTCCTGATATGGCGGCCTTGCCGACAGGGCGGTTCCGGATGGGTGCGCCCTTGTCAGAGCCTGCGCGCCATAGCGCCGAAGGGCCATTGACTGAGATCATCATCGCCAGCCGCTTCGCCATCGGCACCCGTGAGATTACCTTCGCCCAATGGGATGCTTGTGTCGCTGATGGCGGTTGCCGGTCTTATCGCCCGTCCGATCAGGGCTGGGGTCGGTCTGATCGGCCAGTTATCAATGTGTCGTTTGAGGATGCGCAGGCCTATGTGACCTGGCTGTCGCGCAAAACCGGCGAGCGCTATCGCCTGCCAACTGAAGCGGAATGGGAATATGCAGCCCGCGCCGGCGCCACCGGCCCGCTTGGCATTGGCGCGGCGCTGTCGCCGGACCTTGCAAACTACAATGCGGAATATGCCTATCTCGGCAAAAAAGGCGCGTTCCGCAAACAGACGACGCCGGCGGCTTCTTTTGCGCCAAATGATTTTGGTCTTTTTGATATGCACGGCAATGTCTGGGAGTGGACGCAAGATTGTTGGGCGGACAGTCATGCCGGCGCCAGCCGCGATGGATCTGCGCGCGGCGGCAATTGTTCTCGTCATGTGTTGAAAGGCGGCGCCTGGAATACCGGCGGCTGGCGGCTTCGCTCCGCGCACCGGATTGGCAAAGACAAAACGGCGCGCGAGTTTGACAATGGTTTCCGCGTTGTGCGCGATCTGGATTAATTATTCCGGCAGCTGTTCAAGCGCAGTATGAAAAAGTTTCTGAAGCGCAGGCGTATGAAGCGCGCCACACTGTCAGCGAGATCACACCCGTTCACCGCCATCGCCAGGCTTATTTATTCGAACCGCGCTGACAATATCAAATTTGTTCAAGATCGCCGGCGCGGCATGGGGCTACACTAACGCGCAATCATGCGGGAGAGTTCATTGCGCCGTGTATTTTGTGTTCTGGTGTTGAGCGTTTTCTGTCTGTCGGCGGGGTGCGTGTCGTCGTCGCCCGCTGCGTATAATTACCGCGCAGCGGCGCTTCAAGGAGACCTTTCCGATGCTGAGAAAAGGCTTGCCGCATCTGGGACGCTGAGAGACCGCGAGCGCTTGGTTAAATTCAGCGCCAGGTTCGTGACCAAAGAGGATGGACTTGAGCTTGACGACATTGATGATCTGGCAATTCGCGAAATCGCCGCCGCGTATCAAGCGTATTGGCGCGCGGCGTTGCTGGCGCCTGTGCGCCGAAGCGATCTTGAGGCGGATCATCTGAAGAAACTGCAAAACATCATCGATTCATATGACCGCGCCGCCACAAATGTAGAGCTTAACAACTGGATCGAAGGGCGAGGTTTTCAGGCATTGACCGGGCGCACGCCGCCGCTTCTGGAATTCATGCTGTGGCGGCGCAGCCGCAAGGTTGAAGAAAAAGTTGAAATCACCGACGGCGTTCAAACCGTTCCGGTCACCTACCTTGAGGGTTTTCTTGTCGATGGCTGGGTTTCGTTCGCCAGTCTTGGCGAAAGCCGCTCTTCCGGATGGGCAAATCAAAACGGTCTGTTTGTAATGGCGGACGCCTATGAAGACCTGAACGGCGAAGCGTTTCAGGTGTCTTATCTGAAGCATGAGGCCCGGCATTTTGCCGATATCGTAAAATATCCGGCCATATCGGCGGCGGATCGCGAATACCGGGCGAAGCTTACAGAGCTGGTTTATGCAGATAAAACACTTCGCCGCGTGTTGGAGAAATTCGTCGGCGAAGGCGCCCGCGTCGATGTTCCTCACCCTCTCGCCAGCTGGCATGTGATGCATAATCTGTCTAAAGAATTGTTTGGCGACGACATTTCCGAGACTTGGTGGAAGGAAGCCGACCACCAGCAAATTCGGGAAACGGCGCGCAGGCTTATCAAGGAGCACGATAAGCTTTTAACAGCCGCGGGGGCCGCCGAAACAAAAGGGGTGATCAGGCCATAGCTCGACCCCATCGGTTAGGCGAAGGGCTTGATCCTCGCAACGCCTTTGGCCGAAGCATTATTGCATAGGGGTAAAATTAAGCCCCGTCTGGAACGGTTGAGCTTGCCAGGAGAGGCAATCGATCGCGCCGGATCAGCCGCACCAATTGTCAGCTGCAATCGATGCGAGCTCTGGTCAGGGATGACCGGAACCTTACCGTCAGATTAACAACCGCAAAAATTCCATGCGTACGGGGCTTTCACGGGTTGCGCGGTGGATTTACCCTACTTATATCCCGCTCGAACGCGCGGGGGCTCGAAACGGCAAACCGCGCACGATTTGATGTTTATTTGAAGGGGCGCGCCCGTATCCAGCGCTTTTCAGGCGAAAAGCTGGGATTTCCAGGCTTTAAGCTGACCGAAGGCTGGATTTTGTAAAAAAGGGCGGCTCGCTATGGGAGACGACACTTATGTCTAAAGTTATTGGTATCGACCTCGGGACGACGAACTCATGCGTCGCCGTTATGGAAGGCAAAGAGCCTAAAGTTATCGAAAACGCTGAAGGCGCAAGAACGACCCCATCGGTCGTTGCCTTTACCGAAGACAGCGAACGCCTGATTGGCCAGCCGGCGAAACGCCAGGCGGTCACCAACCCGGAAAACACATTCTTCGCGATCAAGCGCCTGATCGGGCGCCCGTTCGCCGATCCCACGGTCAAAAAAGACCAGGGCATGGTCCCTTATGCGATCGTAAAGGGCGACAATGACGACGCCTGGGTTGAAAGCCGCGGCGAGAAATACGCGCCGTCCCAGATTTCAGCCTTCATTTTGCAGAAAATGAAAGAGACCGCGGAAGCCTATCTCGGCTCTGACGTGACGCAGGCCGTCATCACGGTTCCTGCCTACTTTAACGACGCCCAGCGTCAGGCCACCAAAGACGCCGGCAAGATTGCCGGGCTTGAAGTTCTCCGCATTATCAACGAGCCGACAGCGGCAGCGTTGGCGTATGGCCTCGACAAGAAAACCGGCAGCCAGAAGATCGCCGTTTATGACCTTGGCGGCGGTACGTTCGATATTTCAATTCTCGAAATTGGCGACGGCGTTTTCGAAGTGCTGGCGACCAATGGCGACACGTTCCTTGGCGGTGAGGACTTTGACATCCGCATCGTCAACTACTTCGCCGACGAGTTCAAAAAAGAACAGGGCATTGATCTCAGGAAAGACAAACTGGCGCTGCAACGCCTGAAAGAAGAAGCGGAGAAAGCGAAAAAAGAGCTTTCATCGACATCGCAATATGATGTGAACCTGCCGTTTATCACCGCTGACGCGTCTGGTCCAAAGCACCTGACGATGAAGCTTTCACGGGCGAAACTCGAAAGCCTGGTGGAAGATCTCGTCAAGCGTACGGTTGATCCGTGCAAGGCGGCGCTTAAAGACGCTGGCCTTTCTTCCGGCGACATCGACGAAGTGATCCTCGTTGGCGGCATGACCCGGATGCCGAAAGTTCAGGAAACGGTAAAACAGTTCTTCGGCAAAGAGCCCCATAAAGGCGTCAACCCGGACGAAGTGGTCGCGCTTGGCGCGGCGATCCAGGCCGGCGTTCTTCAGGGCGACGTTAAAGATGTTCTCCTCCTCGACGTGACGCCATTGTCACTTGGTATTGAGACCCTTGGCGGTGTCTTCACCCGATTGATTGATCGCAACACGACGATCCCGACGAAGAAATCGCAAACCTTCTCG
>JAJFGC010000033.1 GCA_021776345.1 Hyphococcus sp. | reverse complement strand
CTGGTAAGAGCCAAAGCCGGCGCTGTCCGGCATGTTGATCCATTCGTAGACCACATAATTATTAGTGTTCGGGACAAGCGGCTCCGGGACCATCGTCCTGATCGCTTCCGCGGAACTTTCATAAGTAACAGTGAAATACTCCCGGTTTATAAATCGATAGGGTCCGCGCGGATAGCTTGGGTTGCCTGGCGGCATGCTAGCGAGGGAGAGGATATCGTCGTGTTTCATGAAATTTCCTTGCGGTATTTTCGGGCTATGCGCCAGGGCCGCAGTCGATTGAGTGCGGCGGCGCTTTTGGCTTGAGACGAAGTTTCTGACAGACATCCCGAAGTGCGGTGCGAACGCCTTCCTCGATCACTGGGTGATAAAAAGGCATGTCCAGCATTGTGGAAACGTCGAGACGTTGTTGAGCTGACCAAGCGAGAAGATGCGCAATGTTCTCTCCGCGCGGGCCGATCATTTCCGCGCCAAGGAAAAGGCCGGATTTGCATTCCGCATAAATCCGCAACAACCCGGCATTTTTTCGCATGACGCGAGAGCGGCCCTGATCGTGGAAATCGACCTCACCGATTGCAAATTTACATGGAAGCGCCTGCAACTCTCCAAAGCTCTTTCCAATTGTCGCAATATTCGGGTCCGTAAATACGATGCCGAGCGGGACGCGGCGGGTATGGGCGAGGACTTCCGGATAACTTGCCGCATTGGCGCCGGCAATGCGGCCATCATCAGCGGCTTCATGAAGGACGGGAAGGCGATTTGAGACATCGCCCGCGATGAAAATATGACTTTCGTCGACACGCATCGTCAGCGGATCAATCTTCGGCGCGCCTTTTTCATCGAGCTCGATCCCCGATTTTTCGATATCCAGCGTATCAAGATTGGGTTTTCGCCCAGTGGCCGCCAGGAGATAATCAAAACGCTCAACTTGTTCTTTTCCGCCTTCCGAAAACCGGACAATAATCTCGTCGCCTTCGCGTGAGATAGCGCCGATGTCAGCGTCGGGGGCAAAAGGAACATTGGCGCCGATAATGCCAATTGCCGCGTCGCGCACCACCGGGTCCGTCAACGGGCCGACGCCGCCGCCCTTGCCAAAGATGCGAACACGCACACCCAGGCGTGATAGCGCTTGGCCGAGTTCCAGACCGATTACGCCGCCGCCAAACACGGCAATGGAATTCGGCAAAGTCGGCAATTCAAAAACGTCTTCATTGGTGATCAGGCGGTCGGCGGCGGATGCGAATGTTGTTGGCCAGACAGGCGTGGACCCCGTGGCGATCACGATACGATCGGCCCGAATCTCGTCGCCATTGTCAAGCGCAAGCGTATGTGGATCGATAAACCGCGCCTTTGCCTTGATACGGTGTTTGGGATCGAAGCTGTCTACAGCTTCCAAAACAAAACCGACAAACCTGTCCCGCTCACGGCGAACCCGTTTCATAACGGCAACGCCGTCGATAATGATTGTGTTCGCATGAACGCCGAACGCCTCAGCGTCTCGCGCGCCTTCGGCCGCTTCCGCCGCAGCAATCAGCAATTTTGACGGCATGCACCCGGCGCGGGCGCAAGTCGTGCCATAGGGCCCCGCTTCGATAAGAGCAATTTTATCGGTCGCGGCGCGGGCAACTCGGTAAGCCGCCATCCCGGCGGTTCCGGCGCCAATTATGGCAATATCAACGTCACGAGGGGGCATATTTTCTCAAGGGGTAACCATTAAATTATAGTTCGGTCGCATTGGATTTGGGCGGGAATTTCTTGCGAACCATCGTGTGGGTACGCTTCGAGTAAAACCAGGCAGCGCATCCGTTGGAATGCGCTGCCTGAATGGCAATGCGTCGATTGGGGGGGGCGTTCGACGTATCGCCTGGGGGCCTTTTAACTCTCCTTAAAATGTTGAGCTTCTTTGAAGACAATGAATAGGAAGGGGAGGGATGACATTCTCTTCATTCACTAATTTAAGAAGAAATATTTTGTTGTCCAATCAACTGCGCGCGATGCGGTTGTGAACCTTCAGCCGGATGCATTCAGCGTTTCGCCCAACATGATCAAAGCTGATGACGCCTGAGACGCGAAGTCGTCAACAGTCACGCCATAGTTGTTGAGCGCGATATAGCCGAACAGCGCCAGCAAACCTGTTGTGCGCGCGATTCCTCGGCGGGCGCTGAAGAACAATAGTCCAGCAACTGCAATCTGAATGACGCCAAAACTTTTGCCGTCCAAAACGCCCTCGAACGATGTTCCGTTGAGAATAGGCGTGAAATTAGACGCCGCATATTGCTCGAACGCCAATTGAAGCGCGCCGGCGATCGCCATGACCCCGCTCATTAGTCCCTGCGTGACATCCTTGCAAAATAGACCAAACTCCTTGGCGCCGTTTGTAATGTTTTGCGGAGATGAGAATACCGAACCGGCATGAATAGTATTTGAGCGCGCCATCAAAGGCCTCCTATCGAAAAAACGTGTTCTTTGTTATTTATATGTGCGTTCAATCACCAAATTTCATATCACGCATAGTGACTAATACGTGATTGTCTGTAGAAAGAAGAAAACATATGTAATTGTGCGGTGAATCGATGGAGCACAAAGATTATTTGCGGTCTGACCCGTTGTTTCTGCGCAAAAAAGGGCTTTGCATTACCCAACATGAGCTAACAACCGCGTCGCCAAGGAGGCGAATATCGATTATTCATTTATTTCAAAAATTGGCGCGTCAAACTCTTCGTCAGGAGCCGCAAGCGGGACTTGCTGCGTCCAGTTGACCCGATGAATCGCCTCCAGCTTTGTTTCGATTTGATAAAATCGGAAAAGTTTTGCGCCGCTGATAATGCGTGAAAATCGGTCGAAATATTTTCGTTTGATCTTTTGCCGATCGACGTCAAGCTCATTAGCATTCGAGACAAGATAATCAGCTTCTTTGCTGTCCAGATTCTGCATATGTTCCGAGAAGTGCTGAAGCAATTCAAGCCGCCTGTCGTCTGTTTCCTTTATTTCTTCTCGATATTTCGCATAGAGAGGCCAGAAAGACGAAGCTTCATTATCTGTCAAAGGCAAGCTGGACGTAATGATCGCCTGGCGTTCAGTTTCAACGATTTGATGACGCAGCTCATAGGCGGATTGAGTTTGCGCGTGAGCAAAACCTGAGGCAGCAACCAGAATACCAATAGCCAGCATTGCAATGGATTTCGTTCGAAAAGCCTTCATTTCACTCTCCATCAAATGAATAATTGCGCCCAATTTTGTTCTGCGCATCAAATTTAATCGAAAGCTGGACATGATCTGTTGAGTAAACTTCCAATTGATACGGTAGAACGGCCTGCAAAATGGCGAGCGTCTCAAGTTCGGAGCCGCGCAGCGCCTCGTCGTGATTGTGGTCCGCAATGTCGAAAGTTTCTGATTTCA
>JAJFGC010000032.1 GCA_021776345.1 Hyphococcus sp. | reverse complement strand
GGCGGTTTGCGATTTGGGCATGGCCGGCGCTGACCGTTCGGCTTTTGCCACAAGCGGCTCGGCTGATTTGCCCAAGCTAAGATACTTGACGAGGATGGTGGATAAGTTCTCGATGGTAAAAGGTTTGGTCAGATAGTCGTTCATGCCGACTTCTTTCCAGACGCCATCTGCGCCGGAGACGTGGGCTGTCAGGGCGACAATCGGTGTTGGTGAGCGTTGTTCCCGGTGTTCAACCTTTCGGATCGCCCTCGTTGCCTCATACCCGTCCATTTCAGGCATTGAGCAATCCATTAAGATCAGATCAAACGGATTTTTCTGGACCGCTTTTAACGCTTCGCGACCGTCCGTAACGAGGGTTGGTTTAAGGTTCAGCCTTGTCAGCGCTTCTTTGACGACCTCAAGATTAACAATGCTGTCGTCAGCTGCGAGCACCCGTTGGCCGTTAAACCGGATTGCGCCTTCTGCGTCCTGGTCCGCATAACTCAGGGCGGCTTTGCCGCGTAGTGTTTTGTCAAAAATTCTGTCGATCTGATCCATCACATCGCGTCGCGATAGCGGCGAGATCAACAAATCTTCCGCGATGCCAGCTTCAAGCAAACGGTCAGGCGCGGTGTCGCCGAGCTCGCTCACGCAAATACGCGCCGGCGCCCATCGGTTCGGATCGCCCTTGATGGTTTTTTGCAGCGAATCGAGAAACTCAGGATCAGCAAATATCATATCGACATAGGCAATATGGGGTCCGATTGGACTGTCTCGATCGACGATCTGCGGCGCAATTCCTGTTTCGCCAAGATACCGGGACAAAACTTTGGGTGTCGCCGTGCCGCCCAATGCAATGATCGCCCGTTTCTCCTCGCTTGTCCGGCGGATTTTTCTTGGCGGCGAGAGAATTTTTGTCGGGAAACTGAAATAAAATTTTGCGCCTCTGCCGTCCTGACTGGTAACGCCGATCGATCCCTTCATCGCCTCAACAAGCCTGCGGCTGATCGCCAGACCGAGGCCGGTGCCGCCAAATTTACGTGTTGTCGTTTGATCGGCTTGAGAAAACGCTTCGAAGATAGCTGTTTGTTTATTCCTCGGAATCCCGACGCCAGTATCTGCGACGGAAAACTCAATGACGGTAGTCTGGCTTCGACCGGTAATCCGGCGCGCGGAGACAACCACATGGCCGCGCTCGGTAAATTTCAGGGCGTTGTTCACTAAGTTCGAGAGAATCTGGCTGATGCGAACAGGGTCGCCCTCGATAATGTCAGGAACGGTTGGGGCCACATAAGCGGAAAGGTCGATGCCTTTGCTCGCAGCGCGCTCCCAGAACAGGCTGACGACATCGTCAATGATCTCGACCGGGCGCACGGGAATTTCTTCCATATCAAGCCGGCCCGCCTCGATTTTTGAAAAATCAAGAATATCATTAATAATGGCGAGAAGGCTCTGGCCGGACTTGGAAATGACGTCGGCGTATCGTTTCTGGCGCGGCGGCAGCTGGGTTTGGCTGAGCAAATCCGCCATCACCATCATGCCATTCATCGGTGTGCGGATTTCATGACTCATGGTCGCCAGGAACTCGGATTTTGCAACGCTTGCGGCTTCTGCAATTTCCTTTGCTGTTTGTAATTCCTGGGTTCGACGTTGGACGATTTTTTTCAGGTTGCGTTGGTGGGCAAGGAGCTTTGCATCGCGTTCTTGAAGTTGATCGAGCATATCGTTGAATGCATCGATGAGTTGTCCAGGTTCATCCTCATGCGCGCTTGGCTTTGCCCGCATAGAAAAGTCGCCGGTTTCGCGAACCCTTCCCATGACGCCTGACAGGCTGAGGATTGGATCAGTGATCGTGCGTTGCATATTCAGCGCGATAAGAGAGCCGATGCCTGCGGCAAAAATCGCGGCGACTAGTGAGTCGTAGATGAGAACGCCAATTCGATTATAGAGCGCTGCGGCATTGGCGTGAATTGTTAAGACACCCACTTCTTTGCCGCCGCGTATGATTGGCGCGGAAACGATTGCAGGGTCCGCCGTCAAAAATGTGAGTGGCGAAGGGGCGTTGAACGATTGCGTGGTTTCTTTTAACGCGGCGGTGCTGCCGACTTCAACAAACGTTGCGTCGTCGGGCGTTGTGACAAGCACATAGTCTGTTGTCGAAATGCGGGCGATCCCACGCAGGACGTTCAGCGTTTCGTGCTTGTCGCCGCCCGCCACATGCTCAGAGATGGCGGATGCAAAGACTTTTGCAGTTGCCGTCAATTCCTCGCGCTCGCCGTCCCGGGATTGTGTCGCCTCGCGCCAGACCGATGACACGGTGACGATGCCGACCGCGCCAAAAATTGCAACAATGACAAGCGTTGTCAGCCGGCTTCTGAGAGATTTGATCCGTCTTTGTGCCAATGCACGTTCCCCATAGTCCGTTGTAAGCGGGCCATTTGGCTCCAATAGCCGACAGTTTTTGCGGAAATTGCTTGCTAATTGATTGCCTTCTGCGTCCTTGCAATCACTTTTTAAGAAAATTTTGCGTAAATAAGGCAAGGAACTCGAATTCCCTGCATATCGCCTTTAAGGAGGCTGATCGCATGTCTTCCAAGCCGCGAGTACTGTTGGTCGATGATGATCCGATCATGCGTGAGCTCGCACGCGAAAAACTGCGTGCGGCGAGCTATAGCGTTTCGCTGGCGGAAAATGGGGCTGAGGCGCTCGAGAAGTTAAAACGCGAAGGCGCAGATCTGGTCATTTCTGATCTTGAAATGCCGATTATGGATGGCTTTGAGCTCACCGAGAATATTCGGGCTGATCGCACCATCGCTCAGACGCCTGTTATCGTCATTACGGCCAGCGACCAAACGGATGCGGTTGACCGGGCCTTCGCTTCAGGCGCCACATCATTCTTGGCAAAGCCGATTAATTGGACCTTGTTCAATCAAGCCGTCATGTTTGTGCTGCGAGCGAGCAATACGCAGCGCGCCTTGCGAGAAGCGCGCGATCAGGCTGAGGCCGGGGCGAAGTTCAAGGACGGGCTGATGTCAGTCATGAGCCATGAGCTTAGAACCCCGCTTAACGCCATCATTGGTTTTGGCCAATTATTGAGCGAACGATTTGAGCAAGAGACAGACCATCTTCACAAAGAATACGCTGATTATATCATCGATGGCGGTAAACGCCTCCTCAATACGGTTTCCGACATGCTGCTGGCCTCGGATGCGCGGTCAGGGCCGATCGCCATTGTTGAGGCGGATACGACTGTTGGCGACGTTGTCGCGGCGGCGAAATCGCTGTCCGCCGCCGCGGTCGCCGCCGCCGACGCCAACATCATGGAAGCAATTCAAAACAGCGACCTGGAAATAGTCTGTGATCGGCTGCTTCTTGCCCGGGCGCTTTCAAAACTCATTGAAAATGCTTCAAAGTTTTCGCCAAAGGGCGTCACCATAACGATCGGCGCGGCGCTCACGAAAAAAGGCGATCTCGCCTTTCTGGTTAAAGATGACGGTCCCGGCATCGCCAATGAAACAATGGCCAACCTGTCCGCCACATTCGCGCAGCTGGATATGTCCCTCAAGCGCACGAAAGAGGGCTTAGGCCTTGGCCTGCCCATCGCAAAAGCGATTACGCAGGCCCATGATGCTCAGTTAAGGCTGGATTCGGCGGAAGGCGAGGGGACGCGCGGGATCATCATTCTGCCTGCCGCGCGGGTGCGCCGAACCAAGGCCCGCAAGGCGGTTGAAACGGCGCAAACAAGCGACCTCATTGAGGCGAACGTCAGTGAACGCCTATCTTCATGACAATTTAACTGTTTCGATTAACCATGCGGCGAAAGTATCTGGCAACCGGCAGCATGTTGCTATTTTGTAACGGTCATCTCGCGCTTTAGTGCTGAGGCGCCTTGCGTGCTGGACGGGAGCCAAAAGGCGAGCGAAAGTCAATTTTCGGCCTAAAATATATAAAGGCCGGCGAAAAGTAGGCCCCACAGGGAGGGGCGAAATGAGGGTCAACACCATGAAATTCAGAAATTCTCTCAATGCGCTATCAAAGTCATTATTGGCTGGCGCGGCGATATCAGCGGTTGCTGCGGGTTCAGCCGTCGCCCAGGGCGACACCATTATTGTTACCGCCACCAAGCGGGCGCAAACGCTTCAGGAAGTTCCGATCGCGGTCAGCGTTGTCGGTTCCGATACGATTGAAAAGGCTCAGATTCTTGACCTGATTGATCTGCAGGCAACGGTACCGTCACTACGGGTTACCCAGTTGCAGAACTCCTCGCAGACCAATTTCCTCATCCGTGGTTTTGGTAATGGCGCAAACAACCCCGGTATTGAAAGTTCGGTCGGTGTCTTTATCGACGGCGTCTACCGGTCGCGATCCGCGGCGGCAATTCTCGACCTGCCGACATTGGAGCGGGTTGAAGTGTTGCGCGGACCGCAGTCGACACTATTCGGCAAAAACGTGTCCGCCGGCGCAATTTCGATTACCACGTCGAAGCCTGAGTATGAAATTGGCGGGGCGGTTGAAGCGGGCTACGGTAATTATGATCAGGTCATTTTTAAAGGCACATTGACTGGTCCGATCAGCGATACATTGGCCTTCCGTGTTTCCGGCAGCATCAACCATCGCGATGGTTACTATACGAACGTTGTTGATGGTAACGATGTCAACGAACGTAAACGCTGGTCTTCACGCGCACAACTTCTTTGGGAGCCGAGCGACGAAGTTTCATTCCGCCTGATCGGCGATTACAACAGTATTGATGAGGTTTGTTGCGGCGCTGTCCAGCTCTTTAACGGTCCGGCAACCTTGGGTATTGGTCCAGGAACCGTTGTCGATATTGTTAGCCCTATCGCTCTAGGCATGATGGCGCCGGGTAGCCTCGTCAACGGCATTCCAATCTACACGCAAGCTCAAATTGATGCGTCGACGGTGCAAGTTCCGGTTCCGGGCCTTGGCGGTCAGATCGGTGACGACTCAGATCCGTTCCGTCGTGAGGTTGCCTATGATCAAAACCCGGTCAACCAATTGACCGGTAAAGGCGTATCACTCCAAGGGGACTGGGACATTGGCTTTGGCCAAATAACATCGATTACTGCCTATCGTGAGCAAGACGATAACACCGAAACGGACGCGGACTTCAGCTCGGCTGCAGCGATTACGAATCCCCAATCCAGATCATATGAAACGTTTACTCAGGAAATCCGCATTGCATCGACAGGCGATAATACGCTCGACTGGCTTGTTGGCGGGTTTTACTTCGACGAAAATGTTGAGTTTGAGCGAGACGTGATTTGGGGACCGGATGCGCGTGGGTTCGCAGACACGCTTGCATTCCTGGCAACCGGGTCGCCAACGGTGCTTTCCGATACGGAAACCACGTTTGGTTTGCCCCCGGGCATTTTCTTCGCCCCAGGCACTGGCGTCTTTGGCGACTACACCATGGATAACCGGTCATACTCAATTTTTGGCCAGTTCGACCTTCATTTGACGGAACGCCTGACGCTTTCGGGCGGCGTCTCCTACATCAATGACCGTAAAGAAGCGGTTGGAACCAGCACGCTGACGGATGTGATTTCTGCTATCGATCTCGAGGCAGTTGGTTTTGCTGGTGCGGTAGAGGCGCTTACCACCGTTGATATCACGACAGCCGATCCTGCGGTTGTGGCGGCGACACTGGCAGCGCCATTGCCGCTCGCAGCGCTGATGGGTGGGTTCGTTATTGACCCGTCGACGGGGGCAATCTTAACTGATCCGCAGACGGTCGGCAGCGTTGCAACGGCAATTGCCGGAGCGGATTGTTTCCTTCCGAGCCCGGCCCTGCAGTGCAACAGCGCTCTAGCTTTAGAGCCGTTCCAGTTCTTTGCGCCTCAGGTCAATTTCCCGGATGCGAGCAACCCATTGGATGATGGCCTTCTGCAAGACGACAAAGTTACTTACGCAGCGCGACTTGCTTACGACATTACTGACGGCCTCAACACTTATTTCACCTACTCTACGGGTTGGAAAGCTGGCGCGGTTAACTTGTCGTCTGACTCTCGTCCGCCGGATGCAAACGGCATCGGACGGACTGCACGACCTGAAGATGTCACGCTTTACGAAATCGGCGTGAAGGCCAATTTCGGCGGCGGTTACATCAACATTGCTCTGTTTGATCAGACAATCAAAGACTTCCAGTCCAATTTGTTTATTGGTACGGGCTTCGTTCTGGCGAACGCTGAAGAGCAATCGGTTAAGGGTTTTGAGGTTGATGCGGCCTATTCGCCAGTCGATCCATTGGCCCTGACGTTCTCGCTGACATATCTCGATCCAGAATTTGATGTGTTCACGTTGGCGCCATGTACGTCGTTCCAAGGCGTAACACCGGCTGGTTGTGCTGCAGATCCTACTACCGGATTTTCACCTGATTTCTTCGATGGATCAGGTCTAACACCAGCGGGTATTCATGAAATCAGCCTTTCAACGTCGGCGACATGGACGCATCAAGTGTCTAATAACGCTGAGGGCTACATCCGCGCGGAGTATCTCTACGAAAGCGATGTCCAGGCGCTGGACAACGTGCCGGCGAGCATCGCTTCCAGAAAAGTCAATGTCTTGAACATGAGTGCGGGCGTCAATTGGGATAATGGGTTCGAACTTATGGTTTGGGGCCGGAACCTGACGGATGACGAATATCTCTTGAGCGCCTTCCCATCGGTAGGCCAGGCTGACCCGCGTCCCGACCATTTTGGCGGCACGCTTGACAGCTTCAGCGGATACACCAATGCGCCGCGTACATATGGCGTGACTGTTCGCAAAAAGTTCTAACGCTGGACGCGTCGGAGGGGACGAAAGCAAAACGGGCGATCTTCGGATCGCCCGTTTTTTTGCGCCGTGCTGTTACGCGCCCTTGTGGTCGATAAAATTTGATCCATCTCCTTCATGCGATCTCAAATGAAGTTTGCCAGAAGTTAAGCGGGCAACCTTTGGGCAAGGCGTGATGGGATTGAGCAATAAAAAACCTGCGCCGCAAATTGGTATGGACCGGTTGGCGGCAGTCGTGGGCGGCGGCGCAGTCGCCGCGCCGGCAGAGGCAAGCGCCGCATTGGCGCCGCCAGCACGGCGGGTCAGCCTCGAGCCTGATAGGTCGCGGATGAAGCGACGGGAAATCGAGGAAACGCCAGCGGATCGCAAACGCCGCCTTGCGGCAAAGGCGATTAATTTCACGGCAACAATCCTCGCACGAATTATTATTCTTGGCGCCGCCGGTTACTATACTTGGAAAGAATATGAATTTACGGGCCAGGTTCATCGCGGCGTCGCGTTTGGTCTGTTTGCAATGAGCGCGGATCTTGGCCGGGTCATCCTCAAAGCCATGACGCCGGGTTCGAAATAGCCCCGCTGACGGGCTATTCCACTGGCGTTTCCAACGACGGCGGCGTCGTCGAAACGCTGAATAACTGGCTTTGCGCCGTCGCTTGTGATCGCATGTGAACACTTTTTCGCCGCATTTGCCCTTGGCATTTACCGTGTCACCCCCCAAATCCACGCTCAATAGCGGCAAGGCTCATATTGCTGCTGGTAGGAGAGAGAGAAATGGGCGTTATTGAATTCGCCTTAATCGGCTTTATCGCCGTCAATTCCGCCATCGGCGCCATCGGCTTTATCACCATGCGCCGACGACGCTCGCGTTTGTAGCGCGCAGGCGCCATCCCCCTTTTCATTGGCGTGTGGTTATCCGAGATCGCAGGCGGCTCCTGCGAGCGGGCACCGCGCCGATAACGCATGACACCGTAATTTAAAACGGCTTATAGTCGGCGCATGAACACTGAACCAAAACGCAACTACCTATTCGTCTCCGGCGATGCTCTCCATGTCGATTGCGCCTGGCGCATCGTTCGGGAAGGTCATGACGTCAAATATTACATCGAGAACAAGGACGATGCGGATATTGGCGATGGGTTCGTGCCCAAGGTTGATGAGTGGGAGCCCCATATCGGCTGGGCCGACGTCATCGTCTTCGACGATGTCTTGGGGCAGGGCGAAAAGGCGGCGGCGCTGCGCGAGCAAGGCAAACTGGTTATCGGCGGCACGGCCTATACGGACCGGCTCGAGGATGATCGCTCCTTTGGGCAGGATGAGCTAAAACAAGCCGGCGTCTCTATTTTGAACTATAAAGAGTTCACTGATTTCGATGACGCCATCGCTCATGTCAAAGCCAATCCGCGCAAATATGTGATCAAGCCGTCGGGTGAAGCACAGAACATCAAGCGGCTTTTGTTTGTCGGGATGGAAGACGACGGCTCGGATGTGGTGCGCGTGCTGGAAGCTTATAAGCGTGTCTGGTCGGACACCATCAAGGTTTTCCAGTTGCAAAACCGCGTCACCGGCGTTGAGGTCGCGGTCGGCGGCTTCTTCAACGGCAAGCGGTTCCTTGAGCCGATCAATATTAATTTCGAACATAAAAAACTCTTCCCCGGCAATATCGGTCCGGCGACCGGCGAGATGGGGACATCCATGTTCTGGTCGAAATCGAACCGGCTCTATAATGCGACGCTGAAAAAGATGGAGGCGAAGCTCGCAAGCGAAGGCTATGTCGGCTACATGGACCTCAACTGCATCGTCAACAGCCAGGGTATTTACCCGTTGGAGTTCACCGCTCGTTTTGGCTATCCGACGATCCAGATTCAGACCGATGCGCTGACCGGCTCGCTCGCCGATTTCTTTTATCAAATAGCGAGCGGTAATGACGCGGAGATCAAAGTCAAAAAAGGATTTCAGATCGGGGTACGCCTTGTCGTGCCGCCCTACCCGTTCCGCGACAAGGAAACGTTCGAATCCTATTCGAAAAACGCGACCATCGTTTTTAAAAAACCAACACATGACGGCGTCCACATTGAAGATGTAAAACTCGTCAATGACGAATGGCTGGTCACGGGCTCCGCCGGCGTGGCGCTGGTGGTGGCCGGCGCCGGGGCGACGATGCGCGAGGCGCGGGTCCAAGCCTATAAACGTATACAGAACATTCTCATCCCGAACATGTATTACCGCGACGACATCGGCGACCGCTGGTTCGAAGACTCAGACAAGCTCCATACCTGGGGATATTTGCGGGAGAACTGAATGGAAGTCGCCGGGCTTTTCCCTCCGCTCATCCCCGCGCAGGCGGGGGCACAGCACAGTTAAATTGTAGAGGCGCGCTTTGCGCGACTCTATTCGGGACTGGATTCCGGCCTCCGCCGGAATGAGCGGGTGGGGAGCCCCCTTCGTCATCCCGGATCAGGTCCGGGATGACACTTCCCCCGCAAGCGGGGGAAAAAGGGAAGTTGCCGCGAACTCTGAGTCGTCATCTCCCGTTTATGGTGGAGGTGTCGCGCGTAGCGAGACGGAGGGGGTGTATTTTCCAAGAGCCGTCAAGATTGACCAATTGCATGCGCCGTCTTATGGCGCATGCCCTAAAACTGAAGGAGGGTGTCATGCCAAACTATAAAAACCACGAAGACTTCCCTTGCTTTCGACGCCCCCTCTTCGGAGACAATGTCGAAACGGCGTAAGAGCTTCCCGTCAGAGACAAACGTCAAGCGGGGCTATCGCACAATTAAAGGCGGCGAGATTGAGCTCAATGAAAAGCTCGGCCGCAATGATCCGTGCCCGTGCGGAAGTGGACGCAGATTTCAAGAAATGCTGCCTGAAATCGGGCCGTTATGACGGCGCCGAGCGTGGAGAGTATTTTTAGATAGGCGGCCTTAGTTGGTGCTGGAATCAAAATGTGATTCAGTGCGCTCATCGCGCTTGACTATTTATAATGTTCATGTTTTGTTCTATGGTGAAATGATGTCAAAAACTACGATCGAATGGACAGATGCAACGTGGAATCCGGTAACGGGTTGTACGAAGATCAGTGCGGGCTGTGATCACTGCTATGCGGAGCGTTTCGCTGAGCGCTGGCGCGGTACGCCGGGCCATCCTTATGAGAACGGGTTTGATCTGACGTTGCGCCCTGAACGGGTTGAGCAACCGTTGAGCTGGCGCCAGCCGCGGATGATTTTCGTCAATTCAATGAGCGATCTTTTTCACAAGCAAGTGCCGCGAAAATTTATCGACTCTGTATTCGATACGATGGAGCAGGCGGACTGGCACACCTTTCAGGTATTGACCAAACGAAGCTCGGTAATGCGAAATTATGTGAATGCGCGTTACAATGTCGAGCCAGCGCCAAAGCACATCTGGCTTGGAACTTCTGTCGAGGATGGTTCGAAAAAGTCGCGTATCAAACACATGCAGGATATGAACGCGAGCGTGCGGTTTTTATCGATTGAACCGCTTATTGGCCCTGTTGGAAAAGTCGACCTATCAAAAATTCATTGGGTGATTGTTGGTGGTGAAAGCGGACCGGGATATCGGCCAATGGAAGTAAATTGGGCGAAAGA
>JAJFGC010000031.1 GCA_021776345.1 Hyphococcus sp. | reverse complement strand
TTCGTTAGGTTTCTTTGTATCTCCGTCTTCAATTGCAACTTGTCCCATCAAACACCCCAATGTGATCAACTTTTCGTATGCAGTGTCGCAATTGAAGATGCGCTCTGCATAAGGAAATTGTCGCAAAATTTCAGGAAAAATGAAGTGGTGAAAACACGACTCTCTAAATTCGCCGGAGGTTTTTAACGGCGCTTTAGGATTTCTTCTTTGTCAGGAAGGTTTTGTATTCGCCATTAACCAAGTCGCGCGACCGATTGATAAGGCGGCGTGTCCAGTCTTCCACGTAATGACCGGACATTCCCCAAGTGTCAACGACGCGCTGATATCCGAGCAATGCAATAGCAACGTCCCGATGGCTTCCGCCCGCTGATATAATATCGTAAGCGCGAAGCCCAAATTCCAAGCGCGTCGACTCTCTTCCACGAACCATCATGGACGGTTCGCACTCGTGCGACCGGTATAACGACAAGAGTTGATCGACAGTATCCAGGCGGCGCCGATAGTTGTTGAGCCGGTCAATTTGCAGAATGACGCTGCCTTCGTCGCCATGCGTTTTCGGTGCGTCGCAATATAATTGTATCCAAACGCCGGTGCATCTAATCAGAATATGGCGTCTTCCATCGGCGCTGTCGAAAATCGTTCGCCCACAGTTAAGGTCGGTCAAATTGATTTTTTCATGCGGCGACGTTCGGATTTTGTGGACGTCGTTAACGCCGACCAATTGGACTTTCAGCGCGCCTGCAAGCACATCGGGTCGCCAGAAAACCGGTGCATCCCTTGCGCATAATGACGGATCGGCGAGTGCGACGAGGCCCCATTTTTCCGCTGTCGCGGATGCTTCGCGTTCGCTTATGAATTCAGCGCTGGACGCCAGCAGCGCCGATTTCGCTCGCTGTTGCGGGGTGTTATCGTAGTCTTTTCCGTATCCGGAATTTCGGCGCAGATGTTCCCAAGCCCATGCGGGGTTGGGCAATCTGTAACTGTCTACAGACTTCGCAGCGGCGCCGTCTTTACCCAATTTAGGTTTGTCATACGGTGTCATGTCACCCGGTTCCATGGGTCAACATAGACAGCATTAGTTATTGAGACTTAAATGATCAAAGCAAAACACCCGCCAATCCTTGATAGATTAGCGAGTGAATTGTGATTGGCTTTTTCTATTCTTCGGGATTCCAAAGGATTACAAACTCATGATCCTCGCCGTCCGCTTTGCGGCCCAGTTTTGCATAGACCTCGCGCTGGCAGATCACCGGATGCGCCACGGAAAGCGATAGATAGGGATTTCCCGAGGTTTTTCCGATCTTCGTCCACCCAGCGCCGATATCGCCAAGCCGCTCTGCGAAGATGCGAAAGTCTGGCTGTCTCTCATTCGACTTGTCCAGATTTGCATCAATTCTGATCCGGCCTCTGAACCCCATGGCGAGTACGCCCTCGTAATTTCCGTCTTCGCCTTTGTTTACATATCCAAGTGCTTTTGCGTTTGACATTTTGTCGTCTCCATTTTGTTTGTCGCCGGGAGCCAATCTCCCGCGCTAACGCCCTCCGACTATTCGGAGGCGAAGACGCCCGAAAAAACCAACAGCGAAAACCAAAAAATGCGGTTGCCCGGAAGCGTGATCTTTTTTGTCTCGCGAGGAGACGTATTCAATGAAAATAAAATGCGCCGCGTAAGCGGCGCTCCAAATTTGATCATTGAGACGTCGGGGAAAAAAGTCGCGATGATGGGTTTCGGTCAATCTTCGGCTTCGGATATCGGTAAAGGGCATGAAGCGGGAAATTGATCGCTGTGCATCAACGATGGTGAACGATAAAATCGGCGTAAACCATGTTGAGCTTTTGTAAACACCACGCCGCTGCGGACGGAATCGAGGGCGCACCGCGATGGAATCTCGAGCGGGTCTGGATTGGAAAGAGCAAATACTGCGAGACGCCTTCAGCCAGACTACGCATCGCATATTGACTGGCGATGGCGCGGCGGTGGAAATGCTGACGGATCGGTAAATCCTTGGGAAATCTCTATAAAATGTAAAGCGACGCATCCGGATCGTTGTGCTAGAGTACGGATGCAAAACTTGGCCGTTTCCATCGGACAACCGGACGTTGATTAGTAGTCCTTTGGCAACCCGAAACGCGGCTGGTCTTAAACTCAATTCGCACGCATAAACGATCCGTTGGCGGCGTTGAGAATAATGGGGGCGAACCGGGCAGTTGTAATGGCAGATACGAAATTGGATGCGGCGGATTTGAGATTCGTCTTAACGTGTTCTGGATACGTGGCGATTGAATGCGAGTCCCTTGACGGCCCGACCCAGGTTGATTTGTTCGGGCCGCGCGGGTGCGTACCGCCGCGACCAATATCTGATCTGGTAGCAGACACGCTCGCGATGGTTAGCGCCGCGCCCGACGGATCGGACGCGGCGGATTTAAAGTCGATGGCGACGGACCTCAAAGCCAGCCTGCAACAAGTCGAGGCGACGCTTGGCAAGCTCGGGTCGAATGACGCCTAACCGGTGATTGTGGACTTTGCCGATCCGTTCAATCGTGAAACTGAACAACCGCGCGCATTCACATAATGACGGGGGTGGGTTTTCATCCAGCGCGGCCGCCATGCCGGATCGCCTTTGCGAACACCAACGCCAGCAATCCGATTTCGGATAATCTGTTTTTGCGCGACGCCGGTTTCGGTCAAACAGGAAGCGGCGGCGGGTTTTCCCGCGATCTCTTTAACCATCGCATTGATCACCCGCTTGTCGCGCAACAAATCAAAAAAGCAATCATCGGGCTCCCATAACGCGGCCATGTCTACGGGGATGACATGGGTGAGCGCTTCGGCGATCTCGGACCCCGCTTCCAACGTCTCGCCCATCGCGACGGTCAGAATGGCAAGGACCTGATCGTCATCGAGTTTTAAGAGACGGGCGAAAACGCTGACAACCGTTAAGTCTCGCTGGGAAACGCCGACGAGTTGCGCTGCTCCGTCCTTCACGCCAAGAGCCGCGCAAGCATCCGCGCACTCGGCGGAAAACAGTTTTTCGCCGTCACTGTTCGCGCCGCTCAACGCCGTTGCTTCCCTGCGAGGCTGGACGCCTTGGACGTCAACGCGCCAGTGGCCGCTCTGTGTGACGAGGTGTGCGACCATCAACCGTAGCGCCACCTTTGGGTGGTCCAGCAAGCTCGCCCGGATCGCGAGAAAACGATGCAAGGCGACATACTCCGACATGGGACCGGACATTTCCGGTTTGTCGGGATTCGCCACTTTGTCCGTAGATGGGTTTTCCTTTGCGCCAGCCAGAATAGTATTGATCTTTTTAATGTCGTCGTCGGACAGGTAGCCTTCAAATGTAGTGACGCGGCCCCAGTTGTCGGTCTGAATAAAAACCTTGCCGCCTTCCTTCATGCTGCGTTCGGAAAACTCCCATTTCGGGAATGTCCTTCCACGATCAAGAACAACCACCTCGCGCCAACCTCGTTTTTCGTATTCCGCTACCTGTTCCGCGATAGCCTGATTTTGAAGTTTCCAAAATTGGTCCGGGTCGGCAAAATACGCATCTTCGCCAAAAAGATCGGAAAGCGTCGTACCGTCATAGGCGGATAAATCAAACAGAGCAGCGCTGGTTTTGATTTTGGCGCCGCCTGTCAGCCACAATTTAACCTGCGGCCCATCGGGCGTGTAGACGCTTTCATCGTGATAGAGCGCCAGCCATTCGGTTTGCTGGTCTCCGCTCGCCATCGTCAATGCGCGAATTGTCGGTACGTCTATTTTTTCATCTGCATAGAGCGCTCGAATTTCGTCGTTCAGACCGGCAAGCGCCAATACGCGTTTGACCTTTAATTCGGTGATCCCAAACGTCTCAGCGATTTCAGTCACCGTTCGGCCCGCCTTGGACAAGCGCATATACGCTTCTAGTTCCTGCATTTCGTCCGCAGGGACCCGCCCTACATTTTCGATTAACGACGCCTCAATCGCAGCGGCGTCATCGCCCGGCTTTAGGATAATGCAAGACTCTTTAACCGGCTTCTTAATTTCTTTCACTTTGCGCCGCAGAGCGTATAAGCGACGCCGACCGGCGACAACGCCCCACTTTCCGTCCTCGCGCCGCACAAGCAAGGATTGAATAAGGCCGCGCTTTTTGATTGACGGATAAATGTCGTCCGTGTTTGGCACTTTGCGTCCGTGACGCATATTCATTCGCGAAACCTTCATCTGCGATACGCAGATTTGTTTTATCGTTCGATTCACCATGGCTAAGCCTCCTTGTTTGTGGTGATGGTGGTGGGAATTCCAATCGCGCGCACGGGTTCACCGCACGGCGATATCTCGTAACAACAGTTTGTATACGGAATGCGCTTGGTTCTTGCTGTCGAAAAGGTGATGACAACCTGTGACGAGCAATGCCCATTTGCCGATATCATCGTCGTCTAAACTGCTGCGCTCCACGTCATCAGCGTTGATCTGAAAAGGGGCGCACACTTTTTGATAATTTTGCATGATCGCCCCCCCTCACACAGCCATTTTCAATTGTTGAGGGGCGGACTTCAGAACGTCGCGCTGCTCGTCATAGTCAATGGTGACGATTTCGACGCTCGGCGCGACGCCATGCCAGTCGTCTTTATAATATGCGCAATCAACGCCGCACCCTTCGGCGAGAATGAGCCCGGTCTGATCTTCGAAGCGCTTGCTCTCGGTGGTGTGGCGTCGTCGGTGCCGTTGCCTACCGGAGTAATCAAAAGGCGCAGACATTTGCGGGATGATGAACGCGCCATAGTCGCAATGGTCGGCGAGCATGTCGATTAGCTTCAACTCAAAGCAAGCGCCTTTGTAGCGCGGGCTTTTCGTTTCCGTCTGTGTACGGCCAAAAGGTGCGTTCGCCATTGCCGCGTCAAACGGGCCAAGGTCCATTTTTCCGGGGTCGAAAATGTCGCCTTGAATCCAGTTCACCCAAGGCAGGAGCTTGCGCCCGATTTCAACAAAGGCCGGGTTAGATTCAATTGCGGTAACATCAGGACGGGCGCCGCTATTTGAATAGGCGTAGCGCGTTCCAAGCACCCAGGACAAAACGCCTATTCCCGCGCAAGCGTCCAGAATACGGCCATGGCTGTGCGCGTCGATTTCAAAATCATAGGCAAGGCCGGGCGGCGTAAAAAAGGCGCTCGCCTTGCCGGCGTCGATCACCGCGCCCGGATGCCAGTCAGTAAACACCTGTTCGCGGTCGTCGTCGTTTAAGTTTGTTTTTTGAAGGACCGCGCAAGCGGCGTCATGACGGCTGCGCTCTGATTTGCTCAATTTGCCCATTACGCAACCCTCCCCAAATCAAAGCCGTGCTTGTCGCAAAGTGTTTGAAGGTCGGCGATTTCGTTGATTGTGAGGGCGTCGCCTAGCTGGCGATAAATCGTGCCCATTGCAAAACCCTTTGGAGTTTTGACAACATGCGCCCAACGGTAAGGGCCGCGCCCGTCTTCTCTTGGCTTTACCTGATAGAACGCTACGGCGTTAGCGTTTGCGGTTTGCGGGGCGACGGTTTTAGCCGCCCCGCTCGTATCGGTGCTAATAAGATCGCTCATGCCGCTGCCGCCATTTCCTGCGGCGCGTCGGTCGGCGTTTCGCAGTTGAGGATGAAATCAGCGGCTTTCGATGCAAGCGACGCGGCTTTAAAAATGGCGCGTTTGTCTTCGGTGAGTACGGTCAGCCAGCTAGCGATATAGTCCGTATGCCGCACAGTCGGCTCAATGCCGAGTTTAGCGCACATAAAGGCGCTCGCCATTTCCGCGACAAGTTCTTCGCGGGCATAGTCTTTCGTTCCTTTGTTGGTCTTCAGATTACGGTCAAGGCGACTCATGTGTCCGGTCCAGTGCCCTAACTCGTGTAGGCAAGTCCGGTAATAATTAATTTGATCAAAGAAGGCGGGTTGCGGCGGCACCTGCACAAAATCGAGGCCCGGCGAATAGAACGCGCGGTCTCCGCCGATGCGAAAATCCGCCCCCGTTGATTTTATCAATTCCTCAGCGCGGGGAATGGTTTCACAGTCGGGCAAGAGCGGCGCGGCTGCGTAATGTTCTTTCGGCAAGTCTTCGCATTGGTCGGCGTTAAAAACCGTGTAGCGTTTGTAAAAGCCGAATGACTGCGGGGCGCATCCTTTTTCCGCAGCGCGTTCTTTTTCGGCTTTGGGGATGTAGCTATCAGCATAAACGACCATGGCGCCGCGCTCGCCCGCGCGCACCTGACCGCCTAGCGCTTTGGCCTGCTTGTAGGTGAGCCAATTTTGCGTAGAGCGCTGCGTCTCAATGGCCGCGCCCCATAACAGCAAGATATTGACGCCAGAATAGGCGTTTCCGGTGCTGGCGTTGGTCGGGAGCCCGAGCGGGGTTTTAATACCGGGGCGCCCCCATGGCTGCACCCAAGGGACCGCGCCTTTTTCAAGTTCCCTGATAATCTTGTCGGTCACGTCTTGGTAAAGGTCTGTCGCGGGAGCGCTGCGCTTGCGGCGCCGCGCCTTCCCGCCGGGAGGGCTCCCGTTCTTTCCTCCGTGTGCGGTGTTTGTTTCTTGTAGGGTCATGCCTCGTTGTCCTTTCCCGCCCGTTCACCAGTTTCCCCCGGAACGGGGGTTGGCGGCGAAACAGACCGTCCTGCACCGCGTACTGAGGGCGCGACGCCAAGAGTTTTTGGTGCAATAAAAATCGGATCAAAAAGAGAGAAGCCGGAAGTCTGGGCCTTGCGAGCCTGTTCTTTCACGGGCCCGCAAGGCCCAGACTTTCGCCCTGAGAAAACTTGATCCCAGGAAAGAGAACTCAAAACACTTGCGTCGCGTCCGCGCGGTGCTAAACGGGCTGCCGCCAATCCCCGTTTCGAGGGAAACGTCTAAAAAAGCCGCCGCTTTAGCGGCGCCCTTAGATAAGCAAGCTTTAGCTTGCGCCCGCGCAAGGGATGGAAACCCGAAGGGCCGAGACCGGCTTCGGGCTCGGTTTATGACAGCCCGGTCCCGCGCTAGTGCGGGATGCGCTAATATTTCCTAATTAGGCTTGATTGGGTAAATGTTGATCACACATAAAGATTGTGACCACCCGGCGATTATCAAATGAGCGCAGACGTAAATAAGCTAGCGACTGTCAGTGTACACTGGCCTGGACCGGGCACACCGATTAGAAGCCCGCATTCCGACAACTTCTACATCATCAAGGAGCGTATTGGTGAAGGCTGTTTCAGCGTCGCTTATTCTTGCCGCGATTCATGGGGCAATCAACTCGTCGCCAAGGTTCTCAAACCGAATGGCTTGCCTTTCGAGGTGGTTGAAGGAAAGGCCAACGATGAAATCAATGCCTTAACACAATTGCGTCATCCCCACATCGTCTACATTTATGACGCCTTCAGGTATAACAATCTTTTTTATCTTATCGTGGAGCGTTGCGATACGGCTCTAACCCTGTGGATTTCAGATCCGAAAGTTGTCGGGCGGTTTTGGTTCAAGACAGTCGCGAAATGTATGCTGGAAGCACTTCAATTTATCCATAGCAGACAGATGACCCACTGCGACGTTCATCCGGGTAATGTGCTGTTTCAGACTATCAGGAGTGCATTGCCGCAGACGCTATCGCCTTCGATAACATTCAAATTGAATGATCTGGGCATAGCCCGTCGCACAGGAGAGGTTTGCGGGAGCGGGACATTCCTGAACGCTATACGTCCACCCGAAT
>JAJFGC010000004.1 GCA_021776345.1 Hyphococcus sp. | reverse complement strand
GCTTGCATCAATCGAACTGAGTCGTGATATTCGCCTTTTCGGATCGTGATTCGAGCCGTCATGAATTATCCGCTTTCTTGCGCAATCCATCCTGTTGCGCCTCGTTTGAACGCTCAACGGTGACGTCGTGAATCAAAGGGTAGGCGCCGATCGCATCAAATTTGATCCCATGCACGCCCTGACGGGCGGCAACAATATTTGTATTGCAATGAAGCGGTGCAATAAGCGCTTCATCCATGATGATCTCCTGCGCCTGTTTAAAAAGCGGTATATAATCCGCCGGCGCCAGAGCAGATTCAGCGTCCTCTAACAGAGTGTCGAACCCGGCGTGATGATTGGCGTCACGCTTGCTCCAGCCATATCCTGTCGGTCCACTGTGCCGCGAGTGATAAACAAAACTCAACAACTGTGCGGAACTTCCATACTTGCCTTGTGGAATGAGGTGATGATGTCCCTGCATTCCTGCCTTGATCCAATCGAGCGGACTTAAGAGAACGACGTTGACGGTTATCCCGACTTGTCTGAGTTGACGAGTAATAATTTTTCCGAATTCAGGATAGAAATTAACAGGCAGCGCGTAGAACGAAACGTTTAGCGGTTCGCCGTTCTTTTCACGCATTCCTGTCGACTTGTTCACTAGCCAGCCAGTGCTGTCGAGGAGTTCCTGTGCTTTGTCTGCGTCAAAATGATATTTGTCTTTGACGGCTGGTGAAAAGCCAAGCGTAAATTGCGAAACAGGCCCATAAGCGCGCTCAAATTCGCCGTGGAAAACTTCCTCGACAAGGGAGTCCTGATCTACGGCGTAGTTAATTGCCCTACGAACTTTTATGTCGTCTGTCGGCGCCCGCGTAATGTTCATCATAAGGGAAACGGGCACGCCGCGAATCGGCCAAGTTTCCACGTAAAATCGAGGATCATCACGCAAACGCTGCGCTGCGTCGGGCGGCACGTAAAATACCGCATCAACTTCGTTATTTTCCAGCGCTTCCGCACGCGCCCTGCCGTTAGTCAAGAACGTGAAGCTCAGTTCGTCGAATTTCGCCGGTCCTTTATTTGTTACGAGCGGCGGGGCCCAATTATAATCGGGGTTGCGCTTTAAAACGATCTTTTCACCGGCATCCCAGCGGTCAAATTTGAACGGACCAGTTCCAACCGGACCGCGCGCAAAATCCGCGCCCAGCCGCTTCACGGCGGCAGGTGATACCGGCGCCAACCATCCCTGACTCAATGCGTCCAGCAATAACCCATAAGGGCGATTAAGCGCCACCGAAAGAACATATTCATCTACTGCGCGAGCATTTTTGAATGGACCCAACATGCCGCGCGCTAATTGTGAATTATTATCCGGGTTAAAGGCGCGCTCCAGTGAAAACGCCGCCGCCTCCGCGTTGAACGGCTCACCATCATGGAATTTGACATCGCGCCGGAGTTCAAAAGTATAAACACATTCGTCAGCCGAAATTACGTAGGAAATCGCCAACCCCGGCAGATAATCACCTTCTGGCATTCGAGTGACCAACGTGTCGAACACCGCATTCGTCATCTGCAGGGCGAGCTCAGCAGATCCGATATGCGGATCGACGCCGGATGGCTCGTAATGGACGCCGATATTCAGTTTTGTAGCGGTCATTCCGAACTTTCTGAGGTCAATTGGCGGGAATCTCCAATAAAATCCATGATTTCCGTTCTTTTGAGACGGTTTTTGCGGCACACGCGCAATAAATATCAAAAGTGCGTATTATGCACACTTGTTCGCATATTGATTGCGTGTTAGCTTAAAAAAATCTCGTACACAAGTCGCAATGAGCTTCGTGTGAAAAAAACAAAACATGAAGTCAGTATATAGAAGAGTTGGAATAAAGAGATGCACGGCGCGTTGCGACACTAACGGTGCGATCTGAGGGCGATCAGCCAGGAAAGGGGATTTCTTATGTATCAACGTGCTTTTGCTCAACACCAGCCTCTAAAATTAAAGTCCATTCTGCTAGGAGCGGTCGGAGTTGCTGTCTGCTCTGCAGCGCCGCAGGCCTATGCGCAAGGAGCTGCGCAAACCGCAGCAGTCTCTGGGGACAACATCGTCGTTGTTGCTCGAAAACGGGAAGAGAATCTTTTTGATGTTCCGGTTGCAGTAACTGCGTTCTCAAATGAACAGTTGCAAGCGGCAGGCATGAACACCCTGGTGGAAGTCGTCGAATTTACGCCGGGCGTTCAATTTGAAAACAACAGCGTCGCCAACCCAGGGCGTATTTATACGGATGTTAGGTTTCGCGGGCTTGGTAACGAACTCGTAGAGCCATTCGCGCAAGTCGGATCGGTTTTTCTTGACGGCGTGCCTGTTGTCGGCGGCTCTTCGAGCATCGGCACTCAAAACATCGAGCGCGTAGAAATCGTCAAGGGGCCGTCATCGGCTCTGTTCGGCCGCAGCACATTTGCCGGCGCTATCAATTATATTTCAAAGACACCGAGCCTGACTGAGTTCAGCGGTTCTGCTGCGATCGAATTCGCTCAAGATGAGACCCATAATGTTTCACTTGGCATTGAAGGGCCAATTATCGAGGGTTTTCTTAGCGGCCGGTTATTTGTTCAAGATTACGGTACGGGCGGGCAATACCGGAGCGCTTCAGATGGCGGCGCTCTCGGCGAAGAAAGCACACGTACCTATATGGGCACTTTATACGCGGAGCCTAGCCCCAACCTTTCGATGAAATTCCGAGGCATGTATGCGCTGGATGATGATGGGCCGGCAGCGTCCGTCCACCTCGGCAATTCAAGCTCGCGGCGCGGCGCCGGGCCCAATGTAGCAAACTGCTTTGCGCAAAATCCGAGCTTAGCCACGGCGCTGAAACGAAATGTGCCTGGCACAAATCTAACAGATTTTATTTGCGGCGAAGTGCCAATCGTAAACCTCACGGACAGCAACACGCAAATTTCATCGCCTGACATTCTTCCCTACTTTGCCGAGGTCGATATCCCGGATGTTTATCCGACCCTGACAGAATTTGGCCTTGAGCGGGAGCAAATTCGCGCGGCTTTTTTCATCGATTATGACATTGGCGGGCATACGATCAGCTCAGTTTCGAGTTATGATGACGAGCGCGTCGCCAATATTCGCGACCTTGACGACTCCGGTGTTGAAAACTGGATCAACCTTGATCTGTTCCGTAATCAGAGCTTCTTTCAAGAGCTGCGAGTCATATCGCCGAGCGACCAGCCTCTGACGTGGATGCTGGGCGGCAGCTACTTCAATGGCAAGAATTACGGCTATTATCTCGACGGCGGTGAGTCTGTGGTCGCCTATGATGGAGGAATGACCGCACCGACTTCATTCGAGCTGGACGATTTTTTCGGCCGGCCAACCGATGGCATTTGCCCGTGTGGATTTGACGGCTTCGCTCCGCCGCCGGTCAGCCAAAACGAAACGCTGAGCGTGTTCGGCGCGCTCGGGTATGACGTTAATGATTGGCTCGGTTTCGACTTTGAATGGCGTTACCAGTGGGACGATCTGACCCAGCGTGACGTTCGCAGAACCTCGCTTTTGCCGCCGACCGCAGCCTTTGCGACCGGCAACGGGACCGAACTCGGCTCAAAATTCAATGCCTTCCTGCCTCGCGCCACTATCCAGGTTACGCCTACGGAAAGCACCAATTTCTGGGCGACCTATTCGAAAGGGAACAACCCTGGATTTTTTAACTCGCGATTTGCCAGCTTTAGTCAGGCGCAGTTGGATTTGAACCCTGATTTTGTTGCAACCGCGACGTTGTTCCTTGACGAGGAAAAGTTGGAAAACTGGGAGCTCGGTTGGCGTCAGGCATTGCACGATGGTCGTGCGACTTTCACTGTCGTTGCCTATAAGATGGATTGGACAAACCAGAAAACACGCACCGGCGTTTTGTTCAATGAACCTGGCGGCGGTCAAAGCGTGAGCACCTCAGCAGTCCAAGGGTTCAGCACCGAGTTAATGGGTGTCGAATTCGAAGGCAGCGCCAAGCTGACCGATGCAATTACTCTTGGCGGTCAGTTCACTTATTCGGATGCAGAATTCAAAGACTTCGAGTGTGGCTTTACTGACGACTACGCGCCTGCGAATTCCGATGGCGTCGTTGATTGTAGCGGGAATACACCTTTGCAATTCCCGAAATGGAGCAGCTCTTTCTCGCTGTCTTATATCGATGATTTGCCGCTTGCCGACTTCAGTGACTGGAGCCTATTCGGACGCGTAGATGGCATCTTTACCGGGAAGCAGTTCACAGACGAACAGAACTTCTCCCATATCGGTTCGAGCTGGCTGTTCAATCTTCGCGGCGGCGTTCAGCGCGACAACCTCAAGTTCGAATTGTTTGTGACAAACTTGTTCAACAATGATCAGTATCTTGCTGGCGGCCGGACGAGTGACTTCAGCGCCGACAGCGGGTTTATTTTCCCGTTCGAATTTAGTGACAATCAAAGCCTAACGTTGATTCCCGCGAAACAACGGCAGTTCGGCGCGAGAACGGTTATCGACTTCTGAATCCAGTCTTAATCAAGTCGTCACTTAACACGAATGTCTATAGTGAGTTTCGGGGGGGGAAAAACGCGAAAAAAAACCGGGGGTAGGGGGGAAAAAAAGAAAAAAAAAAA
>JAJFGC010000293.1 GCA_021776345.1 Hyphococcus sp. | reverse complement strand
TAATCGGGATAGTCTTGGTGCTGAGGACAGGGACTTTTCGTCTAGCGTCGGCTTGCCGACAGATCTGCTGCAGGCACAGGAAAGCCATAATATTCTGGCGAGCGGTTCGCAAGAATTGAGTGACCGGATCATTCTACGCGGCCATGGGGCTTATTCACGGCGCGAAGGCAGTGGCTTCAATACCGGCTTCAGCCCTACTTTTTTTGCGGAATTCACAACTGAACAATATGGTATTTCTGCGGGGGCAGATATAAAGCTGTGGGAAGACTGGTTGTTGGACTTGTCCGGCGGCTACCACAAAGTGGACGAGTTTCGTGATGTAACGGGTGCCTTTGTGCAACAAGCGGAAACAGATTCGGAGTTGTGGTCGGTTGATGGTAAAGTAGATGGTAGCGTGGTGCGCCTGTCTGGCGGCGACGTGAAGCTTGCCGCAGGTGTCAGTTACAGAGGAGAGTCTTTTTTAACTAGTAATAATCCGCTTGCTGGAACGGTCACCAGACAGGCGGAGCGCAATGCCCTCGGCGTATTTGCTGAAGCCTTCATTCCGATTGTTGGCGCAGACAATCGTGCACCCGGAGTGGAACGGCTGGAGCTAACGCTGGCTGGTC
The DNA here is from genome assembly GCA_021776345.1 of Hyphococcus sp. Classification (GTDB taxonomy): domain Bacteria; phylum Pseudomonadota; class Alphaproteobacteria; order Caulobacterales; family Parvularculaceae; genus Hyphococcus. Next base: position 4,419 of record JAJFGC010000293.1, on the reverse strand, counting down.
GGTATGAAGATTACAGCGATTTTGGCGACACCCTTAATCCCAAAGTGGGTCTGTTATGGTCGCCATTTGATGGACTGAATTTCCGTGGCACCTTCAGCACGTCATTCAATCCACCGAACCTGGGGGATTCAGGGTCGAAAACTAGCCAGACGTTTGCGATTTTTGTGCCGGATCCTGCGTCGGTGACTGGAACGTCCCTTGTCATATTGGATAATCGAACCGATTTACTGCAGTTGAGCCCCGAGGAGTCGACTGCTTGGACCGCAGGCTTTGATTCCCAATGGGGCGTCGGTCCCGGCAGCCTCGACATGTCACTGACCTGGTTCGATATTAGTTACACGGATCGTATCGGTTCTCCAGGTTCTTTTTTTGGTTTTCTAAACGACCCGGCGGTATTCGCCGACGTCATCATTACCAACCCTGATCCCGCTGTGACGGCAGCAATCATTGCCAGCGCGGCGCAATTCTTCGATGTTTCCGGCGGCGGTTTTATGATGCCGGGAGACGAAGATTTTATCCTCGATGGCAGGCTGCGAAATCTCGCGGTGGATGATACGAGCGGCCTCGACATCAATTTGTCTTACTCTGTCGACGGCGATGATATCGGTCAGTTTGATTTAGGTCTGAACAGCACTTATTTGTTCAAACAGAACAAACAAATCACCGAAAACGCCCCGGTTTTCGACGTGGTGAACACGGTATTCAACCCGGTTGCTTTGCGCCTGCGGGGCAATTTATCGTGGAGCCGTAATGGCGTGACCGCTACCACCTATGTCAACTATATAGACAGCTATGTGGATGATAGAAACCTTGCGGGCACTGGCGATGTGCCGGTTGACTCGTGGACAACAGTGGACCTCAATTTGAGCTATGATACCGAGGAACGCACCGGAAATAGCTGGCTCGACAACACCAAGTTCTCCTTTAGCGTCCTCAATCTATTCAATGAAGACCCACCGAGCATTAGCACACTATCACCCTTCTCCCCCACGGGCTTTGATGCGACCAACGCGAGTCCGCTCGGACGCTTTGTCTCGTTCCAGATTACCAAGGCTTGGTGATGTGACGCTACTTTGAAGCGCCTGAACGTTTGCCGGCTGGTCCTTCGACGGATCAGCCGGATCTGTGCTGCTCTACCTTTTTGACTGAACAGTCAAAAAGTTTTTTAAAAGGTTATTATAATGTGGTATTTTTTGGCACTCATATTGATGCTTGTTGGGTGTGTGGCGACCCCGACCGAAACTCCAAAAGAGCCTTATTCTTTTGGACTCTCATTACCGGCATCGGATACGGATGAAAGTCCTGATCGTTTGATTGATATCAACGATTTGGTTGGGCTACGCGATATTGGCAGCCTCGGCGAGGGCTTTTCGCTTTCACCGGACGGAAAAAAAATAGCGTTTCTTCTGCGGCGCGCGAACACGGATACTGACTCCTATGATGTCGGATGGTTCGTTGCTGAAATTGCGTCAAACGCCGCGCCACTCTATGTGGGTGACGGCGGTGAGCGGTTTCTATTGGGGGAAATCGTCAGGCATTCTTCAGGTGCATTCGAAACTCTCGAAGCAAAGTGGTCGCCTGACGGGAAGTGGATCGCCTACCGAAAGAAAGCCGATGGTGAAATTCAAATTTGGCGGGCGAGCGTAGATGGAATGGTTGAGGAGAAGCTAACGAGTAATGTGGCAGACGTCCTAAAATTCGAATGGTCTGACGACGACGACAAAATTTATTTTGATGTTTTAGTACCGTCGCGTGTTGATTATTCCGAATCTCTACGACGCGAAAGCGCGGGGGGGTATCTTTTCGATTGGCGATTTAGACCCGCAGTCAGCAGTGCGCCTATATTACGACAGGGTTTGGCGAAGTCCCTTCGGGGCGAAGCTGCGCCAGCACTACACTTTGTTTATGATTTTTCCCTGAAAGCCGAACTGGTCGATACAGACATTAGCAATCGAACAGGTCCGCCAGTGCAAGACGAACTAAAGAAAATGCTTGGCGTAGGAGAATTACGTGACGTCCGCAACGTTGTCCGGCGGGGCGGCAATTTCGCTTGGTTGGAAAATATTGCGCCCCAAATGTATAAGGGCCCAATACCCCCGGTCACTGTAGGTCGGCGTATCACTAACCAAACACAGGTGGCGGAATTATGCGATGCGAAGGAGTGCAGCGGGTTTGTGACCGATGTATGGCTGGATGCCGCCAGCGGCGAGGTCTATTTTCTTCGGCGTGAGGGAAAAGGTTTTGGAAAAATGGTTTTTTATGCCTGGAGCGCGAACGGCGAAGTGCGCACAGTTTTAAAGAACGACGAGTGGTATGAGGATTGCGATTTCGCCCACGGAAGACTCATATGTCTTGCTGACGGCTGGAAAACGCCCCGGAGAATAGTTAGCATTAATGTTAATGATGGCTCTGTCGATACAATCATTGATCCAAACCCTGAATTCCAGAGCCTTAAACTAAGCCATGTTGAGCAATTGGCGTGGAAGGATCGATTTGGCGCCGACGTGATAGGTCATCTGGTTTATCCGGTCGATTATGTAGAAGGTGAACGCTACCCACTGATTATTGTGCAATACCGTTCGCGTGGATTCCTGCGTGGAGGTGTTGGCGATGAATACCCCATTCATGTTTTTGCGGCAAACGGCTTTATGGTACTGAGTTATGACAGCCCCTCAAGTTGGGATATGCTCGCGAAGGAGCCCGATATATTCAGGCGGGAAGCGGAAAGCTGGGGTGAGGAGTTTCGGGAACGTGAGTCCGACCTCAGCGCCATCGAAAATGCAATTGAGATTCTCGATATGCGAGGAATGGTGGATACGACTAGAATCGGTATTACGGGCTTGAGCAACGGGGCTGAGAGTGTTTGGTACGCGATGATGCACTCGGATCGTTTCGCTGCGGCAATAGCGAGTTCAGGCGGTTGGACGCCATCAGCCTACTATCTTGTACCGGCGGCTACTCGCAGGCTTTATTACAATCAAGCCGCCGGTTTACAGGCCCCTGGACATGGCGCTGATGAACGGTGGAGGCGTATATCACCCGAATTCCACGCTGAAAACATTGATACGCCGATATTGATTCACGTGGCCGACTCCGAATTGCTTTCGGCCATTCCACCGCATGAAGCTCTGAAAGACGTCGGAAAACCCGTTGAGATGTATGTTTTTCCGGAAGAGTATCACGTCAAAGTCCAACCCAAACACCGGGCCGCCATTTATGAACGCAATATCGATTGGATGAATTTCTGGCTGCGCGACCTTGAAAGTCAAGACCCAGCCAAAGCCGCACAATACACTCGTTGGCGGAACATGCAGGAAGTGCGTTGTACTCAAATAGGTAATACGGACTTGCCCTCGTACTGCGATATGATCAGCAACTGAATCTGTACCCAATGAGCCCGTTTGGTCGTGGCGGGTAGCGATCCGGATTTATGGTTTACGAACTAGATCGCTCGCAAATGGGTGAACAATCTTCAGAAGTTGATCACGCCTAAATTCGAGCGATCCGCCATCGCCATATTTTGGCCGTTTGTCATGATGTCCCATCAATAGACAACGCAACCCGTAATCCAAGTCAGCTTCCAACATACGTTTCTCGAATGAATGTCTGAAAGAATAAATTCGATGGTTCTTGGTTGGAAATAATCCGCGTCGCCTGAATGTTTTAAGCAACGAAGACGACAACAGTGCACTTCTGTCGCGATAGTGCGGGAACCCGTTCGGTACTCGTTTCATCGCCTCAAACGAAACCCCAACGAGCGGAATATCTCGAACAGATGACTTTGACTTTAGCTCTCTGTCATCACTCCCACGAATTCTCAAATGAGGGATTTCATGATCGAGAACGATGTTTTTTCCTTCCAGATTCGCAATTTCGCTCGGCCGACATCCGGTTTCGATCATCGTATAAATAATGAATTTAGCCTCTTGGTTAAGGCGTCCGAATGCGCCCGGAGCGAGTATTTTATTGCGAATCCACTCGTCCTCGAAAGGTGGAATGTCTTTATAAACGACGTTTCCAAAACGCATTTTTGCGAAGGGGTTTTCTCGATTTATTTCGCCTTCGTAATCCCAATACGCTTCACAAAGCGTGCGCATATTCCCGATATCCCGGTTGGCGCTGTTCGGATTGAGGCCCTTGAAGTCGCCTTTTGGCTTCAATCTTTCGCCCCACCATTTGCGGAATTCCTGGGCGTGTTTCCTCGTGATTTGATCCATGGGAAGGTCAGTACAAACCGAGATAAAGTTGTTTACGGCGCGCAGTTTGACCTTCTTCCAGGATGTTTTTTGCTCTTCGGATTTGCCGAGTAGATCACTCAAAGCGATCTGTTTGCAGTATATTTCGAACGCTTCCGAGACCAGTGGCGCAGACGGTTCGGCGGCGCGAAGAAGCGCTTCAGCTTCGCCTTTTTGGACCGCC
>JAJFGC010000292.1 GCA_021776345.1 Hyphococcus sp. | reverse complement strand
TTTATTATTTGCGCATATATTTTTGTCCCACCAGCATATGCGCAAGAATCGAAGGCGTCTTTCGATTTAGACGGTGCGCCGCGACAAATGAATCTCGCCAATGGCTTGCTGGAGATATCTGGACTTGCAGTCGCGAGCGATGAGACAGTTTATGCGCATAATGACGAACATGGCATTGTCTATGAGATTGCTCTTGCGGACGGCAAGGTATTGTCGGCGTTTGCGCTGGGCGAGCCGACGGTTCAGGCAGATTTTGAAGGGGTCGCCGCCACAGACGGCCGGGTCTATCTGCTGACGTCGTCGGGGTTGATTTATGAAGCCATGATTGGCGAGCATCGTCACCGGGTGAAATTTAATATCTTTGACACTGGCGTCGGGGAGTATTGTGAAGCGGAGGGGTTGGCGTATGTCGCCGAGACCGCTGATTTCTTGATCCTTTGTAAAACGGCGCTGAAGACTGCGTTGCGAGACCGGTTGATCGTTTTTCGCTGGCGCCTTTCAGAGCGCCTGCCGGTCGATGCGCCATGGCTCAACGTCCGGTATTCTGACTTCCTTGGCTTGAAAAAAGCAAAGGAGTTTCGGCCTTCTGCGATTGAGTGGGACGCAACAAGTCAGCATATGGTGGTTTTGTCCGCGCGTGCGAAAAGCCTTGTTTTGGTCAGCCCGACCGGTGAGGTCGCTTATCAAAAAGAGCTTGACGGGGCGTTGCATCTTCAAGCGGAAGGGGCGGCGATCATGCCGTCAGGGGAGCTTGTTATCGCCGATGAAGGCAATGGCCGGGGCGCCGGCAGGCTATCTGTCTACAAACTCTCGCGATAACACATGGACGCCGATTTATCGGCGAGTTGCTATTCTCGACATTTCGACAAGAGGCGCTTTTCGATGTTTTCATCGCTGGCAATTAATTCGAAGAAATTCCCAAGATAGCCCACGGTGCGATCACGATTTTTTTTGCTTAAGTCCGGTGTTTTTCCAATTACATCGAGAAGTGCCTGACGGTTTTCGAAAAGGCGCGCAGCTTCTTTTCGTACAGCATCATTATGAGCGCAAAATCCCCGATAATATCGTTGGCGGACGCTGCGAACAGAGATGCCTTCTGGCGGCACCGAATAAGGCGTATCAACGAGGCCTGAGTAATCAAAATCATAGGGGATGGGTGTGATGTCACTCGTCGCCTCTTTGCTGCCGCCAAACAGCTTTGTGTTGTGGCAGCAATCATTGCCGGCGACGGCGTCATGCATAGACCAATCGAGATTGCCGATCATATATTGGAATAGCGTATAGCGCGCGCCCGCTTCCACATTGATTTGTGAGAGCTTTGCGTCGGCGACATCCAGTTCTTTCATGCCGTTTCGTTTCGCGGCATCGTCAGCGTCTTCAATAAAAAAGCCCAGCCGGATTGCGATGGTTTTTCCATTTTTGGCGTCAACATACTCAATTTCCGCAAGCCGCACTTTGAGGCTGAGCGGCGTTAGCTGGTTGAGCAACTTATAGGCAGTATATTCCAGGAGATAATATTGCTGATAAGTCTTTGATGTGCGGCAGTGCGTGACAAGCTTTAAACGTTTCTGGCCGTCAAAAAGCGATGCATCCTCGGGCTTTTCGGTAAACGCGACGCGTAGCGGTGGAAACGTGCAAAGGTTTTTGTCGCGACGCGAATTGCCGCGGGCGGAGAGGTCAATTGCATGCTCCTCGGGCGATGCGCCCACAACCGAGATCTTCGCCGGGTGCGGGTCTGTTGACCGTTCGGACTTCTTAGTGATGGCGGAGAATGGCGCTTCAACGCGGATCTGCAACACCTCGTCACTTTGAAAAAGCGGTTTGGCTTCTTTTGCAAAAGCAGGGGAAAGCAAAACCGCAAGGCAAGCGCTCAATATGGCGGAAAGTCTGAAACGGGAAATTGCCATTATTGTTCCGTCTCCTGAAGGGTGAGGGGCGTGACCATGCCGTTGTCATGGGCGTAAAGAGCGCCGTTCTTGATCTCAAGAAAAGATCTGGTCCCGCCGTAATAGGCGGCAATGCCGGTGTCGATCTGAATGAGCTTTCCGCCATAAGAAGCCTTTATGCCTTCTAGTGATGGCGTATGGCCGACAACAATTCTGGAAACGCCAAATGCGCCAAGGACGAGATCGATCTCTTCTTCAGTCGAATAGGCTGGTGCAAGGGGTTGGTCATCATCTTCAGCGTTGGATTCATTTGCCGGCTCGTCTCGGCGGATGAGGCCACGATACCATAGCGGTCCGGCCTCATCGTTGATAATGCTATCGGGATCAGTACTGCGCGCCGCCAGCGCTTCGGCGGCGGCGGCATTCAGTTCATCAACTGAAAACAATGTGTATTTTGCGCTGATACCGCCATGAACAAACAGACTATCGCCTGCGATTGCAACCGCGAAATTACGACTTGCCCACTCGCCGACCTCCCCATCGGGGCGCCATGCGCGCTGGTGCTCGATCTTGCCAAGCGGCGTATCGCTTATCCACTTTTCTTTGATGGCTGTGCTGGAGAGCGTTGCGTCCTGCTCAAGATAATAGGGTTCGATCTGCTCGCGATTACTCTCGTAAATGCGCTCGCGCAGACCTTTCGATTGCCGGTCGGCAAAGGCTTCATATTCGCCGGGATGAACATAGCGCAGATCACCATTGATGTTCATCGCCTCGTGATTACCAACTAGCGTGACGACACGGCCGCCTTTCTTATGCGCTTGTTTTTGCAGCTTGCGCAGATAAGTAATGATTTTTAGCGAATCCGGACCGCGATCAGGAACATCGCCTGTCTGTACAAAGATGGTATCTCCGCCAATCCATTTCCCACGGTCATTGGCAAGTCCCGTCTCAGCCATCAGCTGCTCAAATGCTTCATAATCGCCGTGGAGGTCGCCAATTGCGATGATGCGCGGCCCGACCGATTCGGGTTCTTGCGCTGTGGCGCAGGCGCCAGCGAGCACCCATATGATAAAAATTATGGCGCGTAACATCATGGCAAGGCCCCTGGGTATTCTACTCGACGTCCATGCGAGCGCTCCAGAGCGGCGGTGTCAAGCATGCCAGGTCGCGATTTGGGCTTGAGCGGGCCTTAGTCTAAGGAGGGTGCGCCATTATTGCCGGGAGTTTTCTATCTTTTTACAAAAATTTCAGTCGATTCGGATGCTGGTGTTCTGGCCGCCGGTCATCCTTCTTGTTGCAGCGTTGGTGTTTAGTCTCGTTGCGTTTGACGGATTTCACGCCAGCGCCAGCGCCGCGAACAATTGGATTCTGACGCGCTTCGATTGGCTCTTTACGCTTGCTTCCTTTTCGGCCGTTCTGTTGTTGGCGTGGGTTGCTTTCTCCCCATTGGGCTCAATCCGTATTGGCGGGCCTGAAGCAAAACCGATTTTAAGCCGGTGGAATTGGTTTGCGATTACCTTGTGCACAACCATTGCGACCGGCATTTTGTTCTGGGGAACGGCCGAGCCAATGTTCCATGTCAACGGCCCGCCGGATTTCGCTGGTGTTGAGGCGCGCTCCGATGGGGCCCAGCGTTTTGCCCTGACTTCGCTTTTTATGCATTGGACGATCACGCCTTACGCGATTTACACTGTTCCTGCGCTCGCATTTGCGCTGGCTCACTATAACCTTGGCCGACCTTATTCTTTAAGCGGACCATTATCAATCATCTTTGGCCGCGCGGCGACGGGCAGGGGCGGCGCCATCATCGATGCGGTCGGCCTTTATGCCTTGGTTGCCGGCGTCGCGGCTTCGCTCGGGACTGGCGTGATGACGATCGCTGGCGGCATAAACAAAGTCAGCGGCGTGCATGATGGCGCGTTTATGCGCCTCGCTGTAACGTTTGCTATTGTATCTGTTTTTGTTGTCTCCTCGGCGAGCGGCATTCAGCGCGGCATTAGGATTCTTTCTGACATCAATATCAAATTCTTTTTTGTCCTTTGCGCCTTTGTTTTTTTCGCCGGGCCGACGCTTGTGATTGTGAAAATGGGCGGCACAGGCATTATCGACTATGTGCTAGAGTTTGTTCCGCGCAGCCTCAGTCTGGGTGAGAGAGCCGGACATGAGTGGACACAGGCATGGACGGTTTTCAACTTTGCCAACTGGCTTGCCTGGGCGCCGATCACAGCCCTCTTTTTGGGGCGGATTGCGGTTGGTTACACCGTGCGAGAATTGTTAGTGTTCAATCTTGCCGGGCCAGCGGTGTTTGGCGGCTTGTGGATGACCATTTTCGGCGGCGCCGCCATCGCGATTGATGCTCAAACCAGTGGCGCGCTCACTGCAGCGCTCAATAGCAGCGGCCCTGAGGCGGTTATCTATGCCCTCTTTGAAACACTGCCGCTCACGGGTTTTGTGGTGATCGCCTTTGTCCTGGTGACGTTTATTTCGTTTGTCACCGCGATGGATTCCAACACGCACTCAATCGCGGGTGTTTGTCTTAAAAATGACGCCGCGAATAATGAGAATAATAATGCCGGGCTTTTTGTAAAAATATTCTGGGGCGTGCTTGTCGGCGCCATCGCCTGGGTGATGACATCGACAACTGGCATCGCTGGCGTCAAAATGCTGTCAAACCTTGGCGGCTTGCCGGGCTTGTTTATCCTGATCGCGATGGGGGCGGTCATCATTGTCTTGAGAACCACCTGGCTCAGCGAAGTTAAGGCAGCGCAGCAACCGGCGCCGTCGACTTAGGCGAGGGACGTGCCGTTTCTGCAGGTTTACGGCAAGTTTCGTCGGTAGGCTGTAGATATCGGCCTGTCAGAGGTCTGCAACGGGTTCGTTGGTAGCGAAACGCTCGCGCCGGTAAACACAACAGTGCTGAGTGCAAAAAAACCGCCCCGGCTTTTCGGCCAGGGCGGCTACGCAACTAAGTACGCAACAAAAGCTTTACGTATTATTCTTTGGTTTCTTCCTGCGCTGGCGCAGAGACATTTGTAACCGGCGCAGCCTCAAAGAGAGCGATCGGTTCGCCGTCGCTTGATTTTTCTTCTTCTGTTTTTGGCTCTTCGCGCAGCTGTGGTTTTGGCTGCGGGGTCAGCGGCGCTGCGGGAACATCGTCAAAAGCCGGCGTCTCAACGTCATTCGCAGCATATTCACCCCAGTAGGCTGGTTGGTTCATCAGCTGACGGAAATATTCGATATTGTTGTTTGCAACCTGCGGCGGCAAATCTGACCGCGCAAGGCGTTCAGCTTCACGCATATCGCCGGACAGAGCAAGCACAAGCGCCAGGTTTTGACGGATGCGGGCGTTGCCGCCTGCATTGCCAGCGGCTTGATAAAGCGTATCGCGCGCCTTGGAGAGGTTGCCATCCATGGCGTAGGAAAGGCCTTTGTTATTGAGGACAGAAATCGTACCGGGCGCAATTGATAATGCCCTATTGTATTTGACGCGCGCTTGTTTGTGTTCGCCGATTTGGTCCAAGGCGACGCCGTATGCGGATACCGCGCTCCAATCCGATGGATTTTGAGTTACCGCATCTTCGAGGTGACGCACGGCTTCAAAGGCCCGGCCATTTTCCACCAGTACTTTGCCATATTCGAGGCTGACGGCTGGGTTCTCGGTGTGCTGATTTGAGGCTTTCTGCATCACGCCGATGGCCTCGTTTGTCGAGCCGATTTTCCGTAAGGCGCGAGAAAACCGAACGGCTGTATCTGGGTTTGACTGGTCTGTATTGTAGCGCGTGCCCCAAAAGGCCGCAGCAGCAATAGGATCCATGCCTTCATCGCCGGCGGGATTGGAGTAAACACCGATCGCGTCGCGATATTGGTCGTCGCCTCCGCCGATGGCGGATTTTGTACTTTGCATTGTCCCGCATGCTTGGAGCATAATGGCGGCAAGGCCGCATCCGGAGATTTTGAAGCCAAGCGGAATAGAACGGAGAGCCATGGTTCTGCCTCGATCAATAAACGAATTTCTCAGTGATCATGACCAAAGGAGTTCAAAAAAGGCTTAACCTTATGCTTAATGTGCAATCGAATTTAGGAAGTTAACGGATTATTGATGCGAAACGATCTTTTAAAAGAATACGACCAAGACGCGGCCAATACGGCGCGACAGGTTTATCTCGTTTATTCAGACAATGTTGACCAAATAGCGGCGCCAGAAGGCCTGCGCGCTCTGATGAAGGCAAACGGGTTCAATGGCGACGCTGGCGCATTGCTCGCTAATAACGAGGGTGTCTTAATCGGTGTTGGCGAAAGTAACGATCCGTTCATGTTTGCCGCCTGCGCCGATAAACTGCCCGCGGGTGATTACGCGATTGCGGTCGATCTGGAAGACGATGCAGCGACACTCGCCTGTCTCGGCTGGTTGATGGGTGGGTACCGGTTCGATCGTTACAAATCGCAAATTCCGGCCGAGGCGCGTCTCATCGCCCCTCAAAACGCTGATTACCAAGCCGCCATGAGAGCGGCTGGCGCAATTGGGCTGGTGCGCGATCTCGTTAATACGCCAGCTGAGGATATGACGCCTGAAGCGCTCGAAAACGAGGCGCGCAGTCTCGCCGAGGCTCATGATGGTGAGATCAATGTCATTGTCGGCGAGCAACTCCTTAAAGAGAATTTTCCAATGATCCACGCTGTCGGCAGAGCGGCGGCGGTTGCGCCGCGGCTGATTGATCTGACATGGGGGCCGGCCGATGCGCCAAAACTGACATTGGTCGGCAAAGGCGTCACATTTGATAGCGGCGGCCTAAACATGAAAGGCGCTGCGGGCATGGCGCTCATGAAAAAAGATATGGGCGGCGCGGCCCATGCGTTGGCGCTTGGGCAAATGATCATGGAAGCGGGCCTTAAGGTTCGCTTGCGTGTTCTTGTGGCTGCGGTTGAGAACGCCGTCTCCGGCAACGCCTTCCGACCAGGTGATATTTTGCAAAGCCGCAAAGGGCTCACGGTGGAGATCGGTAATACGGATGCGGAAGGAAGGCTCATCCTTGCGGATGCACTTACGCTTGGCGGTGAAGAAGAACCTGATCTTATGGTTTCGCTCGCAACGCTAACGGGCGCCGCTCGCGTCGCCCTTGGGCCGGAGCTGGCGCCGTTTTACAGCGACGATGAAGGTCTCGCTGAGGCGCTCTCTGGCGCCGCAGTGAAGTGCGCTGACCCGGTGTGGCGGATGCCGCTTTGGCGAAACTACGATGCGATGCTGGCTTCCCAAATCGCCGATATCAATCACATCTCAGGCGGGGCGTTTGCTGGATCGATTACGGCGGCGTTGTTCTTGCGCCGATTCACGCCGGACAATGTCGCCTGGATGCATTTCGACCTCTATGCCTGGCGACCGAAAGCAGCCCCCGGCCGGCCCGTTGGCGGCGAGGCGCAAGCAATCCGGGCGTTGTTTGACGTTCTGGCCGATCGATATGGCTCGTGACGCAACTGTGCTCTTGCCCTCGCGGGGCGAACAGTTGCATTCAGACGGACGGCGAAAATTCGCAGAAAGAACAGGCCTAGGCATGGCGTCTATCGACATTTTGACCAGCTGGCGTGACGTCATGTGCGACGCCGTGCGCGCCGACGGACCGGATCTCTCGATGCGTCAATGGTCGAT
>JAJFGC010000291.1 GCA_021776345.1 Hyphococcus sp. | reverse complement strand
AAATTGCCGCCATTGCTGCCAAAAACGATAACCTTGACCTCCTTGATATAGACAAGGTCACGAAAGGTGTCGCGCAGCTCAGCATAGGATTCAAAGGTGAGGGGATTTTTTCTGTCGGGTCTGTTGAGAGAGATCCGCGCTACGCCGTCTTTAAAATCCCAAATGAAATGTTTTGGGTTAAACCCATATGGGGTCTTCATGCGGCATCCTTTCCTTCGAGCTCGATGGGGAGATTAAGCTTGCCTAGCAATTGGCGGAGCGTTGCAAGCTCGCTGTGTGAAAGGTCAGCAAATGCTCCGGCGACCCAATGCTTGTGCTCATCAGCCATTTTTTTAAAAAGTTTTTCACCTTTTCGCGTCAGCCGGAAAAGCGCTACGCGCCCATCTTCGCGGCTGGGCGTCCGCTTAACGAGACCGTCTCTGATCAAAGGCGCAGTGACTTGCGTTGTGTTGCCTTCGGTCACCATGAGACGTTGCGATAAATCACCAGCCCGTAGGCCGTCACCTTCCGCGCGATCCAGCGCGGATAGAACGTCAAATCTGGAAATTGAAACGCCGAACTCTGTACGCAACGTTGCATCGATGGATTTTTTGATCGCGTTCGAGGCCGTCAACAAATCTAGCCACGCGCGCAAGGCATTTCGATCACCACTGGTCATGATGCTGTTTCCCCGCCATCAATGACGATGGCCTGACCGTTTACCGATGCTGCCCCTTCGCTTGCCAGCCATAGGGCCGCGGCAGCAACTTCATCAGGCCGGATTAAGCGTCCGAGTGGATTGTCTTTGACAAAGGCAGCGAGGGCGTCGTCACGAGATCGGTTGGTCTTCGCAACAATATTGTCGAGCGCATCACTGACAAGCGCGGTGTCTGTAAAGCCGGGGCAGATCGCGTTGGCGGTAACGCCGGTTTTGGCGAGTTCGAGCGCTAGGGTTTTTATCCATCCAAGAACGCCATGTTTTGCTGCGGTATAAGCGCCGGTATAGGCGTAGCCTTTTAAGGACGCCGTTGAAGCAATGGCAATGAACCGACCCCACCCTTGGGCGTGCATGTGAGGGATGGCTTCGCGCGCACACAAATAAACGCTGGTGAGATTAACGGAAATCATCCAATCCCAATCGCGACGATCGGTTTTGAGTGCAGGCGCGGTCATCGCGGCGCCGGCATTGGCGACGAATATATCAATTGGGCCAGCCGCTTTGACGCCGTCGGCAACCGATTGTTCATCGGTGACATCCATTTCAATATAGGAAAGGCCGCTGTCTTTGAGCCGGCTGGCAGTTCGGCCTGCAATAGTAACCTTATCGCCCCTCGCGGCGAAGCTCGTTGCGATTGCCAGCCCAATACCTGAGCCGCCGCCCGTAACGAAGGCGTGGCGCGGCTTGGCTATATCAGAATCGGCCATGGAAAGTAGTTTAGAATTAAAATAAAAAAAGTCAACCGGGTTCTATAATTAATTTAGGACTAAAGTACAATCTAAACCCTTTGCGCGTGCGCTAATAAAGTCGATATTCCTGGTCATATGCTGGCGCCAATTCAGCGTTGCTAAAGCGTTCATGCCGATATTCACGCTGGGGTTTCTTGTGTTTCCTAAAGGGCTGTTGGCCAAAGCGTTACCGGTAAGGACCAGAACGGGCTTGACGTTGAAGGGGCTCACCGTCAGTCATACCCACATGAGTTGATTGCTGGAGCATTATGAAAATTGGAACCAGATCGAGCGTTATGGCCATGGCGCAAACAAACGAGATTGTCGCGCAACTGCGTGTTGCAGCGCCAGACATTGTTTCTGAAATTGTAAAATTCAAACCGCGAGGCGATCAAGACCAAACATCCAAGCTTGACCGGCATGGCGGTAAGGGCGGCGCGTTTGTCGCGGAGATCAGGTCAGCGATACGTGAAGGGATGCTCGACGCCGCAATGCATTCGCTTAAGGATGTTCCAGGTGATGAGGAAGCGCCCGGCCTTGTCTTGGCAGCCTATTTAAAACGTGAAGCGATTGAAGATGCGCTGGTTCTGCGGTCCGACCATACGCTTGATGCGTTCGAGCAAGGACATGGCGCGGGCTTAAAGATCGGCACGAACTCCGTACGCCGCGCAGCTTTCTTAAAACGGCTCTATCCAGCATGTGAAATTATTCATTATCGCGGCGCGGCCGATACGCGTTTGCGCAAACTTGAAGACCGGGTGATGCAAAAGCTCCCCAATGGCGGTGAGGTCGGTCCTGCGGATGGGCTTATCATGGCAAAAAGCGGTCTTGAGCGTGTCGGCCTTGCGCACCATATCGCTAAGGTTTTCTCGCCTGACGTGATGCTGCCAGCAATCGGACAAGGGATTGTCACCGTTGAATGCGCGCAATCTGATTGGCAGATGCGCCAGCTTCTAAGAAAAATTGACGATGCGGAAACGCGGATTTGTGCATTGGCTGAAAGGGAGGTGCTGTGGGTGCTGAACGGGCATTGCAATACGCCCATTGCCGGATGCGCCGAGGCAAATGGCGAGACGCTTTCCTTGCGTGCAGCCGTTCTTAGTCTTGATGGCGAAACCGTTATCGAGATCGCGGTTGAAGGCGAAGCAGATCGCCCACGGGAACTCGGCCGCAAGGCGGGCTTGGCGCTGCTTGAAAATGGCGCGGCCAAGCTGATCAATGAGGCGGTGGGTTAATTGCCTTGGGTATGTCCGGCCAGTATTGAAGCCTGACGCCAAGAAACTAACGTCAACTGTCCTCGGTCTCATCATCAATCAATATGCGCTCAGCGGCGCCCTCGAGATCGTCATACTGACCCGACCGCACTGTCCATATAAAGGCGGCCAGACCCAGACCGCCGAGGAAAAGCGCAATTGGGATTAGATATATCAATGCAGTCATCTGATTGCTCCCTCTTTGTGGTAGGAGGATAAACGCAAGGCGTTGAGTGTAACGATGATTGATGAGCCGGACATCGCAAGGGCTGCAATAAGCGGCGTTACAAATCCAAATACGGCCAGTGGAATCGCACAAACATTATATAATGCAGCAAAAGCAAAATTTTCTAAGATGCGCGATCGCGCTTTTTGGGAAACATCATATGCGGTCAACACCGGCGACAGGCTCGCGCCCTGAAAGACAAAGTCCGCCGCCGCCTGACTGGCGTCTGCCGCCGTCCCAGGCGACAGTGACGCATGAGCCGAAGCAAGCGCTGGGGCGTCATTTAATCCATCGCCAACCATAGCAATTTTGACACCTTGGCTCTGCAGTTCTTTTAGGCGGGCAATCTTATCCATCGGTGAAAGATTGGCGCGCCACTGATCAATGCCGGCAAGGTCAGCAATATGGCGGGCTGGCGCTTTGCGATCACCGCTTAGCATTTCTACATTAACGTGTTGGTCTTTAAGCGCGGCAATCGTTTCGCTGGCATGGGTGCGAATTTTATCTTCGAACTGAAACCGTACGGACGGTTGGTCGCCGAGTTGAAACCATGCTTCGCTGGACTGACTGGCCTCGTCTTGGCCTGGGTCTGTCGCAACGCCAACCCAATCTGCGCGGCCAAACCGGGCTCTGGCGCCGTCGATCAACCCTTCAACGCCGCAGCCCGATGTTTCGTAGACATCTTTCGCGAGTGGGCCAGATCCCGCCGCCGCGACAATGGCGCGGGCTAAGGGATGCCGGCTGGCGCGGGCAAGCATTGCGGCCTTTGCCAAACTTTCTGGGGCAATCGTTTCCTGATTGGCCAGCGTCAAACGGCCGAGAGTCAACGTCCCGGTCTTATCAAAAATAAAGGCGTCAACTTCTGCCAGTCGTTCCAGTGCGTCGCCGGATTTGACCAGTACGCCTTCTTTGAAGAGACGTCCGGTCGCGACAACCTGCACGGCCGGCGCGGCGAGCCCCAATGCGCAAGGGCACGTAATAATAAGAACGGCAACCGCGTTCATAACAGCAACACGTAACCCTGCATCACTCAGAAAAAACCACCCAAGAAATGTCGCCAGCGCCAGCGAGTGTACGAGCGGGACATAGAGCGCCGCCGCACGATCAGCGAGGCGAACATACTTGCTTTTGCCCTGTTCGCCCGTTTCGATCAGGCGCGTCAGGTCTGCAAGAAGCGACTCGTCGGTGGTAGCGGTCGCGCGCATGATGAGTCGCGACGAGATATTGAGGACACCAGCATGAAGTTTGTCGCCGATAGTCATATGGGCGGGGGCGCTTTCACCGGTGACCAGCGATACGTCAATGTCGGAGGCGCCCTCAGCGATTTCACCATCTACCGGCGCCCGGTCTCCAGGTGACAAAAGCAGTTTATCACCAACTCCAATGTCTGTTGCTGAAACGGCTTCAAGCTGCCCGTTGGCGCCGAGCCGGCTCGCCGTTGTGGCTTGCATCGCAAGAAGGTCTTGCGCCGCTGCGCGTGACCTCATCCGCAACCGGTGATCGAGGAAACGCCCGATCAACAAAAAGAAAAGCAGCATCACCGCGGCATCGAAATAAGCGTCGCGACCGTGATTGAGTGTTTCGAAAACGCTTAGTGACAGCGCCAAAATGACCGCCAGGGAAATCGGCACGTCCATATTGGCGCGGCCGGCTTTGAGCGCCGTGTATGCCGATCGGAAAAATGGACGTCCCGCAAACGCCGCTGCGGGCAGGGCGATCGCGGCAGAGACCCAGTGCATCATCGCCCGGGTCGCGGGGCCCATTTCGCCATCATGGCCGGCCCAGACAGCAACTGAAAGCAGCATGATATTGGCGGCGGCAAAACCGGCGACCGCAAGGCAACGCAGCAGAAATTTACCCTCTTCATCGGCGTCGCGGGCAAGCGCCTTGGGATCAAAGGGCGCCGCGCGATAGCCGAGGTCGTTCAGCTTTCTGGTGATTGCCATCGGCGCCAATGCACCGGTTCGCCAACTTACAGTGAGTTTGCCGGTCGATAGGTTTAACCGCGCTGCGCCCACGCCCGTGAGTGAACCGACGCCGCCTTCTATTTTTGCGATGCAGCCGCCGCAATGGGCGCCGTGTACTGAGAGTTCAAGGCGGCTTTTTCCGTCAGGCAAATGCTGAGCAAAAGGTGTCGGATCCACGACATGCGCATTCATCGCCGGCTCCATATTGCTGGGGCAGCCGGGCTTGTCCGTAACTATTTGCGTCGTGCTCATTCAATAATCACGCGGGCGTTAAAATCAAAATCATCGCCATCCGCATTGACGGCGCGCGCCTTCAAATCCCACACACCACGTACAGCGCCGCTGGCTGTGCTTCGATAGGCGCCAGCGCCATCATACATGAAAGTCAGATCAATGTCAGAGCCGTCATTGGCCGGTCGCTGCAGTTTTCCAACGATTCTCAAAGCATCAATCGGACGTTCATCGCGATCAACCACGATGACCTCGATCGCACCGTCGTCGGAAATACCGATGACCTCAGCCTGCCAGCCGAGGGCGGCCTGAGCAGAGCGCTCGGCGATTACCTCATTATAGTCTAGCCCGCGCAGATACGCATCATCGTCGGAGTCACCGGGAAAACTGCGGATCGCAAGGGTCAAAAAAATTGCATTCGCGATGACGATGACGCCGAAAAAGGCAATCAAACTGAAGATCACATGTTTGCCGGTAAATTGCTGCGTCGCCATCATTTTTCTCCAGAAAGGAAGGTGGTGTTTTTAACAGCCGTCTCCCCGGACACGACATCAGTGGCGCTGAACACCAGCGGCATAGATGACGTTGTCACTGCATCCGGGGGCATTGTCACAAACAACCGAAGGGTTCTGGCGCCGTCGCCGCCAGCCATGATGATATCGTTTTCGCCGGAAAAATCTTCGCCGATAGCTGTGACGTCAGCGGTCTCTATCCCGTCAATGGTGATTCGAAATGAGCGTTCAATATTATCACGATTAACAACTTTGAGTGTGTAGGCGTTGCGGATGGCGCCGTCAGAAAGTTTCACATAAGGCGGAGTGCGGTCCCTCGTGATGCTGAGATTGACGGTGGCGCGGGTCATCAAAGTCGCGACCATGATTGCAGCGACGATCACAAGCGCCACACCGTATACAATCGTGCGCACTCGAATAAACTGAAAGCGAGGTTTTTTTCCTGTCTTCCGTAGCTCAACATTGGCGTCGGTGTCATAGCCAATGAGGCTAAATGGCCTGTCCACTTTGGCCATGATGTCGTCGCATGCATCGATGCACAGCGCACAGTTGATACATTCAAGCTGTGCCCCTTCGCGGATATCAATGCCCATGGGACAGGCGGCGACACAAGCGCGGCATGATACGCAGTCACCACGGTCTTCCCAGCCATCACCCTTTTTATGAGGCCCGCGCGGTTCACCGCGATCAACCTTGTAGCTGACCTGCAATGTATGCTCGTCGGTCAGCGAGGCCTGGATGCGCGGCCATGGGCACATATAGGTGCAGACTTGCTCACGCATTGAGCCTGCAAAGATGTACGTCGTAAAGGTCAACAGCGCGCAGTAAAAATAAGCGGTGAAGGGCGCCTGGCCTCGAAAAAAGTCGGCGGCAAGCGACGGTGCATCGTGAAAGTATAAAATCCACGCGCCGCCGGTCGCCATGGCAATCAACAGCCAGATGGCATGCTTTGAAACTTTCTTTGTGATTTTATCCGCGGTCCAGGGCGCGCGGTCGAGCTTGATGCGCTTGTTGCGATCGCCTTCGATGATACGTTCAACAGCAATGAATAGATCCGTCCAGACTGTCTGAGGGCATGTATACCCACACCAGACGCGGCCGAACAAAGCTGTCGCTAAAAAAAGCCCAAGAGCGGCAATGATCAACAGCCCGGTAACGTAGTAAAGCTCATCCGGCCATATTTCGATTGCGAAAAAATAAAAGCGAGACCCGGCAAAATCGACAAGCACAGCCTGATCAGGTTCGCCCGGCCCCCGAGGCCACCGGACCCAGGGGATCAAATAGTAGATGCCGAGCGTTAGCACCAGGACAAACCATTTTAGCTTGCGATATTTGCCGTGTACGTTTTTCGGATAAATCGCTTCACGCGCCTTATAAAGGTTGCGCTTTTCCGGCGCGTTGACGGCTTCAACCTCAATCCGCGTAACGGTCGTCGCATCACTATTAGGCGCTGATGTGTCCACGGATTATTCACCGCCGCCGAGGGAGTGAACATAGACAGAAAGAGCGACGATTTGTTCATCGGTCAGTCGATCGGTCCAAAACGGCATGACGCCGCCTCGGCCATTGTAAATTGTCTGGCGGATTACGCTTGGGTCACCGCCATAAAGCCAGATGCCATCGGTCAGGTTTGGCGCGCCAAGCGCCTGGTTGCCGCGTCCGTCTACGCCATGACAAGATGTGCATTGCTGGGCAAACAAGGGCGCCCCGCGCGCTGCCGCTTCGGCGTCACTATCTTGTCCCGAGATGTCCAAAACATATTCTGTTACGTCGGAGATTTGTTCGCGTGTTAGCAGTCCGTCGCGGCCGAATGCCTGCATTATGTTCAAGCGTGTATCCGGGTGTGTGGAGCGGATGCCGAAATGGAGTGTCTGGCGAATTTCATCAAGGCTGCCGCCCCAAATCCACTCGTCATCAACTAGGCTTGGGTAGCCGGGAAAGCCTTGCCCGCCGGCGCCGTGGCAGGTCGCGCAATTGTCACCGAACAAGGAGCCGCCGGCGGCCATGGAATACTCAAGCAGCTGCGGGTCGCGTTCGATTTCGGTCATGGAAGAAACACTGAGCAGCTGTTTCATTTGCACGCTGCGTTCAGCGTTGACGGCGGCAAGCGCAACATCAACATTCTCGCGTTCCGAATGCTCGCGCGTTCCCTTCAGATAACCGGTTAATCCTGGCCAGGACGGCATCAGCACCCAATAACCGATTGACCAGATAACGCTGACGTAAAAAATAATGAGCCACCAGCGCGGCATCGGATTATTTAATTCCTTAACTCCGTCCCATTCGTGGCCGGTGGTCTCAACGCCGGTGAAATCGTCAATCTCGTTATTATTTTCCGACACGGTCATCTTCCTCTTCTTCAAGCGGGATGCGTCTCGCCGATTCGAATTTTTTGCGATTGCCGGGCGCCAGTGCGTAGACGAGCACAAGAACGAACGCGACGACGAACATGATGAGGCCCCAGGTCTGCGCGAATTGCGCCAGTGTTTCATACATTTTCAAACCTCACCGGTAGTTTTCTTCTGCTTCATAGGTTTCAAAATCGACCATTGTCCCGAGTATCTGTAGATAGGCGATTAAGGCGTCCATTTCAGATATCTGACGCGGATTGTCGTCAAAGTCGCGAATTTGCGCTTTCGGATATGCTGCAAGAAATTCGTCATAATAATCCGAAAACGGATCAACTTGCGCGCGAAGGTGCTGGTCGGCTTTTTCGATCATTTCGTCGCTATAAGGAACGCCAACGGCGCGGTTCGCTTTCAGCCATGCTTCAACCTGGCTGTAGTCGAGAGCGCGCTCCTGGAGAAAAGCATATGGCGGCATTACCGATTCCGGCACCAGGCTGCGAGGATCGATCATGTGCTGGCGATGCCATTCATCGGAATATTTTCCGCCGACCCGAGCAAGATCAGGCCCGGATCGTTTCGACCCCCACTGGAACGGATGGTCATACATGCTTTCCGCCGCCAACGAGTAATGACCATAGCGTTCGACCTCGTCACGCAAGGCTCTGATTTGTTGTGAATGACAAACATAACAGCCCTCACGCACATAGATGTTGCGACCCGCGAGTTCGAGCGGCGAATAGGGGCGAACGCCTTCGACTTCTTCAATGGTGCTCTCGAGGTAAAAAAGTGGCGCTATCTGGACAATGCCGCCGATCGAGACGGTGATCAAAATGCCAATCACCAGAGCGAGGGAGTGTTTTTCAAGAAATTTATGTTTGCTGAGCATTGTTTCTACTCCCTTACTCAGCCGCCGCGGGGGTCATCCCGCGGAAGGGCGCAAGCGCCGATTGATATTCCGGATCACGCACGTCGCCGCGGATTGTCCGGTAGAGATTGTAAGCCATGATCAGCGCCCCAATTAAAAAGAGCGTCCCTCCGCAAGCACGGATGATGTAGTAGGGATGCATCGCTGCGACTGTTTCGACGAATGAATGTTCCAGGAAACCAAACTCATTAGTGGCGCGCCACATCAATCCTTGCATGATGCCAGACACCCACATTGATGTGATGTAAAGAACAATCCCGATCGTTGAAATCCAGAAATGCCATTCGACCATTGCCTTCGAATAAAGGCTCTCGCGTTTCCACAACCACGGCACAAGGCAATAGATCGCGCCAAAGCTGATATAGGCGACCCAGCCAAGAGCGCCCGAGTGCACATGACCGATCGTCCAGTCAGTATAGTGAGAAAGAGCATTCACCGCACGGATCGACATCAGGGGGCCTTCAAATGTCGACATCCCGTAAAACGCAACCGAGACAACGAGCATCCGGATTACAGGATCGGTTCTGAGTTTGTCCCATGCGCCGGAAAGCGTCATTAAGCCATTGATCATGCCGCCCCATGACGGCATCCAAAGCATGATCGAAAAGGTCATGCCGAGCGTTTGCGCCCATTCCGGCAAGGCCGTGTAGTGTAAATGGTGAGGCCCTGCCCAGATGTAGATGAAGATCAACGACCAGAAATGAACAATGGACAGGCGATAGGAAAAAACCGGCCGCTCAGCGCGTTTTGGAATGAAGTAATACATAATGCCGAGGAATCCGGTGGTGAGGAAAAACCCGACGGCGTTATGGCCGTACCACCATTGCGTCAGCGCATCCTGAACACCGGCAAAGAGTGAGTAGCTTTTTGAGCCTGTGAGCGAGACCGGCATCGCCAGATTGTTGACGATGTGCAGCATCGCAATCGTGACGATGAAGGATAAATAGAACCAGTTCGCCACATAAATATGCGGCTCTTTGCGTTTCCAGATCGTGCCAAGGAAAACGAGGAGATAAACAACCCAGACGATAGTCAACCAGATATCGGCATACCATTCCGGCTCCGCATATTCCCTAGATTGGGTGACGCCAATAAGATAACCCGTCGCGGCGATGACGACGAACAGGTTGTAGCCCCAGAACACAAACCAGGGTGCAAGGCCGCCAGCAAGGCGCGCCCGGCAAGTGCGCTGAACAACATAAAACGATGTGGCGATCAAGACATTGCCGCCAAAGGCGAAGATAACCGCCGATGTGTGCAATGGTCGAAGCCTGCCGAAATTCGTCCATGGCAAATTCTCAAAATAGAGGAGATCAGGAAAGGCCAGCTGGAAGGCGATCACGACCCCCACAAGGAAACCGGCAATCCCCCAGAACATGGAGGCAATAACGCCCGCTTTGACGACACCGTATTCATAGCCGCTTTGGCTTTTCGGTTTCGGATTGGAAACATGTACGATCAGGGCAAATCCAGCCGCCACAAAAGCGGCAAGAAAGATAAACGAATGAAACTGCATCAGGGGATCGCTCGCCCGCGCCGCAGCAAATAACGAATACAATAATCCTATGCCCAATATCACGGCGACACCCATGACATCGCCGCCGGAGGTTGCCGATGAAACTGATGTTACTGGCTTGTTTGTTTCTTGTGTCATTTCGTTATGCGCCCTATTAGATTCAGTGTTTCCACTTGTTTATGGCGGCCTCTGACCGGTCAAGCTTGATGATTGTTGACATTGTCTTCAACGATCTATCATCCATTCGCACGCGCGCAATTGGCAGAAGAAATGCGTTCTCAACAGCCAGATGCTGGCGTATATGCTCAGCGAATATGCGCAAACAGCCCTTGTTATCACCCGTGAGGGCGCTTTCGGCAAGCAGCTCGTTCACGATTGTTCGTACGTTGTCGCATATCAACTTGTTAGCTTTGTGCTCATCAGCAAGCCGGTTGAACAAGGCGTTTATATTATCTTCTGGTGCGCATTGTTCACGCAGGATTGGAAAAAGTATGAGCGCTTCACCGCTAATATGTTGCGCGAACTCTGTTTCGGGAAAAACGATGAGATCCGCAACGCCATAAGAGCTGAATTCGCCATCCGCGATAGAAAGCAGAATAAGCGTTGTCTGCCATTGACGATGCTGCTCAGCAAAAATAAAGTCAGGCGGCGCGTCATATTGCTCGCGCGCCTCAGCGTTGATAACCCAAAGGCCTTGTCGTTCTGGCAAACTGTGTGCGTCAGCAGATAGATCATCACCGGCAGAAAAATTATGTAGACACTGCATGTCAGATATTCTTTTCCAATTCGCGCCAATATGGCTGGGGCAATAACGTCGTTTTGGTCGCTTAGCGGAGGAGCAACAACTGCTTTGCCGCCCGAATCATCTGCGAGCGGAAGAAACAAGGCATTGATTAGAATCTTTGGATGGCAAGCACAACGAATGTCAAATGGCGCCTTGATAGTATGGGCGATGGTGCTTGACATTTATCAAATGATCGGCCGATATGCAGCTCCATTTTAGCGTAAGCACAGGAAATCAATGCGCGATTCTGAAGTAGAGATTGTCCGCTCTTTGCCGCTTTTTTCAAGCATGGCGGAAGAAAATTTGGGCTCGATGCTGGCGGGCAGCTTCTTGCAGCGCTTTCCGGCAACGGTGGTTCTTTTCGCTGAAAGCGATCTGACTGATTTTCTTCATGTTTTGGTTGAAGGTCAGGTGGAGCTTTATGCCAGCGTCAATAATCGCGAGGGGACGATGACGTTAATCAAGCCCGTCGCCACCTTCGTATTAGCGTCCGCCCTGGTGGACGGCGCTTATCAGATGTCGGCGCGCACTCTGGAGACGTCACAAATTTTGATGATACCGGCGGAGAATGTTCGCAAGGCGATGCGCGATGATAGCGAATTTGCTCAGAAAGCCGTGATGGAACTTGCCGCCTGTTATCATGGTGTCGTTCGGGCCTACAAAAACATCAAGCTGCGCACAGCGGTGGAACGCCTTGCTAATTATCTGTTAGTCCAACATCGTCGGCAAAGCGGCGAGGGCGAGATTACTCTCCCGGTTGAAAAACGCACACTTGCATCAATGCTCGGTATGACGCCGGAAAATCTGTCGCGCGCTTTTTCAACACTGAAACCCTACGGTGTGACGGTTGACGGCGCCGACATTCGGCTCGAAAAGCTGAATGATTTGGAAACCCTAGCAAAACCGTCCGAGTTTATTGACGCCCGATAGCAAGTATCGCGCAGCAAGGATTTCCTCAAATACTGGACACGCCATTCTGACGGCACGCGGCGGTAAAAGTATTGTGCATCAACAGTGCTATCGTCATTGGACCAACGCCGCCAGGGACGGGTGTTATAGCGCCAGCGACATTTTTCGCGCTATCAAAATCAACATCACCGACAAGTTTTGTTTTGCCATCGCCTTTTTCCGGCGCCGGAACGCGGTTGATACCGACGTCAATAACGATTGCGCCCGGTTTAATCCAGTCGCCCTTGATCATTTCCGCTCTCCCAACAGCGGCGACAACGAGATCGGCGCGCCGGACAACAGTCTCGAGACCTTTGGTGCGGCTATGGGCGATTGTCACGGTGCAGTTTTCGGCGAGCAGCAATTGTGCTGCCGGTTTGCCGACAATGTTTGACCGGCCGACAATGACGGCATTGAGTCCAGAAAGATTTTCGCCATGAGCTGATTTTGCGAGAATAATGGAGCCAGCAGGCGTGCATGGAATAAGTGCGCTTTCAAAATCCCCAGCACCCAATCGACCAACATTTATAGGATGAAATCCATCAACGTCCTTCTCAGGTGCAATTAGGCCGATGATTTTTTTTTCATCGATATGATCAGGCAAAGGGAGCTGGACTAAAATACCGTTTACGGCTGGGTCGTCGTTCAGGTCGTTGACAAGCTCAATGACAACGTCTTCCGCTGTGTCGGCCGGCAGGGTGTGCTGGATCGATCTGAACCCGATCTTCTCCGCCGTCTTGCCTTTATTCCTGACATAGACCGCGCTGGCCGGATCTTCGCCGACAAGGACGACGGCCAGGCAAGGCGGCGATCCGGTCTGCGAGATATAGGTTTTCACTCGATCGGCAAGCTGATCCGTCATCTCACCGGCGATGGCTTTGCCGTCAATAATCTTCGCTGTGCTCATCTGGTTTCCTGTCAGGCGCTGTAAGGGTGATGATAACTCTCAGTGGCAAGTTTGACGGCAACATTCAACTCAATACTCTGTTGCGGGCAAATTTCTTGTCTGCAGATCCTGTCGGCGCTGAGCGCGCTCAAAAGAGGCGCCTTTACGTATCTAGTTTGTGGCGCGCGCCTTTTGGAGGCGGATCCTCCGGGGCGCCGGCAAAGCACTGGGCAAGCGCCATCCACCGGCTTGCATTTTCCCCGATAACCTCAAGGTTAGTGTCGGCGATGTTTCTTGTCTGCGTAACCACTTGCGAGAACTCGACAGCGTCGCCGCTAACCATGTTGTCGGTTTGCGGTGCGTTCCAGGTCCATTGGACGCCGGATGGGGCAGTGAGTTTTACAAAAGGTTTTGGTTGCGCTGGTTCCTCACCGCGATTTCGAAATGTCCAGCCATAGGTGCGCACACCAAGCTCCACGATATTTTTTATCCGGTCGCCTTCCATGCGGACGGCGCCCAGCACATCAAACACCTCCTGACCATGCGCCCAGGTTTCCATCTGACGCGCAATGATTTTTGCTCCTGTGTTCATATCCGGCCCAGCCCAGGCAACGCGTGTTTCCGGGTCCGCGCGAAAATAATTGTCGGCAAGGGTTGGGTAGAAGCTCGCCCAAGCATCAAAGAGCGCTCGTCCGGTAAGGCTGCCATGGTATTTTCGGAGCCAGGCGCGCTGGAGTTTGGGATGGTTATCTCCCGCAGCCATACGGGTCATCACAAAGGTGAAAAATTCCTGAAACTTTTCTCTGGATTGAAGCGTCAGATCTGCAGCAATGTTCCACATGTGAAGATGCGCAATAACATCTTCGATGGTCCAGTCTTTGAACTGTGTGACGATGGCGAACGTATCCTCGCTCGCGTCGCCGAGTAACGTTGCCAGCGTGTCGCACTCTTCACGAAAATCCTTGGCTTCACTCAGCATCGTCACCCTCTTGATTAATCGCCGTTGACGATAATTTCGAACAATAATTCATCCGCGGCGACCTGAACGCCTGGTTCAAAATGAATGGCGGCAATGTCACCATCAATTTCAGCCAGTAGCTCGTGTTGCATCTTCATTGCCTCTAGGATCGCTAGGCGGTCGCCTTTGGCGACTTTCTGACCCGGCTTGACGAAGATGTCCATCAGCAACCCATGCATCGGCGCGATGACAGATCCTGCCCCCGCGGCTTCTCCGGCTGACGCGATAACTGCGTTTAAATTTGTCAGCTTAATATCGCGGCCGTCAACACAAAGCTCTATCTGCGCGCTGTTTCCGCTAGTCATGGGGCAATGAAATAAAACGGATCGGCGCTCACCATTTATCGATAAAGATGCCTGCTGTTCGCTGATGTCTCCGACACCAACCGAGTAAGTTTCACCCGCTGAATTTGCATGATATTGCGTTGCCCCGGTTGCAACGACAAAAACAGCCACGGGTTGTTCCCCGTCAGCGAAGAGATAGGGCGTTTCAATGTTCGTAGCGCTCGACCAGTTCATCAAGGCCGGTGATACTGACACTGCCTTCTTCAGGGCGGAGGTCCGCGCTTGGCTGTAGAGCAAAACCGCCGCAGCGACAGCGTCCTCTGCCCTTAGCGGTGATGGTTTAAAATCATCTTCTGAAAACGCCTCAGCGATGAAGGCGGTGGTCGCCTCTCCATTAACGAACTTTTCTTTCTCCAGTGCGTCGATTAGAAATTTTTTGTTAGTCACAACCCCAAAAAGAGCCGTTCGCTTTAATGCATCAACCAGTTTGCGGCGCGCCTCATTTCGCGTCGCGCCATGAGCGATAATCTTTGCGATCATCGGATCGTAAAACGGAGATACTTCGCCGCCAGTTGCAATGCCGGAATCGACGCGCACGCCATCGGCTGTAGGAGGGCGCCACAAGTTGATGGGCCCGGTTGCGGGAAGAAAATCAGCGCTTACATCTTCGGCATAAAGCCGCGCTTCAATTGCGTGACCGGAGAGGGTCACGTCTTGTTGTGTAAATTCAAGCCGTTCACCTTGGGCAACCCGGATTTGCAAAGCGACAAGATCAAGCCCCGTGACCATTTCCGTCACCGGATGCTCGACCTGCAGGCGCGTGTTCATCTCAAGAAAATAAAACGCACCATTTTTGTCGAGCAGAAATTCCACTGTGCCGGCGCCTACATAGTTGATGTCGCGCGCAGCCTTCACCGCGGCTTCGCCCATTGCGGTGCGGAGGTCATCGGTCATGATGGGGCAGGGCGCCTCTTCCAGAACTTTCTGGTGGCGGCGCTGCACCGAACAGTCACGCTCGCCAAGATGAACCACGTTTCCGTGTCGATCCGCGAACACTTGGATCTCGACATGACGCGGTTCGATGATGGCGCGCTCGAGGATCAAATCGCCAGCGCCAAATGCGTTTTCGGCTTCGGAGCGCGCGGTTTTGATGGCGTCGCCTAGCGCTTTTTTACGGGTAACAAGCCGCATACCGCGTCCGCCGCCGCCCGCTGCGGCCTTCACCATAATAGGAAAGCCGATGGCGTCAGCTTCGTTGAGGAGTGTTGCGTCCGATTGATCCTCGCCTTGATAACCGGGAACGCAAGGAACGTCAGCTTCTATCATACGGCGCTTGGCTTTGGCTTTATCGCCCATCAAGTCGATTGCGTCGGGCTCTGGCCCGATGAATATTAAGCCTGCCTGCGCGCATGCTTCGGCAAAGCCGGCGTTTTCCGACAAAAACCCGTAGCCGGGATGAATAGCCTCCGCGCCTGTCTGCCTTGCTGCATCGAGAATTTTTCCGGCATGCAAATAGGAGTCGCCAACAGGTCCGGGGCCCAGGCGAACGGCGTCGTCTGCCATTTTTACATGCGGCGCTGTCTCGTCAGCATCGGAATAAACCGCGATCGTCCGTATCCCCAATGCTTTTGCCGTGCGCATAATGCGACAGGCGATCTCTCCCCGGTTTGCGATAAGAATACTGTTGAAAGGAGTTGGTTCGACGCTCATATCACTTCGCCCATTTGGGTTTGCGTTTTTCAACAAAGGAAGCAATGCCTTCCCGGCCTTCATCGCCAACCATGCACCGCGCAAAACCGTCGGCGCCGAAATCCATCATTGCGTCGCAGCCAAGGTAGGGCGCCGCAAGGAGGATCTCCTTGGTGACGGCGTTGGCGCCGGGCGCGCAGCGCATAACATCTTTGCGGATATTGGCTTCTGCAGTTGCCAGCTCCGCAGCGTTGTCGACAACAACATCAGCAAGGCCAAACGCCGCCGCCTCATCACCGGTAAAGCGCGCACCGGTCAGCATTAATCGGCGTGTGGTGGTGAGTCCAAGTCTTTGCACGACGTAGGGCGCGATTTGCGCCGGTACGATGCCAAGCTGCGTTTCGGTGAGCGAGAATTTTGCCTCTTTTGTTAGCACGACAATATCAGCGCAGCAGACAAGGCCGAGCCCGCCGGCGATGGCGGCGCCGTCGACGAGAGCGACAACCACTTGCGGCATCGTATTGACCAGCGCGAATAGTTCGCCGCCTTTTCGGTTCATCGCGGTGATGTCTGTCTGTGTAAGATCGCCTGAAAGACTTTTCATAAAACCTTTGAGATCACCGCCCGCGCAGAAGACCCCGTCATTGCCGCGCAACGTAATCCCGCGAACGGTGCGATCGTTGCGGACTGCATTGAGTGTGGCGGTTAACTCAGTGGACAATTCTTCAGACAATGCGTTTCGGTTTTCCGGCGTGTTGAGGGTGATCGTCAGCCAACCGTGATCAAGATCAAGAAGAAGCGTTTCAGTATTCGGGAGTGTCGTCATGGCTATCGATTACATCCTTGCAATGCCGAAATTGTTGGGTTTGACGTCGCGATTGCGTGCTTCCCAGACGGTGGCAAGAAAAAAGCCAAGCGTTTTGCGGGTGTCGCGCGGGTCGATCATACCGTCATCAAGCAAATGACCCGAAGTGTAAAACGCGCCTGATTGCCGGTTGAACATATGCGTCAGCATCTTTTCCTGCATGGCGAGCTGTTCGCGGTTGACTTCTGTTCCCTTGGCCGCAGCTTGTCCCTCCGCGACAATCGTCATGACGGAGGCGGCTTGTTCACCACCCATAACCCCGGTTGAAGCGTTGGGCCAACTGACGCAAAAGTCTGGGTCGTAACCGCGCCCGCACATGCCATAATTACCGGCGCCGTAACTGGCGCCGATCATAAAGGTGATGCGCGGCACGCTAACGTTCGTCATCGCCTGGATCATCTTCGATCCGTGCTTGATCATGCCGCCTTGTTCATATTGTTTGCCGACGAGATAGCCGGTGGTATTTTGCAAAAAGACGAGTGGGATATCCGCTTGATCGCAAAGCTGAAAGAATTGTGCAGCCTTGGTGGCCCCGTCAGGGTCGATCGGTCCGTTATTCCCGATAATCCCGCAGGGCATGCCGTAAACATCCGCTTGCATGCAAACAGTTGAAACACCGTAACGCGGCTTGAAATCGGAAAAATCTGACCCGTCCACGATGCGAGCGACAACTTCACGCACATCATAAGGCTTTTTGTAATCGGTTGGGACAATCCCGAGCAGTTCGTCGGGGTCATAGATCGGTTCACGGAAATCCGTTTGCGGAAGTGGCGGGCAGCGTCTGTTCCAGCCGAGGCGCGATACAACCTCACGCGCCATCAACACAGCTTCACCGTCATTTTCAGCGAGATATTCAACAAGGCCAGAAACAGCTGCATGCATCTCGGCGCCGCCAAGTTCTTCATCCGTGGCGATTTCGCCGGTCGCAGCCTTGAGCAGCGGCGGACCAGCAAGAAACGCTTTGCCGCGTTCCTTCACTGCGACAACATAGTCAGACAGCCCTGGCATATAAGCGCCGCCTGCGGTCGATGAGCCATGGAGAATAGAGATCACTGGTAGGCCCGCCGCACTCAGTCGCGCAAGGTTGGCGAATAATGCGCCGCCAGCAAGAAATCCCTCAACCGTATAGTTGATAAGATCGCCGCCGGCGCTTTCCACCAGATGGATAAAGGGAAGGTTTTGTTGAAGCGCGATCTCTTGCGCGCGGCGCAGACGATAGCCGCCTGCAACAGTCATGGCGCCGGCCTTGATGCCGCTATCATCAACGACGATGGCGCAGCGAACACCGTTTATAAAACCAATGCCGGACATCATCGTAGAGCCGGGGATCGATCTCTCTTCATTATCTGTGTCAAGAAGGTATCCGGCGAGATTGCCAATCTCAAAATAGGGCATGCCAGGATCGAGAAGACGGGCAAGGCGGTCGCGCGGCAGGAGTTGACCGCGCGCTTCAAACCGTTCCTTGCGTTTTGCGGAAATCGCTGGCGCGCGGGCATTTAACTCGCCGAGTTTTTCAACCAGCGCCGTCATGTCTGCACGATTTTGTTTAAAGGCATCGGCGCCTTTGTTCACTTTAGACTGGAACACGGTCATTGGAGCGCCTCGGCAATCTCGGGGGTCACAGGAATGGGGCAGGCGAGAACAAGTTGCGCATAGCCTTTGCCTTGGGGGTCGTTTCGGATTGAGGCAACGCCGCCGCCGCCCAGCACGCTGTCAATCAGAAAATTGATTGCGTTCGCGCCTGGCGCCAAAAATCGTTCGACTTTTTCGGGATTTCCGCCTCCATCAATAAAATGCGCCAACCGGTTGGCGACAATTTCTTCCGTCAGCGCGGCCCAGATATAGGAAAGAAATTCTGGCTTGCGGGCGATAACGCCAATATTCGCCTTGTCACCCTTGTCGCCGGAGCGGGCCCAGGCGAGTTTTATCAACGGCACGTCTATGGACGCATTTTTAGGCAAAGGCGGTTCGTCGGGACGCGTAATAGACGATACATCAAAAGCGCCGCCGGGCGCATCGCGCACCGTCTCACGCGCGCCATCAACGTCAATCTGAATTTCAACATCGGCCTTTGGGGTTAGATATGAATACAACCGAACGACAGGTGATGGCTTGGGGCGCCCGCCGGAAAAGCTGGAAAGCCCCGGCGGCGTCGCAAGCCCCAGGCCCGCTGCTTCTTTTAACAGAAGGCCGGCCCCCATCATGTCATCATGTTTTGCCGCGATCTTGACGACGACTTCTCGTGCGCCGTCAATAGATCGGTGCTCACCATACTGACACTCGGCGCCAATGATTTCGACACTGGTCTCCGTAAAGTCGCCAGCGTTAAAACGACGGAATGTTTGACGTGTTCGTTCTAACAAAGCATCCGCGAACTTCTGTGCTTTTTTGTCGGCGTCAAAGCCATAAAAGGAAAGGGTTAGACCGGCGCGGAAACCATCCTGGTAGGTCATGCAGGTTTTGTAAGTGTCCGGCGCAGGGCGACCTTGCGCAGGCGAGACACGAACGCGGTCAGCGCCGTCTTGCGTAATTTTTACACCCGAGAAATCGCAGATAACATCGGGCAAAATATAGGCCTGAGGGTCGCCGATTTCATAGACGAGTTGCTCTGATACTGTCCCGACATTGACGACGCCGCCGGTCCCTTGAGGTTTGGTTACGATGAAAGAGCCATCGCTTGCAACTTCGCCAATCGGATAACCAATATTGGCGATGTCACCGGCGTCTTCCCAGTCGGTGAAATTACCGCCGGTCGCTTGCGGCCCGCATTCAAGAATATGACCGGCGAGGGAACCGCTTGCCAAGAGATTCCAATCCTCTGCACTCCAACCAAATTCGTGTATCAGCGCGCCAAGGGTGACAGCGCTGTCGACACATCGTCCGGTGATAACGATATCGGCGCCAGCGCGGAGTGCTTTTGCGATCGGGAATGCGCCGAGATAAACATTGATCGATGCGATTTTTTCGAGAGGCGGAAAGCTGGCGCCGGTAAACATTTCACGGGGCGCGGCTTTGGCGATTTCATCTTTGCGCGCCATCACGTCATCGCCGGTGATAACTGCGACTTTTAGATCAAGCCCCGCTTCTTGGATGGCGGCCCGTGCGGCGTTGGCGCAGGCTGCCGGGTTGACGCCGCCGGCATTGGAAATAAGCTTTACGCCATGGGCGGCAATCTCTTTCAGGTTCGGTTTTAAAACAGCGCTAATGAAGTCCGCTGCGTAACCGGCATTTGAGTCTTTGGCTTTTGCGCGCGCCATGATCGACATGGTGATTTCAGCGAGATAATCGAACACGATGTAATCGAGCCCGCCGGCCCCAAGTAGTTGCGGCGTCGCCATGGCGCTTTCGCCCCAATAGCCGCTGGCGCCGCCAATTTTCACAATCTTGCCTGCCATGGCGATCTTCCTTTTCGCGTATGCGGCCGGGCTTGTGGTTCATTCAATAATAAAGTACTATTCAGAAATAATGAATATCATTCATGATTGAAATGTCAAACTGGTAAGTCGTGCAAATGAGCCAAATGACGCATAAAAAAAGCAATAAAAAGCAGCCCGAACCCGCGACGCGGGCCGGCAAGGGCGCCAATGGACCGCAAACGCGGCGAGAGCGCGTAGCGTCAAAAGAAGATGCGATTGTTTCTGCCGCCACTGAAATGTTTATGGCGCGCGGTTTTGCCAAAACCACGATTTCGGATATCGCCGGAAAAGCCAGTGTCGCTGAGGGAACGGTCTATCTTTATTTTGCCAACAAGGATGCGTTGGCGCATGCGGTGCTTGCGGCTTTTTATCGTGGCTTGACGCAAAAAGCGCAGGCTGGCGTTGTAAAATTTGAGACCACCAGTGATCGCCTGGCGTTTCTTGCGCGCCATCATCTCGACAGCATTATCAAAAATCGCACCATTCTCGAATTGATCACAATCACTGATCGGGATGCGCAATCTTATAAGGGCAGTGATCTTTACAAGATGAACCGGGAATATGTTGCTGTGTTTGATGGCGTCGTCCGTGAGGGTGTCTGGCGCGGCGAGATTGACGACAAGATTTCTCTCTGGATTTTTCGAGATATATTCTTCGGCGGGCTTGAATATGCAATGCGAACAATCCTCATCAACAACCGCCGGAAAGATATCGACCAGGTCGTTTCCGAGCTGGTTCAAATGGTGACATTGCCAACCGCAGAGCAAGGCAAAGCAGCGGCCTCGATTTCGGCATCAAGCAGCGATATTTCCAAAATTGCCGCGCGTATGGAGAAAGCGGCAACACGGCTGGAGGAAATTGTCGCGGATCGGTCGGCTAACAAGAAATAGTGAGCGCCGAAACTGCATGAAACCATCGCCAGCGCCCAATAGAGGGCCTAGAAGTCTATCCAGCCATTAGACGGAGAATTTCCATGAGAGAAGCTGTAATTGTCTCGACCGCGCGGACGCCAATCGGCAAGGCCTATCGCGGCGCCTTTAACAATACGACTGCCCCGGCGCTTGCCGCCCATGCCATGAATGCGGCGGCGGAACGCGCAAATGTTGATCCGGCGGATATTGAAGACGTCATCGTCGGCAATGCGCTGGCGCAAGGTACATCTTACCCGAATGTCGCGCGGCTATCCGTTTTGCGTGCGGGCTTTCCTCACCACGTGCCTGGCATGTCGGTCGATCGACAATGCGCCTCGGGCATGATGGCGATCGCAACCGCGGCAAAGCAGGTAATTACCGACAACATGGCTGTGGCGATGGGCGCCGGTGTTGAATCGATCTCTATGAACCAGACCGGCAATATGTTTGTCATTCCGGATCCGTGGCTGATCGCAAACATGCCAACCGCTTATATGCAAATGATCGAGACGGCGGAGGTTGTTGCGGAGCGCTACAATATCTCTCGCGAAGCGCAGGACGAATACTCACTTCAGTCGCAACAGCGAACGGCGGCGGCGCAGCAAGCCGGCAAGTTTGATGACGAGATCGTTCCTCTCGCGTCGGTGATGAAATTAAAAAATAAAGAAACCGGCGAGACGTCCGACGTTGAAATGAAGCTTGAAAAAGACGAAGGTAACCGCCCGGAAACAACGCTTGAAGGTCTTTCCAGTTTGAAGCCCGTCTGGAAAGGCGGGATGGCCGTCGCCGAAGGAAAGTACATTACTGCGGGCAACGCATCACAACTGTCCGACGGCGCATCAGCTGCTGTTGTGATGGAAGCAAAAGAAGCAGAAAAACGTGGGCTGGAACCACTTGGCTACTATCGCGGTATCGCTGTTGCCGGCACCAACCCAGACGAAATGGGTATTGGCCCCGTGTTCGCGGTGCCGAAGCTGCTTGAGAAAAATAACCTTAAGATAGATGACATTGGTCTTTGGGAATTGAACGAGGCGTTTGCTGTTCAAGTCATCTATAGCCGGGACAAGCTCGGCATTCCCGGTGAGTTGTTGAATGTGAATGGCGGCGCAATTTCGATCGGGCATCCTTATGGCATGTCCGGTGCGCGTATGGTTGGGCACGCGCTTATCGAAGGCAAACGCCGCGGCGCCAAATATGTTGTTTGCACCATGTGTGTTGGCGGCGGCATGGGTGCTGCCGGTTTGTTTGAGGTTGCTTAATGAGTATTATTGATTTCAAGGATCGCGTTGCAATCATCACTGGCGCGGGCAATGGCCTGGGCCGTAGCCATGCGCTGGAGCTAGCGTCACGGGGCGCGAAGATCGTCGTCAATGATCTTGGCG
>JAJFGC010000030.1 GCA_021776345.1 Hyphococcus sp. | reverse complement strand
TTTAAAATCAATCGACACTTTGCTACATAACCTCCATGGACAACGCCACCGCCCCGACAACGCCTGACGCCGTCCCCGGCAATTGGGTCGCACGCGCGCCGCGCGCCGCCCGGCCCTATCTGCGACTGATGCGGGCGGACCGGCCAATTGGGACGTGGCTCCTGCTTCTTCCCTGCTGGTGGGGCCTTGCGATTGCGAGCCTCAACGGCAATGTCGGGCCCCATTATCTCTGGTATGCGCTTCTTTTTGCCATTGGCGCTTATGTCATGCGCGGGGCCGGCTGCGTCTATAACGACATCGTCGATCAAGATTTTGACGCCAGGGTTGAGCGCACCGCCTTGCGCCCGATCCCGGCGGGAGAGATTTCGACGAGACAGGCCTGGGCCTTTCTCATAGCGCTTTGCCTGATCGGCCTTGTCATTCTTATGCAGCTCAACCGCTTTACGATTTTCGTTGGCCTCGCCTCGCTTGGTCTTGTGGCGATTTATCCGTTTATGAAACGCATCACCTATTGGCCGCAGGCCTGGCTTGGCCTGACCTTCAATTGGGGCGCCCTTGTCGGCTATGCAGCCGTTGCAGGTGAGCTTGGTCCGCCCGCTTTCGCGATTTACGCCGCCGGGTTTTTCTGGACCCTCGGCTATGACACGATTTACGCCCACCAAGACAAGGAAGATGACGCGCTGATCGGGGTCAAATCCACGGCCCTCGCCCTTGGCTCCGCCACGCGGCCATGGCTCATCGGTTTCTTTGCGGCGACGCTGACCCTCTTCGCCCTTGCCGGTTTCATGGCAGACGCCTCCTTGATTTTTTACCTCGCACTCGGTCCTGCCGCGGTGCATTTTTTGTGGCAGGTCAAAACACTTGACATTAACAACGCTCACAATTGCTTGAAGCGGTTTAAAGCCAACCGCGATGCGGGGCTTTTGCTGCTCGCCGCGCCAATTTGTGAATGGCTCACCGGTTTGATCTAGGCAGGCCATTGTTTACGTACACATCAGACAGAATTTGCGTAAACAGGCCGGGATGCAATAATGACCAGAGTAACGAGACGCGCCTTGAGCCTTGGGCTCCTTGGCAGTGTGGCAACCGCTTATGGCGGTCAAGCGAAGGAACGAAGAATGGCAAATGACAATCCCGATCCGTCGACCATCCCGGATTACGATCAATGGCAGCTTTCCAATGCGGAATGGAAAGAGCGCCTGTCGCCGGAAGCCTATGCGGTGCTCCGCAAGGAAGCGACCGAGCGCCCGCGCTCCAGTGATCTCGACAACGAAAAACGCATCGGCGTCTTTGCCTGCGCTGGTTGCGGCTATGACCTGTTCCAGTCTCATACAAAATTTGATAGCGGCACCGGCTGGCCGAGCTTCTGGGATTATATTCCAGGCGCAATTAGCACCAAGACCGATTTCAAACTGATTATTCCGCGCACCGAATATCATTGTTCGCGCTGCGGCGGTCATCAGGGCCATGTCTTTAAAGACGGACCTGCGCCAACCGGTTTGCGCTATTGCAACAATGGCGTCGCGCTGACCTTCAAGGCGGGATAGGCTGCTCCTATTGCTATTTACGGGCGCCGCCGGCATTGCGAATATCCTTCCAGACATTGACGAGAGCCTGAACGGTGCCCTCGCCATCGGTCATCAGCGCCGGCAGAAAAAGCGAGATCACCAGCGTCGCCGCCAGCGCGACGGTCGGCTGGCCGCGCCACTCCGCAAAAGCGGCGCCGACGCCGCCGCCAATGACAAAGGCGCTGACCACCAGACGCATGAACCCGTAAAAGCCCCGCGCCCTTTCGGACCACATGGCGCCGACGACGCCGACCGCCGCGCCGTAACCGCCATAGCGCAACACGGCGAGCCAATCGGGCGCGTAACCGGGATCGGGGTCGAGCATGCTGCCGCTGGCCGCGGCGCTAACCATCAATAGGCCCGCGGCTGCGTCCATCTCTCCTCGCATTGGCGCTGTCCTCCCCACAGATAAATCTGTTCGAGCCGCTTGTGGTTTTCAGGGCGGGCGCTGAATTTCGCGATGGCATGGGCGAAGATAAAGGCAAGCGATGCGCCGATGTTCCACAGCCCGATTTCAAGAACGAATGCATAGCTGGTTGAGGCGACGCTCGGCTGCATCGCCCATATCGTCATCATTGCCGTGTGCCAGGCGCTGATCCCGGTGGTCGTGACAATAAACGCCAGCAAAACAACGTCTTCACGGCCGGCAACCAGGTCCCATACGGAAAATTTTACGCCCTTATAGCTGGAGACAGCCCAGGCGCCGGAAAGCGTTGAGGCGGCAGCCGTGAAAATTGTTAGCATATCCATCATAACCTCCATTCATTGTCCTACTGAATAGTTCGCCCTTTCATGACGCCGTCGCCAGAGGCGCCCGATTTCGTCCTTTGGTTTAATTCTTCAATCAGCACGGCTTGAATTTCGACCGTCTCGACCAGTCGTTGTATCCATTCGCCGGTCGTCAATTGTCCGCCCACAGGATCAAAGGTCGCTTCATTCGGCATGGCCGTGAGGTGGCGTTTTTCTTTCCAATGCTTTGCATAACCGTCAAGGGTTAGCGGATCTTCCGGCGTACCGACGCGAGCGAGAAATTTTCTCATTGGCTCGTGTGTGCGAGCCTCGGTCCGACCAGGTCTGGTTATTTCCTTGCCTTTTCTGTCATAGGTCAGCTCGTCGGGGATGATCCGGTCAGGAACTTTATTGTCCCAGTCCGCAATACTGACATCGCCGTCAATCGCCTGGTCGAACACATAACAACTTAGCAGCGCATTATCGTCATAGACCGCTTGCGCATTGATTGTGCCTGCTCCCTTGGCCGCGCCGGTTGGTGTTCCAACAACAAATCCGCCGGCGCTGTCAAAGCGCCCCCTCAAAGCGCCCTCGGTGTAAAAATAAAGGTCTCCGCCCGTCTCAATATTATAAAGCTGGAGGTTAACAGTTGAGGTTGAGCCAAACCCAATAAACCCCATTTGCGCCGCTGCACTGTCATTGAACGAAACAAAACCTAAAGCTGTTACGCCTGTAGAGTCTGTATCAAAGGTAACAATTCTGGGTCCCGTTCCGTGAACCTCGATAATGTCTGCGGCCGCGCCAACAGAAGCGCTTGCGCCAACAACCAGTTTTTCAGGCACACGAACTTCAGCATCGTCCTTGTCGATGAGAATTGCTTCATTCCACGTTGAGCCGTTGGCGCTGACTTTGACATGAAAATCATCATCCCCGGCAAGGCCGAACTCGGCGCGGCCGGCGGCGCCGGTCTGAAATAGCAGCGAGCCAGTATCGGCCGCTGCTTTCTTGTTGATCTTCACCTGACAGTCATCATTACCCGGCGTCACGTCGTCATGAGTAAACAAGATCGCATCGGATTTAACCGCAAGCCGATTGGTCGTGTCGGCTGTGGTATTAACGCCGAAGATGGCTGCGCTTTCACTCGAACCGCCTGACAGAACAGCCCAGGATGCGCCGTCATAAATAATGAACTCATCATCATCCGCGACCCAGGCATGAAACCCTTCGGCGGGGACAATTTCCGTCCAGGCGCCATCCTGATAGACCGCGATATTGTGTTGGGAATAATTACCCCACACCGCGCCGGTCGGTATGGCGGTGAGGATATAGGCGTCGCCTTCATTCGGGCTGGCAGGCTCTGGCGCGGTTGTGCGCGACAGAACCGATTGCTGCACCAGCTGATCAAGCCGGCGGAAAGTTTCATTGACAGTGACATGTTTTTGCGCCTGCTGAGGCGCGACATAGGAAAGGGCAAGCCGGGCTGACTGCTCCATAAGGGCCTCCGAATGGGTTGGGGAATTTCGGGAATGGAAGGACTATGGAACCGGCGGCGCCCACGACTATCGCCGTGACCGATCTGTATTGCATGATACCGCGCCATGCGCCTGCAGGCCTTAAACCGTACACGAATTGAAAGAATCCAAGCACGCCAATTCAACTGTTACGTGCGCATTGTCGCGTGCGGCGTTACAACCAGTTCAACGCCGAGAGGCGATCATCATCGTTCCGAAACATTTCAGCCCCAGCGGCGGCGTCCGGTTATTGGCCCTTCCCTATCCAAGCCGGATCACCTTATAGGCGGTCCCTATCGGACAAGCTTAGGTATCAAACGAGGATCTCATGCAGGAAAACGCCGCCCCCGCTACAGGCGAAATTGACGTTGCCGTTCAGTTTTTGGAAGGGATGGTCGACAAGGCGATCGCCTTTCTGCCTAGCGCTGTTGGTGCGTTGATTGTCCTCGTCATCGGCCTGTGGATTGCCGGCCGCATCAAAAAAGTCGCCGTCAGGGCCATGGACCGGACCGGCAAAATTGACGATACGCTGGTCGGCTTTCTCTCCAGCCTGATCCATTACGGCCTGATCGCACTTGTGCTGATCACAACCCTCGGCATTTTCGGCGTGCCGACCACGAGCTTTGCCGCGATCATCGGCGCCGCCGGCCTTGCGATCGGTCTCGCCATGCAAGGAACGCTCGGCCATGTGGCGTCCGGCGTAATGATGCTCGGGTTTCGCCCGTTCGATGTCGGCGACTTTGTCGAGGTCGCGGGCGTGTCTGGATCTGTAAAAAATATTGGCCTGTTCACAACCGAGCTGGCGACACCCGACAATAAAATGCTCATCGTCCCCAACGGTAAAATCTTCGACGACGTCATTACCAATTATGCCGGTTATGATCGGCGTC
>JAJFGC010000290.1 GCA_021776345.1 Hyphococcus sp. | reverse complement strand
CATTGCGCCGATCAAAAGCGTCAGCGAATTCTTCCTCGCCAATCCCCGCCGTCACCGCAAAACCGCCAAGATAATCAGGGAGACCAGTTTCGTCCGGCGCAACAAAGTCTGAAAGACAATAATTGACGCCGCCATCGCGCTTGGCGATCTGCTGGCGAAGCCCATGAAAAACCGCAAGCTCGCTTTTTCTTTCCTCATCTTCAAAGAGAACAACATCATCGCCGCGTGCATTCGCCGGCCAGAACCCAACGACGCCATGCGCCGTCACTGATTTCTCATTAATGATCTGTTGCAACATTTTCTGCGCGTCATCGAAAAGCGAACGCGCGGCCTCGCCGACGATGGCGTCATCAAGTATTTGTGGATAACGCCCGGCCAATTCCCAGGAAGAAAAGAACGGCGTCCAATCGATATAGCGCGCTAACGTTCCAAGATCATAGTCACGGAAGGCCTTCGTTCCCGTAAAGGTCGGTTTCGCAGGCGTATACGTCTTCCAGTCTATATCAAATTTATTGGCGCGCGCATCAGCAATAGAAATACGCGGCGCCCTGCGCCCGCCATCACCATAGCTTGCTCTAATTTTTGTATACTCTGCGGCAACGCCATCGAGATAGTCGCCCCGCCGCTCCTCCGACATCAACTCGCCGGTAACGCCGACGGCGCGGCTGGCATCGGTCACATAGACAACACCGTGCTCATAATTCGGCGAGATTTTGACCGCCGTGTGTGCGCGGCTGGTTGTCGCCCCACCGATCAACAGCGGAATCTCAAAGCCTTCGCGAGTCATCTCCGAAGCTAGATTGCGCATCTCATCAAGGCTCGGCGTGATTAACCCTGAAACGCCAATAATATCGACATTGTGCTCGCGCGCTTCGCTCAAGATCTTTGCCGCCGGAACCATGACGCCGAGGTCGATCACTTTGTAATTGTTACATTGCAAAACCACGCCGACAATATTTTTGCCGATATCGTGAACATCGCCTTTAACCGTCGCCATCAAGATGACGCCGTTTGGCTTGCCTTGTTCCAGGCCCTGCTCTTCTTTTTCCTTTTCCATGAAAGGCGTCAGATGCGCCACAGCCTGCTTCATGACGCGAGCGGACTTCACCACTTGCGGCAAAAACATTTTACCGTCGCCAAAAAGGTCGCCAACGACATTCATGCCGTCCATCAACGGGCCTTCGATTACATAAAGAGGGCGCCCAAGTTTTATACGCGCCTCTTCGGTGTCATCGACGATGTATTCGGTAATGCCTTTGACCAGCGCATGACGCAGGCGCTCTTCCACCGGCGCCTCGCGCCACGTTAGATCTTGTGCGTTGGTCTTGCCGGCTTCGCCTCGATATTGCTCGGCAACTTCCAAAAGGCGTTCTGTGCCGTCGGAGCGCCGATTTAAGATGACATCTTCGACTGGCTCGCGGAGCTTCGGATCGATCTCATCATAAATCGCAAGCTGACCGGCATTGACGATGCCCATATCCATGCCGGCCTTAATGGCGTGATAGAGAAATACCGAATGCATCGCCTCGCGCACCGGCTCATTGCCGCGAAACGAGAAGGAAATATTGGAAACGCCGCCAGAGATTTTTGCGTGCGGCAGATTTTCCTTAATACGTTTCGTTGCCTCGATGAATTCCACAGCATAATTGTCGTGTTCTTCAATGCCGGTGGCGACGGCAAAAATATTTGGATCGAAAATGATGTCTTCCGGGGGAAAGCCGTTAGCGGTGAGAAGATCGTATGACCGCTTGCAGATTTCGAATTTGCGATCAGCGGTGTCGGCCTGACCCTTCTCATCAAACGCCATCACGACGCTCGCCGCGCCATAGCGCATGATCTTCTTTGCTTGCGCCAGAAACGGCTCTTCGCCTTCTTTCAGGGAAATCGAGTTGACAATCGCCTTGCCCTGAACATTTTTAAGACCCTCTTCGATCACTTCCCATTTTGAGGAATCGATCATCACCGGCACCCGTGAAATGTCAGGCTCGGACGCAATCAACCGAAGAAACGTTTGCATGGCGTCAACGCCGTCCAGCATCCCTTCGTCCATATTCACATCGATGATCTGGGCGCCGTTTTCCACTTGTTGGCGGGCAACGCTGAGCGCTTCTTCGTAGCGATCCTCCTTGATCAGCTTACGAAACTTCGCCGAGCCTGTGACGTTGGTGCGTTCGCCGACATTGATAAAGATCGCGCGTGTGCCTACGGTCATTGCTGGTCCGCCCCGGTGTCATCACGAACAAGCCCCGGCAGCCCGTCTATCGATGTCGCATTGGTCCGGTAGCGTCTGGCCTTCCACTCATCGATCGGCTTATGCTGCAAATGACGGTGCAGCTGTTCGCGGTCACCTTTGAACTCAAAGAAAGGCACGCCCCAGCCGCAGCTGTCGGAAACGCGATCAATTTCGATTTTAATCACTGCGCGGGCGCGGTCAAATTCTGGAAACAGCGCCTTCAGTTCATCAAAACCGGGCGCGCCCATTACAATAGATGTTCCCTTGCCATAGATGCGCAAAATACTTGCTGCTCCTTCAAAAGCGCAAAACATAAGCGTGATGCGCCCATTTTCATTGAGATGAGCGTGGGTTTCGATGCCCGAGCCGCCAAGGTCGATCCAGACGACCGTTCGGTTATCGAGCATCCGAAGACTATCGTAGCCCTTCGGCGATAAATTCACCGAGCCATCCGCTGCGAGCGGCGCGGTCGCCACAAAAAACATATTTTGCCGCTTGATAAAGTCGATATGGCTGTCATTCAGCTCATCGAATGTCTTGCCCATGTTGGCTTTTCACTTTTCGAAATTCTGGTGTTGAACAATTTGGTCAGGCAACAGCCGCCTCATCACCGCTGGCAACGGGCTTCGC
This sequence comes from Hyphococcus sp., assembly GCA_021776345.1. Taxonomy (GTDB): domain Bacteria; phylum Pseudomonadota; class Alphaproteobacteria; order Caulobacterales; family Parvularculaceae; genus Hyphococcus. The sequence goes on along the minus strand of JAJFGC010000290.1, from coordinate 596 downwards.
GCGAAGACCCAGCATATGGCATAGCGCATAGGCAAGCTCGTCACGATTGAGCGTGTAAAAATGGAAGTGGCTAACGCCGTGCTCCGCCAGATCTAGACATTGCTCCGCCGCGACGGTCGCAGCAATCAGGCGGCGTGTTGAAGGATCATCGTCAAGATTATGGAACAACTTCACGAGCCGGCCCGGCACGGTCGTGCCGCAGACATCAGCCATGCGACGAAGGCCGTTGAAATTCGTGACCGGCATCACACCCGGCACAATCGGAATATCAATGCCCGCCGCGCGCACCGTTTCGAGATATCGCAGATAAATCGTATTATCGTAGAAAAATTGCGTCACCGCCCGCGTGGCGCCGGCGTCGATTTTTCTTTTGAGCATATCAATGTCAGCGTTCATTGACGGTGAGTCCGGGTGTTTTTCCGGATAACATCCGACGCTGATCTCAAACGGCGCAATTTTTTTCGCGCCGGCAGCAAGCTCTGCGGCGTTGGCGTAACCATCAGGATGCGGCACGTAAGGCTCTCCGGCGCCGCCTGGGGGATCGCCCCGCAACGCAACGATATGCTTAACGCCAGCGCCCCAATAGTTCTGCAAAA
>JAJFGC010000289.1 GCA_021776345.1 Hyphococcus sp. | reverse complement strand
CGTTATGGCCGGCTTTATCGTGACAACCGTCACGGCGCGGCGGGATCTCTCTGTGGCGGACGGCCTCACGAGATAGCGCCGCCGCCAGTCTACACCCAGATATCGATAATAAGGCCCGGCCGAATCTCGCCCGCGCCGCCGTCGCGCGTATAGGTGACAGCTTGTCCATTGCGGGACCGCACCAATTGCCTTGCATCCCGAACTGAGACACTTCTGAGAGAATTTGATGCGCTGTGACGCTGGCCTATGCGGTTTTGGCTTGCGCGCCCGCGTTCCGGCGCGGGAATAATCTGAATGCGCGCGAGCGAACGCACCGCGGGAAGGTTAACAATTCCTCTCATGGTCGATTTTAGCGCAATATTGGCGCCGTGGAACTCTCAAAACTTCAAATTTTATTTACCGCTCTGGGCCTATTTTCCTTTGGTAAAGTTAGTGAGTGAGTCCGATGGCAGAAAACGCTGAAGCGTTTCCTCGTGAAAATCAAAGTGAAACAGCAACTCCTGAGGCGCGTGCGCCAATTATGGGAGGGCGCCGGGAAGCTATCGGCGAAGCAACATCAAGCAATCCTCAAGAGGGATCGCTCCAGACGATGTTTGAGTTTAACCCAGACAAGGGCGTCTTAAGTTGGTCTGATGAGCAGATCGCAGCACGCATTCTTGGCGTTGACAATGCCCGATCAGTCAGCACGCGGGCAACTTTTGATGAGCGCATTGACGGGGTGATGGATAGCACGCGCGCGGCCGCTTTCTCCGGCGAAGCACAAAATTATTTTTGTGAATATCAATTGCGTCGAGGCGACGGCAAGACCCATTGGGTTGAAGAGCGCGGCGGCTGGGTCGGGACTGGCGAGGCGAAACGTCTGATCAGTGTTATCCGAACGATCGAAAGCGAGAAGAAACACGAAGAGCAACTCTTTTGGCTGGCGCAGAATGACGAACTCACGGGTCTTCTCAATCGCGTTCATCTGCGCAAACAAATCGACAGCGCAATCGTTCGGGCGAAAGCCGAGGGCGAGGGCGCTGCTTATTTGTTGGCGGGCATTGATGAGCTTGGCGCTGTGAATGCCGATTTCGGCTTTGAGGCCGCGGACAAGGTAATTGTCGAGATTTCCAAACGCCTGGCCGCAGAACTGGCGCCGGAAGATAAAATCGGCCGCGTTGCCGGTACGAAGTTTGGCATTGTCATCAATAGTTGCGGTGAGGATGGTTTGCGCGATGTTTGCATTCGATTGATGAATGCCGTCCGCCAAAGTGTGATTGCGACTCGCAAGAGCGGTGTCGCGGCGTCGATTTGTCTGGGTGCGGTAAAGCTTCCTGATCAGGCGGATGAGGCCTATGTTGCGATGGCGCGCGCAGAAGCGGCGTTGGATGCGGCCAAGCGCATGGGTAAATCCAGCTGGTCGGCATTTTCTGAAAAAACCGACACGGTCAGTATGCGCCGGCGCAACAGCCATATGTCGGATGTTATTTTGACCGCGCTCAATGAGCGCCGCATCCGTATGGCGTTTCAGCCAATTGTTTCTGATCTTGGCGAAACGCCCAGGAAATTCGAATGCCTGATCCGAATGCGCGGTGAAGATGGACAGGAAATTGCGGCGCCGGAATTTATATTGCCGGCCGAACGCCTCGGCCTTGTTCACTTGCTCGACCGCCGGGTACTCGAACTGGCGATCAATACACTAGAGGTTTGCCCGAACATTCATCTCAATGTGAATATTTCTATGGAGACGGTGAAGGACTTTGTTTGGGCGGAAGGGTATATCTCGCATCTTCGCGCCAACAAAGAACTTGCCAAGCGCATCACCGTTGAGTTGACCGAAACCCAGGTTATCGACGCCATTGACGCCTCAATCGAGTTTGTTTCCGAAATCAAAAAAATCGGCTGTTCATTTGGTATTGATGATTTCGGCGCTGGTTATACGTCGTTTAGAAATCTCAAGGCGATGGACATCGATATTTTGAAAATCGACGGCTCGTTTGTCACCGGCGTATCATCGTCGCGGGACAACCAGCTCTTTGTTCGTACGCTTCTGGATCTTGCCCGGAACTTTGGCATGCAGACGGTTGCCGAATGGGTCGACAATGAAGCCGACGCCATTCTGCTCAAAGGCCTCGGCGTCGACTTCTTGCAAGGTTATTTGCTCGGCAAGCCTGAAACCAATCCGGACTGGCTGCCGGATGGCGCTCCGAATAAGCCGCCGTCACGCGGCGCCCGTTTCGAATAAGCTGCTTTCCAGCTGTTAAGCGCCTTTTTTCTCTAGCTGCTCAAGTTTGTCCTGAAGTGCGGCAAGCTGAGATTTAAGGTCATCAATCTGACCCGGATCTTCAGTCTTCTCTTTTGCGCCGCCAGCATAGACGCCGCTCATTGGCGTAAACATTTTCATGGCCTGGCTATAGAGCTCCATGTTCTTGCGCACGGAGTCTTCAAACATTGAATAGCCGGGCGCATTGCCGAACGTGTCGAGCATGCGTTTTCGTAAATCGTCCTGATTGCGCGAGAACGAGTCCATGCTCAACTCCAGATAAGACGGCACAAAACTCTGCAGGCTGTCGCCATAAAATTTGATCAACTGCCGCAGGAATTGGATCGGCAGGAGATTCTGGCCTTTGCTCTCTTCCTCGAAAATGATCTGCGTCAGGACAGAGTGCGTGATTTCCTCGCCGGACTTGGCGTCAAAGACGACGAAGTCCTCACCGTTTTTGACCATGTCAGCGAGAAAGTCGAGGGTCACATAAGAGCTTGTCGCGGTGTTGTAGAGACGACGGTTTGCGTATTTTTTGATGACGGTTGCGTCGCCTGTGGCGCCGTTTTTACGCCCTTTGGCGTCTTTGGTGGTCATAGACGGTTCCTCCCGATCCCGGCCTCTCCGCGTAGTAAAGTGCGCTGAGAGCAATTTGTTGCGGCGCACCCTTTTTGTGCGCTTGCTAATCCTGCTATAGCATGAAAATAACACTTGCATATCTGCACAGTCCATCTTTGCAGGGGCTTAAGTGCTTGGAAATTGGGGCTCTTCGCGTCGTTGACCGCCAAAATGGCGTTATCGTTGCGCTTGCGAGCTATTTTACGGATCAGGAGGATTTATGAGTGGTGCGGTTATCGTCTCGGCGAAAAGGACTGGAATTGGCTCGTTTGGCGGCGGATTGGGCGCCGTCCCGGCGGCAAAATTAGGGGAAACAGCCCTAATTGCTGCGATTGAGCAGGCAGGGATCACTGGCGAGGATGTCGGTGAAGTGATTATGGGCCATGTGCTTCAGGCCGGACAAGGCCAAAATACGGCGCGTCAGGCCAGCGTAAATGCCGGCATTCCGGTGGAATGCCCGGCAATGACGATTAATCAAGTTTGTGGATCGGGTTTGCGCGCGGTGGCTTTGGCGGCGCAGGCGGTCGCTAATGGCGATGCAGATATTGTCGCCGCAGGTGGTCATGAAAACATGACGCTGGCGCAACATGCGACGCATCTTCGCAACGGCGTCAAAATGGGCCCCGCCACTTTTGCCGACACGATGATCACGGACGGTCTGTGGGATGCGTTCAATAATTACCACATGGGTCAAACGGCTGAAAATCTCGCTGAAAAATATCAGATCACCCGAGAAGAACAGGACGCCTTCGCTGTTGCCAGTCAGAACAAGGCGGAAGCGGCGAAGAAAGCCGGTAAGTTCAAAGATGAAATCACACCCGTCACTATCAAAACCCGCAAGGGCGAAACGGTGTTTGATGAAGATGAATATATTCGAGAAGGCGCGACGATCGAGGGCGTTTCCGGGTTGCGACCGGCGTTTGTCAGGGATGGCGGCACGGTGACGGCGGCGAACGCCTCAGGAT
>JAJFGC010000288.1 GCA_021776345.1 Hyphococcus sp. | reverse complement strand
GCCAGCGCAATGTTTTGTTGCGGCTCGACAAAGTCTTGCGCACGGCGGGCAAACATTAATCCCCGTTGCATGTCCGACATGTTCTCAATTTCTTCAGTGAACGAATTCATTTCATTGGATGCCTTGGCTATTATCTTTGCTGCTTTCTCGGCGCTCTTTTCGTCATAAACCGCTTCAACGGCGTCCGCGATAGCGTTGAGCTGCGTGATATAAACCTCAACAACTTTGTCACTTTTCTTTTTGCTTACTTTTTCGACTTTCGTGTCGTTACTAGCGCTCTTGTCACCGCCACAGCCGCCAAGGACGAGCGCAGCGCCAGCAAGCCCAGCCAAAATAATGTTCCGGTCCATACAATCTCCCCTTTCCTGCATAATAGTCAGCAAACTTATCTAAGTCGGGCGAAAACTTCCATCCCGTCAAAGCCAGGCTCAACGCCAGCTGGCAGCTCCCGCTTCAATGATTGGTAATCCATATGGACGTGCAAATTGGTGAGGATGGCGCGTTTTGGCTTGACGCGGGCGATCCACTCAAGTGTTAGATCGAGATGGGCATGGGTCGCGTGGGGTTTGTACTGCAGCGCATCAACGATCCACGTATCAACACCTTGGAGAAGCTCAAAACTTTCATCCGGCAATCCGACAACGTCGCTGGAATAAGCAATGTCGCCAAAGCGAAAGCCCAGGGAATTAACGGCGCCATGATATTGCAGAAACGCTGTAGACGGAATGTCACCGCTTGGACCATCGATCTCAAACAGTGTTCCAACCGGTGGCATATCTTTTTTTTCAAGAATTGGCGGATAGTAGCTGCCTTGCTTTTGTTCAAAGAAATAATCAAATCTATTTACAAGGACGCCCGCCGTCTCATCGTCGATATAAACCGGAATCCGTCGGCGCATCTGCAATGCAAAAACGCGCAAATCATCAATCCCGTGACTTTGATCCGCGTGGTCATGGGTAAAGAGTACGGCGTCGAGCCTTGAGCATTTCGCCGCTAATAATTGCGCCCGCATATCGGGAGACGTATCGACAAGAACATTTGTCGTTTTGTCGTGGCTGTAGCCATATTCCTTATGAGCGCGTTGGACGAGAATAGAGCATCGCGTCCGGCGGTTCTTTGGCTCGGCTGGGTCACAAGCGCCCCACTCACCTGCGCCGTCCGCGCCGCCAAAGCGCGGCACGCCGCCAGACGACCCCGACCCAAGGATAACAACCCGCAGTTCATCATGCCCGCTCAACTGGTAGGCCCTTCTGGTTTAGCTTTAGAAAACAAGCGGAAAAAATTATCCGTTGTCGCGGCGGCAGCGTCCTCGAGGCTGATCTTTTTGATCTCCGCGAGTTTCTTCGCCACGTGAACTACATAAGCGGGTTCGTTGCGACGCCCGCGCATTGGAGCTGGCGCCAGGTAAGGGCAATCTGTTTCAATGATGATCCGATCAAGCGGCGTCGCCCTGGCGATAGCTCTAATATCAGCGGCATTTTTGAATGTAAGAATCCCGGAAAAAGAAATATAACCGCCAAGACCGAGAACGGCTTTGGCGAGCGCCGGTCCGCCCGTATAACAATGGAGGAGGGGCATAAAAGCCCCCTTCCCGTGTTCTTCTATCAACAATTTTTCGGTTTCATCGTCGGCTGCGCGGGTATGAACAATCAGCGGCAGGTCAGTTATTCTTGCGGCTTCAATGTGCGCCTTAAAAACCGGAAACTGATATTCGCGACCTGAATATTCATAGTGAAAATCAAGCCCGCACTCGCCAATACCGATGACATTGGCGTCGTTTGCAAGCTCAACAAGTTTTTGCGCGTCGAGATCTGGATATTCACAGGCGAAATGTGGGTGAACGCCAACGCTGCGCCAGATAAAATCATGATAATCGGCAATCGCTTTGATGGCGTCGGTTGATGAAAGCTTGTCTGAAATTGTCAGCATGTAGCTGATGCCGGCTTCTTTGGCCGCGCTGATGACGGCGTCTCGGTCCTCATCATATCGTTCCGAGTGCAGATTAACATGGCTATCGATGAGCGTCGGGTTCATCTATCTTGACGCCAGTGCTGCATGTAAATCATAGCCCATTGCAGTGACGAGCTGTGCTCTGTCGAGATTGAGCGCTTCCCCGCGCCCGGCAAGAGTTGAAAGATTTTCCCAGGCGACGATTAACGCGGAAGGCTCCGCGCCTGTTAGTGGTCCTTCTAGGGTCTGACCGGTCGCACTTGCACGTGCAGCATCACAAAGGCTCTGCATAATTGTCTCACGGAAGATCGCCCATTTTTCGTCCCCCGCCTTGCCGGCAAGAGAACTGGCGATCTTTGTAAGGTCGCCGCCTTTTCGTGCGCTAACCAAAAACTTGTTGGCAAGGGTGATCGCATCGGCGCCCGCGCCCGCCGCAAGCGTAAGCGCATAGCCGGGGCGACCGCCGGCATGCGCTGCAATCCGCTGTGCCTCCTCGCCACTGGCCAGCTCTTCCGCTTCGAGCAAGCTTGAAACGACCCCCTCGTCGAGAGGACGCAAATCGATCCGCCGACAGCGCGATCTGATGGTCGGCAATAATCGCCCCGGCGCTTCCGAGAGTAACATGAGAAGCGTGTTGGCCGGCGGTTCTTCCAGCGCTTTCAAAAGCGCATTAGCAGCATTTCGATTGAGAACATCAGCAGTGTCAATAATCGCAACACGAGCACCGCCCAACGCGGCGGTGCGGTGCAGAAATGAAGTTAGTTTTCGAATGGTTTCGACCGTAATATCGGACTGATATTTGGACGTTTTTTCATTCCAGAGGCGCTCAGCAATAAAAATGTCGGGGTGCGCATTTTGAACAATCAGGCGAAACACACGCTCTGTATCGCGCATCTCAAAACTATCGGCATTTGTCAGCGCAGCGGGGTCAAGCACGCCGCGGGCAATACGATAGGCAAGGGTTGCTTTTCCCGCGCCCTTGGGCCCGGCTATGATCCAACCATGGCTGAGCGCGTTTTCCGCCATAGCGATGCGCAGGGAGTTTTCCACAGCATCGCGGCCAATTGCGTGACTTCGTTCATTGGGCTGCAGAAGATCGTCGCTCATAGCCTTTGACTTAAGCGGTTTGGCGCAACAACGGAAGGCGGCAAGCTATAGAAGTTGGGGAAGCCTTTCCCGGATGGCGGCTTCGATGCGCTCGGCGACCGCCTCAACATCACCGGTAGCGTCGATTACGACGCAGCGCTTAAGGTTTTCCTTTGCGATCTTCAAATATGCATCGCGAACGCTCTGGTGAAACGCCTCTCCTTTATCTTCAAACCTCCCCTCGCCTTTGCTGACATCTGCGCGCGCGAGCCCGTCCGCGACTGGCGCGTCAAGAATTAGGGTCAGATCCGGCTCATGATTGCCGACCACCAGCTTGCGCAGACCGGCTATCATTTCCTCTCCAGCACCCCCTGCAATCCCCTGATAGGCCGTCGAAGAATCTGCAAAGCGATCTGTGATGACAATCTTGGCGTCTGCCATTGCTGGTAGAATGGTCTTTTCGAGATGGTCGCGTCGTGCTGCGAACACCAACAACGCCTCGGTCACCGATGACCAGCGATCTTTGTCGCCAGTGACGAGAAGTTTGCGGATGATTTCGGCGCCGCTAGAACCGCCTGGCTCACGCGTTGTCAGCACCTTTTTACCTACATGTCGCAGCTTTTCGGCAAGGACTTTTATTTGTGTAGATTTGCCGGTCCCATCACCGCCCTCAACACTAATGAAGACGCCGCTCATCATGGCGTTACTGTGCTTCAACAGGCTTGGCTTCGGGCTTTGCGAGGAGCGTTTTGGCCGCCAGACCGATTTTGCCCATCACGCCAAGCTCGTTAACCCCGCGTCCTGCATAAAGCGGGTATTCCTTTGCTTCGCCGCCGGCGACTTCAACCTTCAAATAACCAATCTGCTGGTCCGGTTTGATCGGCGCAGCGACAGGCCCTTTGTAAACCACAGTAGCCTTCGATTGATCCAGCAAGGAACGATGAACAATCATCCGAACCGGTTCTTTCACGATCAGCGGCGCCGTTTTCGCACGGCCCTTAAAGACCTCGGCATCGCCGACAACATCACCCGGCGCATAAAAGGTTTTTGTCGCAAAATCATTGAACGCAACACGGATAAGTCGCGTCGCTTCTGTTGACCGTTCGCGCTCTGAAGAAAGCCCGTTGACGACAATAATGCGTCGTTCGTCCTCGCGAACCGCTGAACCGACGAGGCCGTATCCTGACTCCTCTGTATGGCCGGTCTTCAATCCATCCGCCCCGTCAAATGTGTCGAGCAATGGGTTCCGGTTCGGCTGGCGAATTTTTTCCCAAGTAAACTCACGTTCTGCAAAGAGTGCATAATACTCGCCATACTCATCAATGATCTTGCGCGTGAGAAGCGCTAGATCGCGCACACTCATCTTTTGATTTTCATCTGGCCATCCGGTTGGGTTGGCAAAAGTGGAATCGTTCATGCCCCATTCGCGGGCCTTTCGATTCATCAATTCAGCGAATGCTTCTTCTGAGCCGGAAATATTTTCGGCAACCACAATGCAAGCGTCATTGCCGGACTGAACGATGATCCCGCGCAGGAGGTCCAGAAGTGCGATCTGCGTATCAACGCGGACCCACATTTTTGAGCCGCCCATTCGCCAGGCTTTTTCGCTCACGTCAAATTTATCGTTTAAGCTGAGGGTGCCGTCTTTTAGTTGATCGAAGACAATTGCGATCGTCATCAGCTTTGACATTGAGGCTGGCGCCGTCGGCACTCGCGCGTTCTTCTCAAACAGGGTTTCGCCGGTTCGGTAATCCATAATGATTGCATATTCGGCCGGAGTCTCGAGCGGCTGCGCGCGCACCGATGTTGTCGCGGCAATCAATAGAGCGGCAATCAATCCAACAATACGCACGGCGTCTTACTCCTTTAACTCGCGGGTCAGGGCATGTATTCCCTTATCCGGACGACAACATGATGACCGCCCTAAGGCGTAATCACGACAAGCGATGCATCTTCATAGCCTGCTTCGCGCACAGCTTCCAAGCGGCGCTGAGCCTCAGCAGGATCCGTGTAAGGGCCCATATTAACACGGTAAAAAACCCGATCGTCGTTGGCCTCCACACGGGTCATTCGCAATGGGCCGACCGGCCCCAAACTGGCGCGCAAGGCGTCGATATTATCAAGACTGGAGAGCGCAGCAACGCGAATTGCATAAAGTGTTTGCAGCGGATCATCGGGCAGAGACGCCAAGATCGGGGATTTCGCCGGTTTGGGACCCTCTGCAAAAGCGATTTCTTCCGTCTCCGGGGGCAGAGCGGGTTGTTCTACGATCGTCTCGGTGATGCCCGAAACTCCATTTCGCGCCTCGGTAATCACGCGAATGTCTTCCGGCGGCGATGCCGGCCTCCTGACGGGCGCGGCAGCCCTCGCAACCTGACGGGAAGGCGCGCGTTGGCCTGGCAGCGGCGCTGGCCCCAAATAGCGCACCCGCACTTTTGCCAGCCCATTCTTTTCAAACCCTAGCCGTCGCGCAGCTTCTCTTGAAAGGTCAATGATCCGGTCATTGGCAAAGGGGCCGCGATCATT
>JAJFGC010000287.1 GCA_021776345.1 Hyphococcus sp. | reverse complement strand
TGTTCGCGCGCTGGGCGGCGAACCGCCGGAAGGGTTTAACTACCAGCTATTCCTCGACGAACACGGCAAGAAGATTTCAAAATCAAAAGGCAACGGCATAACCATCGACGAATGGTTGACCTACGCTTCGCCGGAAAGCCTGTCGCTCTATGTGTTTCAGGCGCCGAAAAAAGCCAAGAAGCTTTATTTCGACATCATTCCAAAAACGGCTGACGAATATTGGGCTTGGCTCGAGAAATATCACGATCAAGAGGGCGAAAAAGCACTCGATAACCCGGCCTGGCACATTCATGAGGGCAAACCGCCCGCGGCAACGCCGCCGGTGAGTTTCGCTCTGTTGCTCAATCTTGTCAGCGCATCAGGGTCGGCCGATCCTGACGTCTTGCGCGGCTTTGTTAAAAAATATCGCCCCGATGCAAGCGCGGTTGCACTCGGCGCTGCCGATCAGATGATCGAGTTTGCCGGGCGCTACTTCGATGATTTCATCAAGCCAAACAAAAAATTCCGCGCACCCACGGAACGCGAACGCGCCGGGCTGGAAATGTTGTCTGCGCGGTTGAAAGAAATCGGCGATGGCGGCGTTGAAGACGCATACCAGACGGCCGTTTTCGACGCTGGCAAGGCGCAAGGCTATGACAATATCCGCGACTGGTTCAAAGGGCTTTACGAAGTTGTCTTCGGTCAGTCCGAAGGCCCGCGGATGGGCGCCTTTACCCGCATCTTTGGGGCTGGTGAGACGGCAAAGTTGATTGATGTCGCGCTAGCGCGGTAGCCCGCCTCCACGCGACGCCGTTACGCCGCCCCCGAACTTTCAAATAATGTCAGAAAGCGACACAAAATTTGAGAACTTATTTGCACCTTGTGCCTTTCGGGTAATTCACCGATGATCTTTGCGGCGGGTGGGGCAACCATTTGGTAGTGGAGTGTTCCCCCATGAAGTTTAGATATTTCCCCCTCATTGCTGTCAGTATGATATTGAGCGGATGCGGTTCAATGAGTTTCGGCGATACCGCGCTCCATACATTCGGCGTACTGATCGAAGCATCCGAGATCAAGGATTGTTATGATGGCGGTGGTGACCGCGAATTATGCGAAGGGCGATACTGAAGAGCGGCGAGCTTAACTAATCCCGATCATTTTTGCCCAATCGGTATATTTCCTGTCACGTCGCGCGGCGATCTCGTCGTCGCTTTGAGGGTGATCGGCGTAGTCAAAGGTCACGCCCGTCCCTTCGATAATCCGGTTCATATAATTGAAAAGCGCAGCCACCTGAACCGCGTCAAACAGCGCCCGTTCAGACCAGCCAGCGTCATAGACCGCTTGCGCATCCGCGTCGTTGAGTTTTGACGGTAGGGTGTTCAGTTTCGCAACATAGCGGAATATCGGCTTTAGCCTGTCATTAATGTCTGCGCTATCGACATCCTTGATCAGCGCATCAATGACGGTTTCTTCGATGCCGAATGCGCGCGCATAAAGCTTGTGTGCGCCGAAACAGAAGGCGCAGGCGTTCAGGCCTGATACATAGGCCGCGATCAACTCGCGTTCCGCCACCGAAAGCGGGCTTTCACCGCGCAGGAGGGCGTCGTGGTAGTCTAGTATCGGCCTGACGCAGTCGGGGAATTGCGTGTAGACGTCGCTGAGGCTGGGCGTCTCCGGCAGGCTGGGGAAAAGCGGCATTTATTCACTACATGTTCAAAATTTAAATACGGTCGCCCATCAGATACCGGGCGACGTCAGCATAGTCGATAACTAGCGACGTTAAATTTGTCGAGAACAGAACCGCCAGCCATTTGCCTGAAAGCCGGGATAGGTCCCATTTGCTGCGGCGCGCCCACAGGTAAACCAGAAGCGGCGTCCAGAAAACGACATGGGCGAGCCCCAAAATCCTCTGATAACCAAACTGACTATAGAGATATTCCATGAAGATGGCCGCGGCGACGATCGCCGCTAACACCCATTTGGCCTCCGGGCGGCGCAAAAAAGCGATCGAGCCGGCGACATTCGCGATCACCATCCAGCCAATCCATATCTGCAACCACAAAGGCTGCATCATGATTGCGCCGGTTAATGATTGTGGGGCTGTTGCAGCGGCGTCCAACATAATATTTCCCTCGTCGCGCGTCGTTTTCGATTAATAAACAATGATTGATCTTTTGTGAACGGTTTTAGCACTCGCCAACACAGAGCGCTAAGCTGTTCTTTTTCGCTTTTGTAGTATCGAAAGCTCCATCGCAATAGCAGAAAAAATTATGTGAATTCTTTGCGGTGTCTATTCGCAAATAAATTTTCGACGAATTTGCGACTGTTGTTCAGCCCCTTACTTCAATTATGGCGAAAGTTGGGTCGGGTTCGGATCATTTTCCTGTTAGGAATCACGGCGAATTGCAGTATTATTTTTTTAATCGCGAAGAATACGCGAAACGAAATATTAGGGGCCTTTGCATTAACCTTGTTCCGCGCGCTGTGTATGGGCGCCGGGGGAAAGTTGTAGGGGCGGGATGTATCTTGGGCGAGGAAGACGGAGAAAACTGAACGGTTAAAATAATTGAATTGTGCGAGCAGCGAAATGGCGTATCAATTTCACGAAGAAGCGATTAAGACGGAGCGAAAGTGGTCTTGCTTCAACGCGCGCAGCGCCTACATCTTTACTAAGCCAATAGCGAAGGAAGATGAGGCAAAGAAGATGCAAAGATGCGCCTTTTCAGGCGATCAAAATTTTGGGCAGAGCGGAATGGGGCGCTTGGTCAGTTTGGCCAGCGCCTTTTTTGTCTCTAACTGCGGCGGCGCGCCATCAAAAGCGCAGTAAAGAGTGAGCGGCGATCCTGACGGAAGAAAACCTCGATGTATTTGATATCTTCTCGGAGAACTACACCCGAGTAAAGCAGGAGGCGATGAGCCTTCGCGATTATCTGCTTTCAGCGCGCGATAATCCGATGCTTTACGCCAGCGCCGCCGAGCGCATGATCGAGGCGATTGGCGAACCGGAGATGGTCGACACATCGAAGGACCCGCGGCTTTCACGCATCTTTTTTAACCGCACCATCCGTCAATATAAAGCCTTTGAAGGCTTTTTCGGGATGGAAGACACAATCGAACGGATCGTTTCCTTCTTCCGCCACGCCGCCCAGGGCTTAGAGGAAAAGCGTCAGATTATTTATCTTCTCGGCCCGGTCGGCGGCGGCAAATCATCGCTTGCCGAACGCCTGAAGGATTTGATGGAAGAACATCCCATCTATGTCCTCAAAGCGGGCGAGGAAATCTCGCCGGTTTTCGAAAGCCCACTTGGTCTGTTTCAGTCGCCGCAACTGAAAGACCTGCTCGAGGAAAAATATAATATTGAGCAACGCCGTCTGACCGGCCTGATGAGCCCATGGGCAGTCAAACGCCTCGACGAGTTCGGCGGCGACATTTCCAAGTTCGAGGTCGTAAAGCTTTTTCCGTCGAAGCTTCGCCAGATCGCGATTTCCAAAACCGAGCCAGGCGATGAAAACAATCAGGACATTTCAGCGCTTGTCGGCAAGGTCGATATCCGCAAGCTTGAGCATTTCTCTCAAGACGACTCTGACGCCTACTCCTATTCCGGCGGTTTGTGTCGCTCCAATCAGGGGCTTTTAGAATTTGTTGAGATGTTTAAAGCGCCGATCAAAGTCTTGCATCCGCTGCTGACGGCGACGCAGGAAAGCAACTATGTCGGCACCGAAGCGCTGGGTCCGATCCCGTTCCAGGGCATTATCCTTGCGCACTCGAATGAGAGCGAATGGCATCAGTTCAGAAACAACAAGAACAATGAGGCATTTCTTGACCGGATCAATGTGATCAAGGTGCCTTACTCCTTGCGTGTCACCGAGGAGCGCAAAATCTATGAAAAGCTGATGGCGAGTTCCGAACTCGCAGATGCCGCTTGTGCGCCCGAGACATTGGGCCTGCTGGCGCGGTTTTCAGTCCTGACGAGACTTCGTGAACATGAGAACTCCAACCTCTATTCCAAGCTCCGCATCTATGACGGCGAAAAGCTGAAAGACACCGATCCGAAAGCAAAATCGCATCAGGAATATCGTGACGCCGCCGGCATGGATGAGGGCATGGACGGGATATCCACCCGCTTTGCCTACAAGGTGTTGTCAGAGACGTTCAACTTCGACACCGATGAGGTCGCCGCCGATCCGGTGCATATGATGTATGTCCTCGAAAACGCGATCAAGCGCGAGCAATATCCGGATGAGATCGAGAAGAAATATCTCGACTTCATCAAGTCGGAACTCTCGGCGCGCTATGCGGACTTTATCGGCAAGGAAATCCAGAAAGCCTATCTCGAAAGTTATGGCGAATACGGTCAGAACTTGTTTGACCGTTATATCTCCTATGCGGATGCGTGGATTGAGGATCAGGACTTCAAGGATGCAGACACGGGTCAGCTTCTCGACCGGACAACGCTCGACGCCGAGCTTTCGAAAATCGAAAAACCGGCCGGCATTGCCAATCCGAAAGATTTCCGCAACGAGGTCGTCAAATTCGCATTGCGCGCCCGCGCCAATAATGAGGGTCAAAACCCGAAATGGACCTCTTACGAGAAGCTGCGCAATGTTATTGAAAAACGTATGTTCTCACAGGTCGAGGATTTGCTCCCCGTAATCTCGTTCGATTCGAAAAAAGACAGCGATACGGCAGACAAACACGACAATTTCGTCGCGCGTATGACCGAGCGCGGATACACGCCGCGTCAGGTTCGGCGTCTCGTCGAATGGTATATGCGCGTCAACAAGGCGGGATGAGTGGAAAGGTTGGGGATTAGAGATTTGAATACCACGCCCTAAACCCTAAAACCTAACTATGGCACTTAGTCACTTCATCGACCGGCGGAAAAACCCCAAGGGTAAATCCCTTGGGAACCGCCAGCGTTTTCTGAAACGCGCAAAAGCGCAAATCAAGGACGCGGTGAATAAATCCTTGCGCGATCGGTCTTTAAAGGAGCTCGACAAGGGCGAGAAAATTTCGATCCCGTCAAAATCGACCGCCGAGCCGCGCTTTCGCCTCGACCCTGAAACTGGTCAGCGCGAAGTTGTGCATCCCGGCAACAAGGAGTTTGGGACAGGAGACAAGATCAAAAAACCGCCAAAGGGCGCCGGCAAGGGCAAAAAAGCCTCAACCGATGGCGACGGCGAAGATGATTTTCAGTTTACGCTGACCCAGGAAGAATTTCTCGATATCTTTTTTGAAGATCTTGAACTTCCCAACATGGTCAAGCGCTCGTTAAAAGAGATCAAGGCCTACGCCTATAAGCGGGCGGGGATCACTGTCGCCGGATCACCGACGAACATGAATTTGATCCGCACCATGCGCAACGCTCATGGTCGCCGGCTGGCGCTCCATCGTCCCTCCACCAAAGAGATGAACGAACTGAAAGAACGTCTGTTCAATTTGGAGCGCATTGCACAGCCGGACGGACACCAGATTGCGGAAATTAAAGACATTATCGAAAAGCTCGAAGCAATGGATAAGCGCCGCCGTTGGGCGCCGTTCATTGACCCGCTCGATGTCCGCTACAACGCCTATGAACCGACGCCGGTGGAGACAACCGCAGCGGTGATGTTCTGCCTCATGGATGTCTCCGGGTCTATGGGCGAGCGAGAGAAGGACCTGGCCAAGCGGTTTTACATGTTGCTCTATCTCTTCCTGAAGCGACGCTATGAGCGGGTTGAAGTTGTCTTCATCCGACATACCCATCACGCCGAAGAGGTTGATGAAGAAACCTTCTTCTATTCGCGCCAGTCCGGCGGCACGGTGGTTTCAACCGCGATTGAAAAGATGCTGGAGGTGCAGCGCGAGCGCTTCGCCGCGCAGGAATGGAACATCTATGTGGCGCAGGCCTCTGACGGCTTCACCCAGAGCGGCGACGCAAAGCAATGTGTTGAGCTATTGCAAACCGAAGTGATGCCGATCTCGCAATATTACGCCTATATCGAAATCCTCGACGAGCGCGAGCTGGAAGTCTTTTCTTCAGACGATTCCGGCGCCGAGCTGTGGCGCGCCTATCGTACTTTCGCCCCGGCCTGGGATAATTTCGCCCAGACCCGCATCGCACGACCGCAAGATATCTTTCCGGTCTTCCGCGAGTTGTTTGCCAAGAACAAGCGGGAGGCGGCGTGAGCAATCCAACACTTCTTGACTTCTTTTATCCTTCTGTTGCTGCAGCAATTCTCACAGTCGTTTGGGCAGCGATGGTTTTGCCGCTAACCTATTTCGTCACGAAACGGGTAAAACTGAAGTGGTTTGTATCACTCGCCGGTACGCTCGCGTCTATTGTAGTTTTAGTCGGCGGCATTGCTATGGGCGCGTTTTCGTGGACGGTCTACTGGGTCGGCTTCAAGAATGCAGACATAACCGAGGCTCGTGACCCGGTAAGTTCGACCGAGGCACTATTTGATCCGGCAGTCTGGGCCATTCTTGTGCCGATAATCACACCAATGTTCGTCTTGATACCAATCATGCTCAAATGGAAGAAACTCGGCGCGGCTATCGGAGCAAACTGGTCATGACCGAAACCCTCGTCAAACCCGATCTTCTCTTCGACGGCGCTGACTGGGATTTTGGAACCCTGCAGCGAGCCCTCGACGCCATCGAAGCGATCGCCCTCGATGATTTGAAGCTCGATGTCTACACCAACCAGATCGAAATTATTTCATCGGAACAGATGCTCGACGCGTATTCGTCGCACGGCATGCCGTTGATGTATAAGCACTGGTCGTACGGCAAGCATTTCGCTCGCGACAAGATGATGTATCAGAAAGGCTATTCCGGACTTGCCTATGAGATCGTCATCAACTCAAACCCGTGCATCGCCTATCTCATGGAAGAAAACACCATGACGATGCAGGCGCTGGTGATGGCGCACGCTTCCTTCGGGCATAATCATTTTTTCAAAAATAATTATCTTTTCCGTCAGTGGACGGACGCCGATGGCATTTTGCCATATCTCGACTTTGCCAAGAAATACATCGCCAAATGCGAAGATGAATATGGGCTTGAAGAAGTCGAGGCGATCCTCGACGCCGCCCACGCGCTGATGGATCAGAGTGTGTTTCGCTATAACCGTCCGCCGCGGCTGTCCGATGCGGACCGGATCGCGAAGCTGGCGCGCCGCGCAGAACATGAAGAGCTCAACTTCAACGATATCTGGCGCACATTGCCGAATGTCGAAGAGGACGACGAGGAAAAAGAGGAGCGCCAGGCTGAGGTCCGCAACATAAAACTGCCGGAAGAAAACCTTCTCTATTTCATTGAAAAGGCGTCGCCAATTCTACGCCCATGGCAGCGCGAACTGGTGCGGATTGTGCGCAATATCGCACAATATTTTTACCCGCAGAAACAAACCAAGGTGATGAATGAAGGCTGCGCCACCTTTGTCCATCACTATATTATGAACGAACTCTACAACCGCGGTCAGATCAGCGAAGGCGCGATTATGGAGTTTCTCCATTCGCATTCTTCCGTTGTATTCCAGCCAGATTTCGACGATCCGCGGTATTCTGGGATCAACCCATATGCGCTAGGGTTCGCGATGATGGAAGACATCAAACGGATCTGCGAAGATCCCAAGCCCGAAGATCGCGACTGGTTTCCGGAGTTTGCGGGGATGGCGCAAACAGGCGGCGACTGGCGCGATGTTCTGAAAGACGCATGGGCGAACTTCCGCGATGAAAGTTTCATCTTGCAATACT
>JAJFGC010000286.1 GCA_021776345.1 Hyphococcus sp. | reverse complement strand
ACACAGTGTTTGGCGCTGTCGCGGCGAACGCAACGGTTGACCCACTCGGGGCCGCAGCCGCGGGGCCAATCCGCGATCTGACGATTACCTTTATCGGCAATGAGTGGCATGCGCTGACCGTTATCGGCGTCCTGCTTTTTATCGGGGCAATGGGCAAGTCGGCGCAATTCCTCCTGCACACCTGGTTGCCGGATGCAATGGAGGGCCCGACACCGGTCTCCGCACTCATTCATGCGGCGACCATGGTTACCGCCGGCGTCTTTCTTGTTTGCCGTTGCTCGGTGATTTTCGAATATGCGCCGGGCGCCGCCGCGATGGTAACCTTGGTTGGCGCGGTTACGGCGTTCTTTGCGGCGACGGTTGGTCTTCTTCAGGACGACATCAAAAAGGTCGTTGCGTATTCGACCTGTTCGCAGCTTGGCTACATGTTCTTCGCTGCCGGTTCGGGCGCCTATGACGCAGCGATGTTTCATCTTTTCACGCACGCTTTCTTTAAAGCGCTCCTCTTTCTTGGGTCGGGTGCAGTGATCATCGCGATGCATCACGAGCAGGACATCAAGAAGATGGGCGGCGTCCGAGAACTAATGCCGTTTACGCACCTGTTGATGGTGATCGGCACGATCGCGATTACCGGCGTTGGTATTCCGGGTTTCTATCTCTTTGGCGCGCCATTCGGGACGGCTGGCTTTGTCTCCAAAGACATGATCATCGAAGGCGCCTTCGCCGCCGGCGAGGTCGGGCGGGCGTTCGGTTATTTCGCTTTCGTCATGGGGCTGCTCGCGGCGGTGATGACGGCGTTTTATTCCTGGCGTCTGATCTTCCTCACCTTCTGGGGAAAATCCCGCGCGCCGGAAGAAGTCAGAAAGCATCCTCATGCGGTGCCTGATACGATGATGGCGCCGCTGGTGCCGCTGGCGCTTGGCGCCCTTGTCGCCGGCATGGCGTTTTACGGCCAGTTCGTCGGCGACAAGAAAGAAGAGTTCTGGAACGGGTCTTTATATTTCAAAGCCGCGGAACATCATGAAGGCTCAACCGTCGCCGACCACCTGAATGCGGAAGAATTGGCTGAAGTGCGTAGCGACGACCATGGCGCGGACGCTGCGCATACAGTTGATGAGACTCATGGCGACGACGCGGCTCACGGCGCGGCGGCGGATGATCGGAGCGCAGCTGAGGACCATGGCGGCGGTCACGGCGACCTTCCGACGTGGGTGATTTGGTCGCCCTTTATCGCCATGCTGATGGGCACGCTCCTTGCGGCCAATCATTATTTGCGTGGTGATCCGTTGCGCCCTGGCGTTTTGCGCGAAGGCGGGATGATCTACGCATTCCTTAAAAACAAATGGTATTTCGACGAGATTTACGACTATCTGATCGTCAAGCCAGCGCTGCGCATCGGTCGTTGGCTGTGGATTGATGGCGACGGCAAGACGATCGATGCAGTTGGGCCTGATGGCATTGCATCAACCGTCGCCGCTGGCGCGCGGCGTATCGTCAAGTTGCAATCCGGCTATCTCTACCATTACGCCTTTGCGATGCTGATCGGCATTGCCGTCTTCATTACCTACACCCTTCTTCGGGCAGGAGGCGGCCAGTGATTGAAAGCTCCGCCACCCAGCCATGGCTCAGCCTGATGACCTTCGCGCCGCTTATCGGCGCGATCTTTATCGTCATTTCGCGGATGATGGCGAAAAAAAATGACGACGGCATTATTGAAGGCCCTGAGTTGGAACAGACTGATCGTAATGCCCGCATTATTGCGCTCATTTTCACGAGCGGCGCCTTCCTGATTTCTCTGGGCGTCTTCGTGCTTTACGATGCTTCCCTCGCAGATTTTCAGTTGGTTGAAGAAGTCGAATGGCTCGGCGGCGGTATCTCTTACAAAATGGGCGTTGACGGCATTTCGATCCTGTTTGTGTTGCTCACAACTTTTATCATGCCGATCTGCATTCTGGCGAGCTGGGACTCAATCAAATCGCGCGTGGGCGACTACATGATTGCGTTTCTGGTTTTGGAAACATTGATGATCGGCGTTTTCTGTGCGCTCGACCTGTTCCTCTTTTATATCTTTTTCGAAGGCAGTTTGATCCCGATGTTCCTGATCATCGGCGTTTGGGGATCGAAAGGCGTCAAAGAGTTTGCCGGCATAACAATGCCGAGCCGGGTCTACGCGGCGCTGAAGTTTTTCCTCTACACCTTGATCGGCTCGCTTTTGTTGCTGGTCGCGATGGCGTGGATGTACTCGAAGGCCGGCACAACGGATATTGTGGCCTTGCAGCAGTTTGATTTTCCTGCGGGCGCGCAGAAATGGCTGTGGCTTGCCTTCTTTGCGTCCTTTGCCGTCAAAATGCCGATGTGGCCGGTGCACACCTGGCTGCCAGACGCGCATGTTCAGGCGCCAACGGCCGGGTCAGTGGTGCTGGCGGCTATCCTCCTGAAAATGGGCGGCTACGGGTTTTTGCGCTTCTCGCTGCCGATGTTCCCGATTGCCAGTATCGACTTCGCGCCGCTCATCTATGCGCTGTCGATCATTGCAATCATCTACACATCGCTGGTTGCACTCGCACAGGAGGATATGAAAAAACTGATCGCCTATTCCTCCGTCGCTCATATGGGCTTTGTCACCATGGGCATCTTCACGATTACGAAGCAGGGGATCGAAGGCGGTCTCTTCCAGATGCTCTCTCACGGGTTTATCTCCGGCGCGCTCTTTCTTTGTGTCGGCGTTGTTTACGACCGCATGCATACGCGTGAGATCGCGGCCTATGGCGGGCTTGTCCACCGGATGCCGCTTTATGCATTCCTGTTTCTTTTCTTTACGCTCGGCAATGTCGGGCTGCCGGGGACAAGTGGTTTTGTCGGCGAGATCCTGGCGATGGTCGGCGCCTTTCAAGTCAATAGCTGGATTGCCTTCTTTGCGGCCTTTGGCGTCATCCTGTCGGCGGCTTATGCCTTACGGTTGTTCCGGCAGGTGATGTATGGCGATCTGACAAAAGAAGCGTTGATGGCGATCCCCGATGTCAACACCCGCGAACTTGTCATGCTCGGGGCGTTGATGGCATTTGCGCTTTATCTTGGGTTCAATCCGGGGCCAGCGCTTAATGTCTTCTCACCTTCGGTCGATTTGTTGCTTGAGAATTTTAACGCTTCGCTTGCCGCGGGAGGCGTTCAGTAATGGGCATTTTTGAAACCCTTTTTCACGCTCTTCCTGAACTTGTTCTCGTGATTGGCGCGATGGCGCTCTTGATCACTGGCGTATTTGCCGGCGACAAATATTTTCGCGAGATTTCATACGCGTCTGTCACGTTGTTGTCTGTTGCCGCCGCGCTCGCCATTTTTGGGCCAGCGCCGCCGACAG
This sequence comes from Hyphococcus sp., assembly GCA_021776345.1. Lineage (GTDB taxonomy): Bacteria > Pseudomonadota > Alphaproteobacteria > Caulobacterales > Parvularculaceae > Hyphococcus. The sequence goes on along the minus strand of JAJFGC010000286.1, from coordinate 48,550 downwards.
AATCGATTTTTGACGGCGCCTTCCGCATTGATGCTTTCTCGACCTTCTGCAAAGTGATCATCTATATTTCGGCGGCGCTTGCAATTTTGATGTCTGAGCGTTTCCTTGCCGACGAAAAGGTCGGCCGGTTTGAATATCCGGTGCTGATCGTGCTCGCGGTCTTCGGCATGTCGCTGATGGTGTCGGCAACAGACTTGATTTCGCTCTATATGGGTGTCGAAACCCAGAGCCTCGCGCTTTATATTCTCGCCGCGTTTAACCGTGACAGTAATCGCTCGACGGAAGCGGGCCTTAAATATTTTGTCCTCGGCGCCTTGTCGTCTTGTCTTTTGCTTTACGGCGCTTCGCTGATCTACGGCTTTAGTGGATCAACGTCGTTTGAAGAAATTGCGCGAGTGGCCTCCGAAGCAGAATCAAACACCGGTCTCATCATCGGCCTTGTGTTCCTGATTTCAGGTCTCGCCTTCAAGGTCTCCGCCGCTCCGTTCCATATGTGGACACCGGATGTCTATGAAGGCGCGCCAACACCGGTAACAGCGTTTTTTGCAGCCGCGCCGAAACTCGCCGGCATGGCGCTGTTTGCGCGCACGCTGGTCTCGTCTTTCCCGAGCGTTCTGGAAGACTGGCAGCCGGTGATCGCGCTCATCGCTGTTGCCTCGATGGCGGTCGGCGCTTTCTCTGCGATCGCACAGACAAATATCAAACGCCTGATGGCCTATTCGTCGATTGGCCATATGGGCTATGCGCTGATGGGCCTTGCGGCGGGAACAGCGCAAGGGATTTCTTCCGTTCTGATTTATATGGCAATTTATGTGGCGATGACGATCGGCGCCTTTGCCTGCATTTTGATGATGCGTCGCCGCGGCGGCATGACGGAAAATATTGCCGACCTTTCCGGCCTCACCAAGACTAATATGCCGCTCGCGATCATCTTTACGATCCTCCTGTTCTCGCTGGCGGGCGTGCCGCCCATGGCGGGCTTTTTCGGCAAATGGTTCGTGTTCTTTGCCGCCGTTGACGCTGATCTTGTCTGGCTTGCGATTGCCGGTGTTTTGGCGAGTGCGGTCTCTGCGTTCTATTATCTCCGCATTGTCTGGTTCATGTGGTTTGACGAGGCGGCGGAAGCCTTTGAGCGCGATAGCGGGCCGGTGTTACGGTTTGCGGCTTGGGGGGCGGCGCTCTTAATGTTCCCGCTGTTGACCGTCTTTATCGGACCTTTAGCGCAGGTCGCCAGACGCGCAGCCGCAGCGCTCTTTTAGCGCGTGAAAAAATTCTCCTCCGGCGTCGCTGTCGATTTTTTCGAAACGCTTGATTCGACAAGCCTCGAAGCAAAACGCCGCGCCGCCGCCGGCGAAAAAGGACCGCGCTGGTTTATCGCCGAAAATCAAACCGCCGGTTACGGGCGACGCGCGCGCGCGTGGACGCAGGCGACCGGCGACTTTTCCGGATCGCTCCTGCTTAATCCGGAGACGACGCGCGATCTCGGGCAAATTTCCTTTGTTGTCGCGCTCGCCGTTGCCTCGGCGCTGGATGAATTAATAAAGCCGGAAAAAATCTCCTTTAAATGGCCCAACGATGTGTTGATCGATGGCGCCAAGGCGGCAGGCATTCTGCTTGAGCATCTCGGACCACAACGCTCACCGGTACTGGCGATTGGTATTGGCGTTAATGTTGTCTCTGCGCCAACTGATGTTCCATATGAGGCGACGCGGCTCGTCAATCATTCGGCGACAACGCCGTCGCCGACGGATTTGGGTGCTCGGATCGATCATCATTTCTGGGTCTATTTGAAAGATTGGCGGACGAACGGTTTTGCCAATATCCGGGAATTATGGTTATCGCGGGCGCGGGGCATTGGCGATAAGATTACGGTTCGGCTGCCCGATGGCGAGCATGCAGGCGTCTTTGACGGGCTCGACGAAAACGGCGCGCTTATCTTGCGATCCGGCGAAGAAAAGCGGATCATCAGCGCCGGCGATGTCTATTTTGGCATGGTCTGACTTTTATTCGGAAAAGAAAATGCTTCTAGCGATCGATGTTGGCAATACGAATTCGGTGATCGCCCTTTATGAGGGCGATAAACCAGCCGCCGTTTGGCGCACTTCCACCTCGTCGAATCGGACAGCCGACGAATATGCTGTGTGGCTGTCGCAGTTGATGGCGATGGCGAATTACAAACTGGAGGATGTGACCGACTGCGTTATCTCCAATGTTGTGCCGCAATCGCTTTTCCATTTTCGCAATCTCTCCCGCCGGTATTTTAACCGGGAGCCCTTTGTCGTCGGGCCAAACAATATACCGGGTGTTGAAGTGCGCATTCCGAAACCATCGGAAGCGGGCGCCGACCGACTCGTTAATGCGGTAGGGGCTTTTACCGCCCATGGCGGGCCGTTGATCGTCGTTGATTCTGGTACGGCGACAAATTTTGATATTGTCGGCGAGGATGGCGGGTTTGAAGGCGGCGTCATTGCGCCGGGCATCAACTTGTCGATGCAGGCGTTGCATGATGCAGCGGCGCGATTGCCCCGCGTTGCGATCCAGAGACCGCCAAAAGTCATTGGCACCGATACGGTTGGCGCGATGCAGACCGGGGTCTTCTGGGGCTATGTCAGTCTGATTGAAGGGCTGATTGATCGCATCAAATCCGAGTACCCGACGCCGATTAAGGTGGTCGCGACGGGTGGTGTTGCGTCACTCTTTGAAGGTGCAACAGAAGCGATCGACATCTTCGATCCCGATCTCACCATTCGCGGCCTTGCGGAGATTTACCGCCGCGTGAAGGCGAGCGGGGCCAATACGTAATGCCGCGCAAAGAACTAGTTTTTTTGCCCCTCGGCGGGTCCGGGGAAATCGGCATGAACATGAACCTTTACGGGGTCGGCTCGCCCGCAAATCGGCAGTGGATCATGATCGATTGCGGTGTGATGTTCGGCAATCTTTCAACACCCGGCGTTGATGTGATTTGTCCGGACCCGTCATATATTCTCGAGGAAAAAGAAGCGCTCAACGGCCTTCTCCTGACCCATGGGCATGAGGATCATATTGGCGCCGTGGCGCTGCTCGCGCCAAAACTTGGCTGTCCGGTTTTCGCAACGCCGTTTACGGCGGCCTTGGTTCGGCGCAAGCTTGAAGAAGCTGGCGCCAAGGTCGAGCTTAATGTCATCGAGATGAATGCGCGCTTCTCGCTGGGGCCGTTTGACATCGAGTATGTAACGCTCACGCATTCGATCCCTGAGCCGAGCGGCGTTGTCTTGCGCACTGAGTTTGGGACCGTGCTTCACACTGGAGACTGGAAGCTAGACGCATCACCAACGGTGGGACCGGTGACAGATTCTGGCACGATCAAAAAGCTTGGCGATGACGGTCTCCTCGCCATGGTGTGTGATTCGACCAATGTCTTATCTTCCGGTGAGTCCGGGTCGGAAGGCGCCGTCCGCAAATCCCTAACAAAATTGATTGGGAAACAAGAAGGCCGCGTTGCGGTCACGACGTTCGCGTCCAACCTGTCACGTGTGGTTTCCATTTGCGAGGCGGCGGTGGCGGCGGATAGAAGCGTCTTTCTTCTTGGCCGGTCGATGCTGCGCATCGTTGAGGCCGCGCGTGAAACCGGGCTGCTTCCCGACCATATGTCGTTTGTTGAGCCGAAAGAGGCAGGCCATTTACCGCGACAGCATGTACTTTATCTATGCACCGGCAGTCAGGGTGAGCCGCGCGCCGCGTTGGCGCGTATTGCCCGCGGCGATCATCGCGATCTTGTTCTCGGTGACGGCGACACGGTGATTTTCTCCTCGAAAATTATTCCCGGCAATGAGCGCGAGATTTACACGCTGCAAAATGATCTTGTGGATCTGGGCGTTCACATCATCACGGAAAAAGATGAGTTCATTCATGTTTCGGGGCATCCCTGCCGCGAAGAGCTGAGGGTGATGTATGAATGGGCGCGGCCCAAGATTTCGATCCCGGTCCATGGCGAAGCCCGTCATCTCGAAGAGCATGCGGAATTTGCTTACGAGCTTGGCGCCGAGGAAACGCTGGCGCCGCGCAACGGCGATCTCATTCGCCTGGCGCCGGAAGGCCCGGAAGTGATCGAGGAAGTGCCGGCTGGCCGCATCTATCTTGATGGCGACATCTTGATGGCGGAAGGCGCTGCCCCGATGCGCGAGCGCAAAAAGCTTTCCTACGCGGGTGTGCTTGTGGTTTCCGTGACGCTCGATAAGCGCCTTGACATCGCCAGCGACACGGTGGTCACCGCCATTGGCGTGGCGCTCAAAGATGACGGCGATCTCCGCGAAGAACTCGAAGATGCGATCCTCGATCTCGCGCCAGGTAAACGCGAGGACGATGAGGCAGTGGAACTGGCGGTTAAGCGCGCTGCGCGGGTGTACTTTGACCGTAACTGGGGCAAGCGCCCGGTCATACAAACCCATGTTCATCGGGTGGCGAAATGAATGTCGCCGGCGCCATCGTCATCTTCCTGATCTGGTGGTGGGTTGTTTTTCTGGCAGTCCTGCCGAAGGGCGTTGAAGGGCGATGGGAAGCCGACGAAGACGATGGCGTCAAAGGCGCCGATCCTGGCGCGCCGGTGACCCCTGATCTAAAAGCCAAGGCATGGCTTGCAACTAAGATCACCTTTGTTCTTTGGGCGATCACCGTCGCGATTATCACCAGCGGCGTGTTCAATTTCCGAGATTAAATTCGCTCCTTCTGCTTGCATTGATCACCGGGCTCGCCTAGCAACTAATCCATCCAGAACTTTATGCAGCATTTGAGGCGAGGGCGTGTTTTATGAGCGAAACGTCACCCCCGAACACCCCCGAACATCCTGATGCGGACGAGCTGCATGAGGAAAGCGATGATACGCAGTTCGCCGATGACCAGACGCTCACGCCGGAATTCGTCAAGTCGATTTCCGACATCATTGATAAGCGAGACGCGCTTGGTTTTGAATTCCTAACCAAGGACCTCCACCCAGCCGATGTTGCCGACTTGATTGGGTTGTTGCGTCTTGAAGAACGCGATGTCTTGATTGAGCTGCTGAGTGGGGATATCGCGCCGGATGTGCTTGCCGAGCTGGATGACGATCTGCGCGAAAGCGTCGTCGCCGCGATGGGGCCGGAAAAGGTCGCCGAGGCGGTCGCCGAACTCGACACCGACGACGCAGCCTCTGTTCTTGAAGATCTCGATGAGGCGAGACGCGCCGAGATTCTGGCGGAAGTACCGCTTGAAGATCGCCTCGCGCTCCGCGCCGCCCTTGATTATGAGGAGGATTCTGCCGGCCGCCTGATGCAGCGCGAATTCTTTGCCGCGCCGGGCTATTGGACGGTCGGTCAGATCATCGACCGACTGCGCAGCGCGGAGGATTTGCCGGACCGGTTTTTTGAAGTCTTCGTGGTTGATCCAGCGTTCAAACCGATCGGCGAAGTGCCGCTTTCAACTCTGTTGAAATGCTCGCGAGAGACAAAAATCGAAGATATCATGTCGGGTCAGATGATGCGGCATATCCCGGTGACGATGGACCAGGAAGAAGTCGCCTATCTCTTTGAACAATATAATCTGATTTCGGCGCCGGTTGTTGATGCCTCCGAACGGCTGGTCGGCATGATCACGGTTGACGATGTTGTCGAGATGGTGCGCGAGGAGTCCCAGGAAGACATGCTGGCGCTGGGCGGCGTTGAGGCAGACACTGGTCTGTCTGACACGGTCGTGCAGACGGTGCGTTCGCGCTTTTCCTGGCTTGCCGTGAACCTCCTGACCGCGATCATGGCGTCATTGGTGATTGCGCTTTTTGACGGGGCGATCGGACAAATTGTGGCGCTTGCGGTGTTGATGCCGATTGTGGCGTCCATGGGCGGCAATGCCGGGACGCAAACGCTGACCGTCGCGGTGCGCTCACTCGCGACCAAAGACCTCACCGCCTCGAACGCCGCGCGGATTATCTATCGTGAAGCGCTGGTCGGTTTCACCAATGGCGTGATCTTCGCGGTTATCATGGGCGCGCTTGCGGGTGTCTGGTACTACGCCGCTGGCTGGGGCGACCAGACCGAGGCAATGCAACTAGGCCTCGTTGTCGGCATTGCGATGGTCATCAATCTCTTCTGCGCTGGGATTGCTGGTATTCTTGTCCCGATTGGGTTACAGCGCGCCGGCGCCGACCCCGCAGTTTCATCTGCGGTCTTCGTGACGACAGTGACAGACATTGTTGGCTTTTTTGTATTTCTGGGGCTGGCCGCAGCGATTTTACTCTGAGGAGTGGCGGCGTACGAATAAACGACGAGACTGATTTTGTCTCGCCGCTATTGTTTACTTCTTTATCCTGATCATTCCAGGCTGGCGGCGACGGAATAGCCAAAGCGCGAGGCCGCCGGTGATGAGAAGAATCAAGAGACCCGGTTCCGGTACGTCGGTTGGGGGTTCTTCCGGATCGTCGCAATCGGGAATATCGGTTTCTGGATCGTCATCGCAGATGGGGTCGCCCGGCGGGATAATCAATGGCGGCACAATCACCGGCGGCGGGCCAAAAATCGGTGGGATAAACACCGGATTGCGTGGCGGAAAGCTGGGCGTCGGAACCGCCGGCGACGTTGGTGTCGCGGTGGTCGGGATTGTCGGAACCCGCCCTGGCTCCACTGGGGGCGCCGGATTATAACCGGCGATTTTCAGTGGAACGGGGCGGGGTGCTAAAAAGACTTGGCGGCGGCCCTCCGTTGGCCTTCTTCTTCGCCGCAGCATCCGCAATTGACGACTATATCGTTGCGAATATCGCCGACCGCCCGCGCATACCATTCGGAGAAATCATCATCCGCAGGGCCGCTCGTAGACCGGTCGCCGAAGCCCCCGGTCCAGACGATCGCAATCGCAACTATTAGCGCCGCTACGATATTAGCTAAGCCGTTGCCCATCATAACAAACCTCTATCGCTCCAGTCCCCCCCGAAACGTCAGGAATCTCGACTATCGAGACGCATGGATGCGGAGCGGGCATTCCATGCGGGGCAAACCTCCCAAGTCTCGTGCCATTCTTCGACGCTTTTCCCCGCCCGTAAAATAATAGTCAATTCAAGCGGTTGCGATTGGGCTGGAGCTCAATCTCAGTGGTAAAAGCTCCTCACGGGCCTGCCAGATTTGTCTCAATTCTACCCAGAATCAGCCCTATATTCCAAGAATGTGCAGATTTGACACAATTTTGTTGGAGATAGGGTTTGAAGGGGCTGAGGCTGACCAGCCGTCTACCCAACCCTGCTCGCCCGTGCTATTTATTAGTTAATGATTTGCGTCATTGGGGGCGCAAAAGCCGTATTTGGCGGCGAGTAACGGGTTTGAGGTAGAGGGGTTGAGGGTCTGATGCGGACGGGAGAGACCGGTCTAAATCTGATCAAAGGGTATGAAGGCCTGCGAATGACAGCGCATTATGCGCCTAGTGAGCAGTGGACCGTTGGCTATGGCCACGTTTCTTCAGCCCGGCACGGCATGAGCGTCACCGAAGGTGACGCTGAGCGACTGTTGCGCGACGATGTCCAGCCGATTGAACAACTCCTTAGCGATACTGTCCGTGCGCCGCTTAATCAGAATGAGCATGATGCGTTGGTCTCGCTGATCTTTAATATCGGTGAAGACAATTGGAAAAATTCGACCGTGGTGCGCAAGCTCAACGCTGGCGACAAGATCGGCGCCGCGAATGCGTTTGAACTCTGGACCAAAGCTTACGTGAACAACGAGCTCGTCACGCTTGACGGATTGGTGCGCCGTCGTGCGGCGGAGAAGTCACTGTTCCTGATGCCGACAGACGCGTCTCTTGTGGTGCCGACGTCTGACGTTTACCCGGCGCAAGAATGCGAACCGGAATTTGTATCTGATAGGGTGCTTGGCGCCAAACCGCTGGTTAATTTTGACGAAGTCAAAGCTGAGCGCAAAAAATCTCTGACGCCGGAAGAAAAGGCGGCGCGTACGCGTGCTTTGTTTGCGGCGACGCAATCCTTGTCCGGCGATCCTTCAAAGATGATTATTTCAAAAGCGGAAGAGCACGCCGATATGGGCATTACGATCGGCGCGGTGCTTGCTGGTTTTCTCGCCTTTGGACTGACGGCGATTGGCGCCATCTTGTTGCTCGGCCAGGAAGCGCCGGGCGTCGCCGAGGCGATTGGGCTCAGCTATGATCGCTTCTCAGCGATCTTTGAAAACTTGCCGATGTGGCTTTCCGCCATCGGCGCTGCAATGTGCTATTTCATCCTCTATATTCTGGTGAAGCGGTCCGTACGTCATGATCTCAAACGCCAGCGTGCGCAGGACGTCGCTCGGTTGCGCATCGCGGAATAGACACATTCTTTATTCCGGCAAACAATTTGCGCGTCCATGACGGTTCATCTCGTTAAACTGTGTGTTGGCGCCGATAGCCTTGCTGATCAACAAGCATGGATTGCAAGACGGGCTGCGCAAAATGAAAAGGCGGGTCTGGGACGCATCCACGATCATGTGACCCGCATGCGGCCGCGACGCATGGCGGAAATCCTCGATAATGGCTCCCTTTATTGGGTGATCAAAGGGGTTATACTGGCTCGGCAGGCAATTCTCGGTCTTGAGCCGAGGACGGGGACAGACGGGATAGAACGAACTGCTATCATGCTGGCGCCGGCGTTGATTTTGACCGAAGCAGCGTCGCGGCGAGCATTTCAGGGATGGCGGTATTTGGAAGCGACGGACGCGCCAAAAGATTTACGACGGCAAAAGGGCAGAGCGCCGCCGCCGGAGTTGAGCGCAGAACTCGCGGAATTAGGGCTCTTGTAGTGATGATAGGAAGCATACGAACGATTGCGATGGCTGCAGGCGCCGTCGGCGTTGCGGGGATAGCGACCTATGTCGGCATGACGGCGCCGTCTTCTGACGTGCCCGTTGAAGTAATTGCGGCGAGTGATGACGGGTTTGAAATCTGCCTTGAAAATAAAATTGCTTTTTTTGAAGGGGTCGAAACGGGGTGTTACTCGCGCACTGAAGTTGCCGCCTGGCGAGATTTGGAAGTCGTTGATCGCAGTGATGAGGCTGTCATGGTGATGATGACCCATCCCAGCGACTACTCCGTCAACGTTGAGCAATGTACGACATGCCGTTCCTTCGTTGAGCTGCGCTGGCAGGGCTGGTTTGCGATGTCGTCTCGCGACATCAGGCGCGAGGCATATTTTGTTCGCGCCTGCGGCGTTCTGGATATGTTGATGAAAGCGCAGCCGGCGTCAGAGAATTATTTTGAAGACGGCGCGGTTTCACCAAGCGACATGGCGGCGATTGGCGCAGAGCGGATCTTGCGCGTCGGCGACGATCCGGCCACTAAGGCGGGCGATCTTGTTGTCGAAGAGTATTCCGGTGAGGCGGGGGCTCGAACGGACTCACAAGCCGTTGAACAGGAAAATGCGCAAGAGCTTGGCTGGCGTCTTTCAACAGCGGGGCAGGAAACCCGGCTTGAGCGCATCGCCACAGCGGATTTTGACGGCGATGGCATTGCAGAGATTTTGACTTTTCTTGTCGCCGGGCCAGATGACGCGACGGCCTCGGTTTCGACCGTCGCCTTGCTGGAAAAGGATGGCGCAGATGTGGCGGCCGTTTTGACCCCGCAATCATTTGCGCCAGAGAGCCAGGGAACCGGCGGGGCGCGGTGAGCCTATTTGGGACATTCGGTCAATTTGATTGTCGCCGAGGATTGCCTCGACATCATGGCGCCTTATGATTACAGACGGGTAAGGGGGGCGGCCGAGACGCAGAGATGCGAAGCTCGAAAAGGAGTGTGTTTTGTCGCTACCGTTGAAAGTGTTGCGTATTTTTGGCGCCCTGGCGTTTCTCTCGAGTTGCTCGACGTTTACCGGCGGCGGCAAAGAGGCTACTGCCGATTTGACCGATGTGGTTCAGGTCGCTGAAATGCGCACTGCCGAACTTGAAGTGGAAGTCGCCCGTCTCAAGGCTGACAATGCCCGCCTTGCAAACCAGGTCTTAGATCTGCGGCGGTCGAACGAAAAACTCGCTGCGGTGGATGACGGCGCCGCTGATGAGAATTTGCGCACGAGCGAGGTCAAACTTCCCGAAACGCCGGTGGTCAAACTCCGAGAGTCACAAAACAGCGGCTCCGTTGTCGTCGAGACAGCCGAAGCGACAGAACTGGAAGACGATGACGTGCCCGTGTCCCTCGCGCCGCGCATGGTGCAACCGACATTTGCCTCAACCGATTCGGTTTTTGAAAATGAGGCCGAAGGCGATATCGAAACGGCAAGCGTCCTGTTCGGCGTTCACCTCGCTTCCTATCGCAAAACAGCCGAAGCGCGTGAAGGCTGGCGTAAGCTGCAACGAGAAAATCCGGATGAGTTAGGGCTACTCGAGCCGCGTGTCGAAACTGTTAGCCTGCCGGACAAGGGCGTTTTTCTGAGATTGATTGGCGGTGGCTTTTCATCTGAGGAAAAGGCTGCATCGCTCTGTGCAAGTCTTAAGCAAAAAGGTCTCTTTTGTTCGGTGTCTGGATTTGAAGGGCAACGCTTGCCCTTATCTGAAACCGGCTAACGCTTACTTTGGCGGAGCGATCGTAAAACTGCGTTCGTCAAAGAGGCGTCCCTGAAATTCATCACCGCCTTCATAGCGCAGGGTCAGTTCGCCCGCGCCAAGGGAATAAAACCCAAGCGGCATTTCAATCAATCTCTCCTCCACATCGAGATAACCGGCAACATTGTCGCGCACGCCCAACATCTCGCTCGCATCCTTTGCACCATCTGGTTCAAAGGAAGCGACTAGCTTTCCAAAAGTCGAATGACTGCCAGTGGGTTTGATGGTGGCGGAGATCAGCAATAGACCGTCCTTGTCGCGCAATAATCTTGTGTTGGTAATATCTGCAGAGCTGGCGCCCTTGCCACGCAGGATCACAGGGGCGGAAAGTCCGACGCCTATGTCCGCCTGCAGGCCCTTGTTCGACGCCTTCCGGATTAAGGTTCGCGCGGCGCTGGTTTCAATCAGCAGATGTGAGCGTCGTTCGCCGCGCGGCGGGACAGCGCCGACTTTGAGGTTGATGGTAATATCGATGCGCGCGCCGGGTTCTAGCCGGAATTGCGCTGGCGAAACGGTGAGGTAGGGCGCCGCGCTCAAGCCGGACCGAACTTCCGCCGTCGCTGTCTCATAACCGGTTTGCGTGGCGCTGAGGTCAACCCAGGTGACGCGGCCGTCAAGAATGCGGCCCGAGGGATTTGAAAGCGAAAATGTCGCTTCGCGGGTCTCGGCGCTAAGCACTTGGCGTAGCGGGCTTAGCTCGATATCGGCCAGGGCCGGGCTCGTGGTCAGGAACCCGAAAACGGCAATGATCAGCATCTTCATCATTATTCTCGCTTTGGCGCTTAGAATCGGCGCAATTTGGCTATCCTATGCGCGGGTTGCTTTCTCCAAAGTAAGCAAAATCCGTGAAACTCTACGGTCTGGGCGAGAATGCAGGTTGGTCATATGACCCATGTTATTGTTTTAGGTAATGAAAAAGGCGGATCCGGGAAATCCACAACCGCCATGCACCTGATTGTGGCGCTTTTGAAAAGCGGTCACAAAGTCGGGGCGATTGATCTCGATCTGCGCCAGCAGAGCCTCACGCGATACCTTGAAAATCGCAAAAACTTCTCTGAACTCAATGGCAAAGACCTCTCCTTTCCTGTGGTATCTGAGGTCCATGCCTCATCGCTGGACAGCCGGGAAGCATCGAAGTCGTGCGAGACAGAGACCCTGCAAGCGGCATTATCCCGGCTTGAGGGATGTGATTTCGCGGTGATCGACTGCCCCGGCGCAAATACGCATCTCTCAAGAATCGCCCACAAACATGCCGATACGATTGTGACGCCGTTGAACGACAGTTTTGTCGATTTTGATTTGTTGGCGCGGCTCGATCCAGAAACCGGCAAAATCACCGGGCCAAGCCTTTACAGCGAGATGGTCTGGCAGGCTCGGAAAGAACGCGCCATGACGGGCGTGCCCGGCGGCATCGACTGGGTTGTGATCCGAAATCGGCTTTCTGCAACGAGGGCGCGCAACAAAAAGAATGTCGGAGACAAGCTCGATGATCTGGCGTCGCGGATTGGCTTTCGTATGGCGCGGGGCTTTGGCGATCGCGTGATCTATCGTGAGCTCTTTCCGATGGGCTTGACGTTGTTAGATCTCGGCGGCCGCGATGCGCCGGTGCGGTTATCGACCATGAGTCACGTGACGGCTCGTCTTGAAAGTCGCTCGCTGGTCGCGTCGCTTAATCTGCCGCAGACGGAATTTCACGAAGAAGCCGCCTAAGCGTTTCGTCCGCAGGGCGGCTCTGTGCTATTGAAAAGTCAAAGGCGACCGCGGCGAGCATTATGTCATTTGGAATTATAGCACTTTTGCTGGCGGGCCTTGGCGCTGGGTGGCTGCTGTTGCGTCTCGCGCGAGGAGGCGAAGAAACGAAAAACGTCACCCTCTTGAAGCTTGTTGTTTGGTTAGGCCTTGCGGCGGCGCTCTTTGCCGCGCGGCTTTGGCCGCTTGCCTTTATGGTGTTGGTTGCGGCAGGTGGCGTCATGGCGATCGAGGCGTGGAAAAACAAAACCATCGCCGAAGACAAACGCGCAAATTCAACACCAGTTGCGCCGCAAAAGACGATGACTGAGGACGAGGCGCTCGCGGTGTTGGGGCTGTCTCAAGCGACCGATGCGGAAAAAATCAAAGCTGCGCATAAAAAATTGATCTCACAGATTCATCCCGATAAGGGCGGCACCGACTACCTCGCTGCAAAGATCAATGAGGCGAGAGATATCCTGTTAGACAGAATAGAGACAGGCCGGTGAGGGTCATCTTAAGTTGAAACTTGATTTGTCTGGCGTTTAATCAGAAAATCTTCGAATAGTAAAATGCCCGTGATCATGACGCCCGGAAATATGCTCCGCAGCATGACATCATTTTGAAGGGACACGCCATCAAAAAACGGGACGATCCTCGTATAATAAAAAACAACATAGCCAATGGCGCAAAAAGCGAGCGGCAAAAATAAAATGGCAATCAATCTCATCGTGCCGGATGCTTTGTAAATGGCAAGCCGTGTCAAATAGTAGGGTACAAAAGCTGTCATAAGGGCGAGAATGGCGACCTGTACAGCAAACTCCGGCTCCCAGACCTGTAAGCTCGCCAGATATTTGTATATGCTATAGTAGATGAAAAATCCCCACCAGAGAAGATTCGCCGATCTTAATGAGCTCGCCATAGTATTTTCCAAACCCGTTTCATAGTTTCATTGCGTGGCGACAAAACCACGGGTCACGTATTCGGGCAATGCGGTTCGTCGCGCGAATCAAACGCTTAATCAGCGGTAACAAGAACGTGAAGCAGTCAGTAAGCGTTATATTATGCGCTCTGCTCGGGTTGGCTGGTTACCATTAACTTAGCCAACGGATTACCTTTAGTGATCAAGAGCCTGATGGATGGTATGTCCGCTGTCATGATGTCATTATAATGGGTGCATGGGTTATGAAAATACTTCACTTAAAAAGTTTTTCATCGCCGTCCATGACCGACGATCAGCATTTTCATTATACACAGTGCCGAGACCCGGATCGTTTGCCGCCGGATTGGTGAAGGCGTGCATGACGCCGCCATAGCCGTGCAGTTGCCAGTCGGCGCCGGCCTTGGTGAGTTCTTCGCCAAGCGCTGTGACATCGCTCGGCGGGGCCATAGGATCATCCCAGCCATGGAGCGCGAGGATTTTCGCGTTAATCTTGTCTTTGGTATTGCCGGGTGCGCCGAGAAGGCCATGGAAGCTGACAACGCCTTTTACGTCGCCGCCAGCGCGCGCAATATCGAGAACGCAAAGCCCGCCAAAACAAAAGCCGATGGCGGCGACGTTTGATGCGTCGACTTCAGGTAGGTCTTTTATCACAGCGATTATCTTGGCGAGACGATCCTGCAGCAGCGCGCGGTCCGTCACGAAGGGTTCAATCAGTTTTTGGTTTTCTTCCTTTGACGTTCCGAGAACGCCTTTGCCGAAGAGGTCAATTGCAACGCCGGTATATCCTAAGGCAGCCAGTTTTTCCGCCTTGTCGTTTTCAAAATCAGATCGACCGGCCCAGGCGTGGCAGATAATAACGCCCGGCTTGGCGCTTGTTCCATCAGAAGAGAGGTGCCCTTCAAAATCTTTGTCATCGATTGAATAGGTAAAGCGTCGAGTATTGGCAGCCATGGGATATCTCCGTTTTCTATTATTTTAGCGGGAGATATAGAAAAATTCTACTCAGCCGTGGGTTTGTGCTGCTTGGCTTTTTCTTCGGCTTTTGACTCCGTCCCCGATTGTGGGGTTTCTTTGCCCTTGTCTTTGTTGTTTTGGAAGGCGTCCGTCACAAAACGGCGTAAGCGCTGCAAAGAACTGTCTTTGGGGTATTCATGGTCTGAAATGTTCATAATTGTCACCTCGAATGAAACCGATCGCATAATATTTTTATTCTGTCTTGCGGCTATCGGCGGAGAATAATCCACACAGCGTGAATAATGCCGGGGACGTAACCGAGCAGTGTTAGAATGACATTGATCCAGAATTGTGCGGAAAAACCAACCTGCATGGCAACGCCTACGGGCGGCAGCAAAATTGAAAGGATCAGGCGAAGAATGTCGCCGCCAGCTGAATCGTTAGTAGCCATGAAAGTGCTCCTGTTACGTCGCGTTCAATAAAACGAACAACTCGGGAGCAATTTCGTTCCAGGAATTCCTGGTTACTCAATGCCGCCGATGCGGCTGATCTTCAGCGTGTTGGTTTTGCCGGGGCGGCCAAATGGATAACCGGCGAGGATAATGATGCGGTCGCCATCCTTGCCGCCATGAGCCTTGGCGAGGGCGTCGGCTTTTTCGATCATTTCATGAAAGTGTGAGATGTCTTCGGTAACGACCGGCCTTACGCCCCAATAGAGCGCCAATTGGCGTGCGACGGTTTCGTCCGGCGTCGCGGCGATTACGGGGCTGTGCGGGCGATCGCGGGAAAGACGTCGGGCAGTTGATCCTGTTTTCGTATAAGCGACGGCGAATTTGCAATCGAGTACCTCGGCAATGCGCCGGGCGGAGAGCGTGATCGCGTCGGCGGTGGTGTAATCGTCATCGTCATGCCGATTGCTGGCAAACCCGCCGCTATCATTGTCGCCCTCGGTTGCAGCGATGATCCGGTCCATGATTGCAACGGCGGTGGGCGGATGGCGGCCGACGGCTGTTTCCGCTGACAGCATCACAGCGTCGGCGCCTTGATAGATCGCGGTTGAAACGTCCGAGGCTTCCGCCCGCGTTGGCGCGATCGACTCGACCATGGATTCCAGCATGTGCGTTGCGACGATAACCGGTTTGCCGGCGCGCCGGCAGGTACGGATGATCCGGCGCTGCAGAAGCGGAACGTCTTCCGGTGCGCACTCAACGCCAAGATCGCCGCGGGCGACCATGATCGCGTCGGATAGTTCGATGATCTCATCCAGGAATTCCACGGCGGAGGGCTTTTCGATCTTGGCGATGATTTTGGCGCGACCTTTGATCAGCGCTTTTGCCTCTTCGACGTCGCTTGGCTGCTGCACGAAGGAGAGCGCGATATAGTCAACACCGAGACCAAGCGCGAAGTCGAGGTCTTCCCGGTCCTTTTCTGTAAGTGCAGAAATCGGCAAGGTGCGGCCGGGTACGTTGATACCCTTGCGGTCTTTGAGCTCGCCGGGCGTGTCAGCCTTCGCCATGATGGTATCGCCGTCGCGCCTGCTGACCGTAATCTGTAGCTTGCCGTCGTCGAGTTTTAAAACGTCGCCTGGCTCAAGAATATTCAAAAGTTCTTTATGCGGGATCGGAATCACATCATCCGCATCTGTTTCTTTCGCCAGCGCCAGCGTGTATTCTGAGCCATATCTCAGCTTGATTGACCCGCCGGCGAAGGCGCCGGTGCGGATTTTCGGTCCCTGCAAATCGGCGAAAATCGCCAGCGGCGTTTCGACGTCAGCTTCCAGTTCGCGGATCGCCTTGGCGACGCCTTCCAGCTTGGCGTGCTGGCCGTGGCTCATATTGAGGCGGAAAATGTCGACACCGGCATTGTAGATAAGACGCAGCATTGACGGCGACGAACTCGCCGGGCCGATCGTGGCGACAATTTTGGCTAGGCGGTTTCTCATAAGATGCTCGCACGGTTGTTATCAACCTACGCTACGCGGATTTGGGGCTAGTGAGAAGCGGCGCGCGCTAAAGCTATTGGGCAGGCTGGACCGGCGCCGCGTCCTGGCCATAAAGCGAGATCGTCGAGATCGCCATTTTGGCCGATCCTTCGACGGGCCGGCGCGAATAGACCACGTAGACCAGCGTGTTGTTTTCCGCATCATAGATGCGTCGGACCGCGATTGACTTGAAAACAAGGCTCATGCGCTGGGAGAAGACTTCCTCACCGTTTTTGTCGAGATCGATATCGCCGATACTGATCGGCCCCGTCTGGCGGCAGGCGATGGAGGCGTTGGAGGGGTCTTCAAACCAATTGCCCTTGGAGACCCGGTCCCAGAAGCCGCGATCAAAATGAGAGAGATGGCAGGTCACGCCGCTCACTTCCGGATCGGCGAGCGCCTGAACCTTGATCTCATTGCCAACGAAATCGTTCTTGAACTCGCCGACCTCGTTTTCTTTGCTGCCGCCGCAGGCGGCGAGGAAGAGAAGGGGGGCGGTTGCTAAAATGGCTGTGATCGTTAGGCGCATGAAATCCCCATATGCAAGAGGCTGATATAGGTGGGTTTTTCGATTGCACAAGGCGAATGAGGCGATTCCATTATTGCTAGCCGCAAACCCGCGCCTTCGCTGTCTCATACTCCGCAACGAGCTTATCAACATACGCTGATGCCGGGCCGGCGCTTTTGATCGCGCCGATGCCCTGGCCGCAGCCCCAGATGTCTTTCCAGGCTTTTGCGTCCGAATTGCCGCCGGAGCCGAAATTCATGGCCGACGGATCGCTTTGCGGGAGATTGTCCGGGTCAAGGCCGGCGGCCTCGATTGACGGGCGCAGATAGTTGCCGTGGACGCCGGTAAAAAGGTTCGTATACGTAATATCATCGGCGCTATAATCGACAATCGCTTTTTTGTAGTTCTGCGATGCGTTTGCTTCGTCGGTGGCGATAAAGGCCGAGCCGATATAGCCGAAATCGGCGCCCATCGCTTGCGCCGCCAATACGGCCCCACCGGTGGCGATCGAGCCTGAAAGCGCGATCGGGCCATCGAACCATTCGCGAATTTCCTGAATGAGCGCAAAAGGCGAGATTACGCCCGCATGACCCCCGGCGCCCACGGCGACCGGGATCAGCCCATCGGCGCCTTTCGAGATCGCCTTCTTTGCGAAGGTGTTGTTGATCACGTCATGAAACGCGACGCCGCCATAGGAATGAACCGCCTGATAAATCTCCTCGCGGGCGCCGAGGGAGCAGATCGTGATCGGCACTTCCTGCTTCACGCAGACTTCCAAGTCGTGCATCAGCCGGTCATTGGAGCGGTGGACGATCTGATTGACCGCGAAGGGCGCGGAGGGCTGGTCCGGGTTCTCGTCATCATGGCGGGCCAGGGCCTCCTTGATCTCGATAATCCACCTCTCAAGCTCTTCAGCGGGGCGTGCATTCAGCGCTGGAAAGGAACCGACAATGCCGGCTTTGCACTGGGCGATCACTAATTTCGGGTTGGACACGATGAACAAGGGCGCGCCGATAACGGGCAATCGCATTCGCGCCTTGATCTCTTGAATGGTCGGCATCGTAGCCTCCTTGAGTCGTAGCTCGCAAGCTATCGGGCCGTTGACCAAAAAGGCAAGCAGCCAGTGCAGCCGGCAATTGCTTTTCCGGCGAATACCGGCTTAGTTTTTCAAGCTTACAGGGAGCTACAATGACAGACAGAGACATCGTCAATCCACATATCGTCGCCGATCTCATCCGCTTGCAGGCGCAGGCCCAGCCCGACAAGGTCGGGATGGTGTTTGAGGGAAAATCCTTCACCTATGCTGAGATGGATGCGCGCTCTAACAAAGCGGCGCAAGCCTTTCTCGACCTCGGGCTGAAACCCGGCGACCATGTCGCCTGGCTCGCGCGTAATGTGGCGACGTTCTGGGACGCGTTTTTTGGCGCGGCAAAGACTGGCATTGTCATGTCCTCGATCAACTGGCGGCTGGCGCCCGCTGAAGTCGTTCAGATATTGAACGATGCGCAAGCATCGGTTTTTGTTGGCGAGGCGATGTTTGTCGAGCCGTTGAAAGCAATTGACGACTACGCGCCGCCGAAGACCTTCATTCTCGAATCCGGTGGGGATGATTGTTTCGATGCGCTGATCGACCGCCAGGAGGCGGAAGCGCCGGACTTCAAGCCGCAAATGGACGACGTGGTTCTGCAGCTTTACACGAGCGGGACGACGGGCCTGCCAAAGGGCGTCCTGTTGCCGAACCGATGCTATTATGAGGTCGGTGTGGCGGGCGAAAAGGCGGGGGTTGCGCAGCCCCGAAGTGACGATGAAGTCATGCTGCACGTCCTCCCGCATTTCCATATTGCCGGCGTCAATTTCGGGCTGATGGCGATCCAGCGCTCAATGATGTTTATTCAACATCGCCAGTTTGATCCCGTCGCGATTGTCAAGGATGCACAGGGCGATGCGCCGCTGAATACCTTCATGGTGCCGGCGATGATCATGATGGTGATGGAGACTGCGAAAGCGATGGAAATGTCGCTGGATAAATTCGCGACCGTCAGCTACGGCGCCGCGCCGATGCCCGAAGCGCTTCTTGACGCAGCTATGGAAGTAATGCCCGACGCAGAGTTCACCCAGTTTTATGGCATGACCGAAACCACTGGCGGCGTCACAACGCTCTCTCACGCCGATCATGCAAAAGGCAAAAAGCAGCGCACTTCTGCTGGTTTGCCCTTGCCTGGTTGCGAGGTGAAAATCTGCGACGCGGTAACTGGCGAAGAAGTTGCCCAGGGCGAGACCGGAGAGGTTGTCATCAAATCAGGCTTTGTCATGAACGGTTATTGGAATCGCCCGGACGCAACGGATAAGGCGATCCGCGACGGCTGGTACTGGTCAGGCGACGCCGGCTATCTCGATGAGAACGGCTATCTTTATATTGTTGACCGGATCAAGGATATGATCATTTCCGGCGGCGAAAATATTTATCCTGCCGAGCTTGAAAATATTTTATCCGGGCACCCGGACATCGCCGATGTTGCCGTTATTGGCGTGCCGGACGAGAAATGGGGCGAGTCCGTAAAAGTTATTGCTGTGAAGAGAATAGCCGTCGACCTTGATGAAACTGGTGTCGTTGATTTTCTGCGCGACAAGATTGCGAGCTTTAAACTGCCGCGCCATGTTGAATTTATCCCAATGTTGCCGCGTAACCCTTCCGGCAAGATTTTAAAGACGGAGTTGCGCAAGTTGCATGAGGCGTAGATTTCTCGCGTTCGTCGTTTTTTTCTGTTATGGTAAGGTGAATTCCGTAGGCGCGTATCTCAATAATTTTAGCAGGAGAACGACCCCATGAGCCTTTCACCTTACCTATATTTTGATGGCCATTGCCGCGACGCTTTTGAGTTTTATCAGTCCATTTTCGGCGGCGACTTTATTGTCATGCAGACATTTGCTGACGGGCCGCCCGAAATGGGCGTGCCCGACGGGGAAAAAGGCAAAATCATGCATGTCTCCTTGCCTGTAGGCGATGCTGTCCTGATGGGTTCAGACACGGTTTCGATATTTGGCGAACCGGCAAAGCCTGGAAACAGTTTTGCCATTTCCTACCGGCCAGAGACCAAGGCCGAGGCCGACGCTGTTTTTCCAAAGCTTGCGGAGGGCGGCGGCGTTGCCATGGAATTACAGGACACGTTCTGGGGCTCCTATTTTGGCATGTGCAAAGACAAGTTCGGTGTTCACTGGATGGTGAACGTGGATTTGAATAATTCCTGACATCTATGCGGTGGGCCGACCCGGCTCATAGACGAACCGAAAGCGCCAATTTTGCACGACGCTTTCTTTCGTTTAATCTGTGTGACGACATAAAGGGATAGAGATATGACTTTGAGCCGCGTTGCGCTGATGGGTTATGGCGTTTTCCTCGCCTTTTACACATGGTACAAATATTCCGTCGCCGCGCCGCCGGAATTTTCCGTTGGGTATGTTCAGTCAGTTATAATACTTGTGCTGATGACTGGCGTTACGCCCTTTGTTGTGGCTTATGCATTGTTAAAAGCCGTAAAACTGAAGAGGCTTCCTGCAAGTATTGTAGGCCTCGCGGTCGGGCTCATCTTTTGTGTCGCTGGCTATGCGGCGTTCTGGTGGTTCTTTATCGCGCCAAACGGTTCCGCGCCGGCAGTTTATGATGTCGCGGTGCGGGGCGTTGGTTGGGGTCTCCTGCAAGGCGGCCTGGCCGCCATTGCCGCTAATCATTAGTCTAAGTGGTCGACCGCTTTTCGGTAAAGGTGCCATGTGGCGTGACCCAGAACCGGCACCACAACGCCAAGCCCGACGAGGAAAAAGAGGGCGCCAACGACCATCAAAACCACGATCGTCAGGCCCCATAAGGCGACTATCACCGGATTTTTTGCGGTAACACGTAGAGACGTGGCGACCGCTGCAGGCGCGCCGACATTGCGGTCAAGCAGCATCGGGAAAGAGACGACATTAGTCGCCAGCACGACAGCGGCAATCAGAAAACCAACGCCGTTGCCGATCACAATTAATGTCCAGCCTTCGGGTGTTGTTAGTACGCGCTGAACAAATTCAACCGGTTCGACATAGCCTGCATAGCCGAGTGTGGCATTAAATATTGTCTGTGCAAGAACCAACCAAACGCCGAAGGCGGCTGTCAATGCAATCATTAAAATGGTAATATTCCAGTTCGATGCGCGTTCAAAGACTTGTCCAATATCGCCCCAGCTAAATTCCCGTCCTTGCTCTCGGCGTCGGCTAATTTCGTATAGAATGATCGCGGCGAACGGCCCCATTAACGCAAGCCCCGCGGCAATCGGAAAGACGAGAGGTAAGACATCCTGCCCGAGCGCAACGCCCGCTGCTAATGCAGCGCCGAACGGATAGACAAGGCCGAGTACAAAGAGGTGGCTGGGCTTTGCCTTGAAGTCTTCAAAACCGAGTCTTAGCGCTTCCTTGATATCATCGACAGTAAGCTTTCGCACCACGATGTTGCTGGCGTCAGGAACAATACTTGTCGTCGCTGGCCTGGCGTCGTTCGCTGCAGCGTGATGCGGTTCCATATGGTTGACCATGGGCGCATCCTCTTCATAAAGATTTTTGTGGATGTTCAGTGTCGCGCTATTGGCGCGTTCCTGCAAGGCCGAAGTGGCGCCGAAACGCAAAATTGATACTTGGAAAATTCACATTCCTGCTAGAAAAGTAATCAGCCAGGGGCGATTCGCTGTGTTTTCGGGTCGATCGGACAAAGCCGTGGGGCGAGAGCATTCTGTCAGATGCAATCGTGGAGCCTCTATATCAAACTGTTGGTTTTTCGAGACCGGTTGGCGCTTGACCCACAAACGCATCACCCCAATAAGAATAGACTCTAAAAATCAGCCTTCGGCGGATGGCCCGGCCGAATTGACACGAGTTTTCTATGCTGCTTTCGCTCATTGTTCCGTTTTATAATGAAGAGGCGAATGTGGCGCGTCTTTATAAGGCGGTGCATCAGCAGCTCTCGCAGCTCGACCTATCTTATCAACTGATTTTTATCGACGACGGCAGCAAAGACGGGACCTGGCGGGAGATTATGGCCTGCCGTTCGCGTGATCAAAATATTTTCGCGATCAAGTTCAGTCGAAATTTTGGTAAAGAAGCGGCGCTTACAGCAGGCATCGATAAAGCTGCCGGCGATGCAGCGATTATCATGGATGGCGATCTCCAGCATCCGCCAGAACTGATCCCGCAATTGGTCGCGCGCCTCAATGATGGGTTTGACATGGTTTATGCGGTGCGTGATCGCCGTAATCAGGGGCCGGGTTTGCGGTCGGCGCTTAGCAATCTTTACTACTGGCTGTGGGATCATCTGGCCGACACAAAGATCCCGCGTAATGCCGGTGACTTTCGAATTCTCAGCGCAAAAGCACTAGATGCGCTTCGCGCCATGCCGGAGCGCAACCGTTTTATGAAAGGACTTTATTCCTGGATTGGTTTCGATCAAACAGAAATTCAGTATCAGGAAAAAGAACGCAACAGTGGCGCTAGCTCGTGGTCGATTCGCAATCTCTTTCGTTATGGTCGATCGGCGTTCATTTCGTTTAGCTCTTTGCCGCTGCGTCTATGGACCGGCATCGGCGCTTTTATATCAGCCGCGTCTATACTTTACGCGCTTTATGTCATTGCCGAGACAGCAATTTTTGGCCGGGTTGTTCCCGGTTATGCAACAATCGTAACGGCGATTTTCTTTCTCGGCGGTGTGCAATTGTTCAGTATCGGCATTTTGGGCGAGTATATGGCGAGCTTGTTTGACGAGGTTAAAAAACGGCCTGTCTATTTGATCAGCGAAAGCCACCAAAATGACCGGGACTAACCAAGAACCGGTGCATGGGCGCGCTCGCGGCTATCAATCGTTGTTGCGCCGGTTTTCCGATTCTACCACGACAAGCGCTTTCCTTCGCTTTGCCTCTATCGGGTTTTTGTCGACCGTTACCCACGGGGTGGTGCTGAATGTCCTGGTTCTGGGCGTCGGCATTCATCCAACGCTTGCCAATGTCGGCGCGTTTTTAACCGCGTTCGGCGTTTCTTATCTTGGGCATTATTACTTTTCTTTCCGATCAAATAATACGCATGTCGAAACGGCGTCGAAATATTTTATCGCTGCGTTGGTTGGTCTTTCTATCAACACCTTGATCTTTGCGGTGATCGTCAACTGGATGAACCTGCATTATATGATCGCGTTCGCCGCAGCTATCGTCATCCTGCCGCCGATCATGTTTTTGATTTCAAAAAAGTTTGTTTTTACTACTGAAGGCGACCGGCGAGCATTGGCTGAAGCCAAAATCGACGTGCGTTCGATGGGGTTGACCTATGGCGTCCCCATATTCTTTTTCTTGTTCACGGCAATTTATGTCGCTTTATTTCATTTTAAGGCGCCGTTCTTTGATCAGTGGAGCTTCGTTTTTTTATATGGGGACATCAAAGAGGGTGCTGACGGTTTTGAACGCATGTTTGAGTTACATGGCGCTCATTGGCATGCGACTGCCTATGCTATTTTATATGGCCTGACCGAATTGACCGGGATGAACCATTTCTATGAGGGAATGGTTAGTGTTGCGTTTGCTGGGCTGGGCTTTATTGGCCTTGCCAAAATTATCATCCGCGGAACGGCGGGAGAAAATCTAGGATCGACGAGGCCGCTTTTATTGGCTCTCGCAGCGGCGATGTGGTTCTCACTGGACCAGGCTATCAATTTTCTTTGGACATGGCAGGTAGCGATTTTCGTCAACACCGCCGGCGCCGTCTGGAGCATCTATTTTCTGACTGGCGCCAGCCTTAATACGCTTCGGTTTGTTGGGGCGTTGATGGCGACCACCGCGTCCATTCTGTCTTTTGCCACGGGGCTCACCTTGTTGCCGCTTGGCGCCTTGCTGTTGGCGTTACAGCTGCGCAATGGCGACGGGCGAAATGCCGGCTTGTTAAAACTTTTCATTGCGGTGTGGTTGATCTTTTCCATCGCTGTCGTTGTCGCCTATTGGCGATTAAATTTTGCAGCTGACGGCGCTTATGGCAGTGACATTGTCGCCGCGCCTGACGCGGGATCTGTTCTCCCCATCTATGCGTTGTTTTTTGTAAAATTTATCGCAAGCCCGATTGCAAAATTTACCACCGATCTGGCGATGCCTGTCTTTTTTCTGGGCGGCTTTCTTTTTGTTTGGGCGATCCGCCGGTCGGACATCAATGTGAGAGCGTTTCGTATCCGCCCGACGACGCTCGCATTACTGGCGATCATGGCCTATGGCGTTGGCGCCGCAATATTGACCGGGCTTGGCCGCGCCGTTGAGTTCGGCGCGTCGCAAGGCGCCTCAAGCCGTTATATCAGTTTTGGGAACTTTTTTTGGATCGGCTTGATGATGATGGTCCTGATGGCGACTGCAAAAGCCGGCAGGCTGAGCGCCAAATTTCCGATGTCGACGCCGCTTGTCATTATTATTGTCTTATTGATTTTGAAGACCGGCAACACCGTCAGCATTGGAAAAAAGTTTGCCGAGCAAGAAGGCATGCGCATTGAAGCGCTGGACGCATTACTGGAGGCGAGGCCGGGCGTCGATAGGGAAGCGTTGTTGGTTTACGCCAGCCCGCATCAAAGCCTCGATGACGATCTCGACTTCCTCGAGCGGCGCAATCTCAGCTTCTTCCGCCATCGCGAAGAAGCTGAGAAATAAAGCCGGCTATTCGTGAGCTTCGGGCGCTGCTTGCGTCACCAGCATCGAGGCGTGATCGGCAAGGTACCGCCAGCCATCCCTGGTCTTTTTGGAGACGTCGGTAAATCGGCCTTTCCAGACGACCAGCTCGCCGCCGCCGACTGGTGTTGCAGACATCGTCCATAGGCCCCATGCGGCGGCGACATCGCCTTCATGCATTTCGCCTTGTTGGTCGAACGTAATGGAAAACCCGTCAAAGCCGTCAAAAAAGACGCCCCAATTGGCGGCAATGGCGTCAGGGCCTTGTGAGACTGAGCCGCCGGGATCGTAGCTGAATGCGTCGTCGGTATAGAGCGCGGCGACGGCGTCTGCGTCTTCTGCAACGATGCTCGCAGCAAAATCATCGAGCAGCGCTTGCGGGCTGTCTTGTGCGATTGCGGGTGAGGCGACGAAAGCAGCGACGATCAGCGGCAATAAAAATTTATTCATGGGAAACCCCCTTGTTGGAATGAGCCAGACGCAACAGGGAGACTATATCATAAGCCGCAGATATCATCTCGGGTAAATTATTCCGCCGCCGCGGCCTTTGGGGCGACGCCAGTCTGATCCAGATCCCGCCGCCAGAAATCGGCAAAGTCACCGGCCTCAACCAGCGCATGCGCCCTCACTAGCGGCCGAATATCCGAACGGGCGGTGATGTCGGCGAATGCTTCATCTTCGGCACCGACAAACCCAAGCTTGTGCAGCCATTTCGCCGAGCGCCCGGTCATCACCCAGGACCGATGCCAGGGCAGGGCGCCGGGGTAGGCGTCATTCACGGCTTTGGCGAGTTCGTTGGTGCAGTTGGAATGCAGCGTATTATAAAACCGTGGGGTGTCTGCGAGTTCATTCGTCCGCTTCACAAAATAATCAAAAAGAACGACGGCGCGTTCCGGCGCGACGTCCATCTTATATGCATATAGTTTGTGATCGAGCTTGACCGAGATCCGGGTTAAGACGTCCTTTTCAGTCGACCAGACGTAAAGCAGCTCATAGGCGCGCATAATCCCGTGTATTGCCGAGTAAGGTTCGCCCGCTTCTTTGCGCGCCTCGATCGAGACCGAATAGGTCTGGCGCTCGCCGGCCTTGTCCTCGAAAACAAAGGAGACAAAGCTGTGCGCGAAAAGGGGATTGCCGGTGAAAGGTTCGACGAAGAACCAGATCTCCCGCAAATGCTCGGTATTGATCTCGGCCGTCTCCCATTCTTTGCGCAGGGCGCCTTCGGGCCCGTATTCAAATGCACGGACATTGTTCAGTCGATAGCGATCAGGTCCGGTCTCGTCGAAGGTGGCGACCTCTGCCAGCGGCGGCGACCAGACCCGGTCGTCGCGCGGGCTCCGCATCAAAATCAAACCGGCGAAAATCAAGGCCGCTGCAATCGCAACCAAGAATAGAAGATTGATCATATCACGCGCGCCCAAGCCCATATATAGCCTGCTTTTTGTCTATTATCTGAAGGTTATGATGTGGTTTAGGCCGCGCGCAAGACTGCCAGACCCCGTGTTTTATGAGGGGCTCGAGATAAATCTTGCAAATTCGCGCCAAAAGCCCCACATAGCGGTTGCTCCAATGATTGAGGGCCGTCTATTAGGCCTGTATTCCAAGCTTTCTACACTCCTCTCTACATCGGCAGCTTCCCCGGGACAGGTTTTTATCTTGTCCTTTAACGCCATGTCTAAAGGAGACTGAAATGGCTACTGGAACCGTTAAATGGTACAACCCACAAAAAGGTTATGGCTTCATCGCGCCGGAAGAAGGCGGCAAGGACGTATTCGTTCACGCCACTGCGCTTGAAACAGCGGGCATCCGTTCGCTCGATGATGGTCAGCAAGTCAGCTACGACCTGACCGAAGATCGCGGCAAGACATCTGCGACGAACCTTAAAGTCGGCTGAGCCTAAATAAGGTCTTAAGGGGAGCGCCTGTTTCGACAGGCGCTCTTTTTATGCGCCGAAATTGGAGCTGATTTTTGTAACCGCGTAAAAAATGAAGGAGATCATTGATGTCAAAATTATCACAACTCGCAGCTAACCGCGCTGATGCCCTTCAAAAGCCTGTCCGTGGATACTCACCTGCCTCTCGTCAGGCGATCCGTGAAGAAGCCGAAGCCGCCGCCTTGGCGGAAGTCGATGCTGAGCTAGACGCACGCCGCCGACAGTCTGAAAAGCTTCGCAAGCTGCGCCTCGAGCAAGAAGCCAAGGCGTAAAGCGGACAAGCGCCGCATCTGATACAAAGTCTCACTCGCATTAGCGCATCAATTGTCGCGGCCTATGGCTGTGCGAGCCGTGCGCTCTTACATTAAGTGTATAGTGAGAGGAGACGTATCTGATGTTTTCCAAACCATCCATTATGACTCGTATCGCCGTCGGCAAACTCGTTGGCTTGTTGCTCGGCATTGTAGGGTTTGTCGCGGCGCCTTCATTTGGCATTGATGACATCAAACTCCGTATCGGGATTTTATTCTGGTATGCGGCCATCGGCGCCTTTATCGGCATGGCCGGCGTCTTCACATGGCACCCGATGCTAAAACTGAAAATGCCTTGGTGGTTCATGGGGCCATTGATTGGCGCCTGGATGAACCTCATCCTTATCTTGATCGCCTGGGACGTCGTTGCGCCGCTGATGGCCGGCGGTGAGTTCTGGGGAATGACGTCTCCCTGGTGGGGCGTTGTGGAAGGCGCGTTGGTCGGCCTTCTGATTGGCGGCCTCGCCACGCTGTTCGGCGGCGAGGGCCCCAGTACTGTACAGGTAATCGAGACGGCCTAAAAGAAGCGGCCCATATCGGGCCGCTTCGATTTCTTATTTCTTCCGTACAGCTTCCGTATTCGGCTTTTCAGTTTCTTCCATTTCTGAGATCGTGCATTCCTGCAACTCGCCGACACCGATATTGATGTCTTCGGTGCCGCCTTTCTCTCCAGACTCTTTGCGTTCCCGTGTGGCCGTCTTTAGCGTTGCGGATGCGTCATCGGAAGCCGCTGCGCATTCACTCGTTTGATTTTGCGCCGCCTGTAACTCTTTCACTTCGTCTCCCTTGCTGCCGTCGCCGGCAAGGGCGAGCGTTGCGCTCAGCGCAAATGCGCTTGCTGTCAGTGTCATGATGGTTTTCATGGGTTTTCCTCTCCGCCCCCAGCGCAGTGCCGGTTCCAATACGCAACAATTGTGCGCTGTATCTCAGTATGCGCTCGGGCAACAATGGCGTCAAAACACCGAGCGGCGCGGTTTATTTCTTGGGAACAAGCGCGACCGCACGCAATGGCCCGCCGGATCCGCCTTTGATTTTCATTGGCAGGGCGACAAGGTAGGCGCCCGTCGCCGGCAGTTGGTCGAGATTGGCGAGGTTTTCGAAGCCGGGTGCATTGGCCTCGCCCATCATGCGATGCACAGGAAAGTCCGCTGACGGACCATAATCAGTGGACGCCGTATCAACGCCAAGCGCCGCCGCGCCGCGCTCCCTAATAAGAAGCGACGCGGCGTCGTCGCCAAAGCTGGGAAAGGCGAGAGCTGCCGGATCGGTTCCCCCGAGATAGCTCTCCGCATTGGGCCAGCGCGTCGACCAATCGGTGCGGAGAAGAACGATCGCGCCAGGCGGGATCGTCCCATGTTGTTCCTCGAAGGCGAGAATATCTTCCGGCGCCAGACGGTAAAGCGGATCGACAGCCGCCTTTTGCGATACGTCAATCACAATCGCCGGCGCGATTAATTTTGCAAGCGGCACCGCATCCGCTTTGTCGCCCTCTGCATCGAAATGATAAGGCGCATCCATATGCGTGCCGCCATGTTCAGGCATCGCTAAGGAAAAACGCGGCGTAAAACTTACCGTCCTCGCGTGCGCCCTCGAAGATGGTTGTTTTTTCAAACCGCAAGGGCGTGTTCGGCCAGTAGACCGTTTCAGGTCCATAGGCATGGGTGAGATCGATGAGATCGTATCCGGCAAGGTCAACAGGGCGCGTTTCTGTCGCCGGTTCTTCTTGCGCGCAACCGTTGAAAGCCAGGCCGGCTACAACAAGTGTCGCCGCTACAATGCGGTTCATCTATTTCCCCTTCGCGTCCCGTGATTGCATAGCATGGCCGATCGATGCGGCCAAAGGGAGGGCGGCAATCAGATCCACTTATCTTTGCGCACCTGCGCTGGCTGATCTATCGTTAAGTGACGGCGCCGAGGTGAAACGCGTCGCCCGCTCATCCAGGCGGAAGCCGGGATCCGGCATGTGAAAGGAAGGCGTGATGTCTATCAAAGAAAAACCGCTGATCATCGCCGTTGAGCGGCTGGGGCCGTTGCCGGGGTTCCTGTTTTCAAATCCGATTTTTACCGGAATATTCGCCCTAATGATGTGCGCCGTTTTCGGTGCGGTGTTCATGCTGTTTCAAACCGCCGGTTATGGCGGCGTCGAGGCGTTGATATTGTTCGACGCCGCGCGCATCGGCGCAATCGGCGGACTGATCGTCGGCGCCATTGTCCTCATCACCATCGCGTTTAGCGCCTTTCGCGAACCGGACGAAAAAACCTACCGCCTCCAGTTCGTCCTCGGCGGCGCGCTCGGGATTGTTGCGCTGGTTGTTGTTGATTGGCTGACCCTGGACACGCTGCGCGCCTACTTCACAGAGGCCGGGCCATTGGTATGAGGGATTGATAGCTGCTGTGCGCCAACCACCTCAAAGTGTCATTGCCGGGCTTGTCGATGGTTCCGTTGAACGAATTCGATCAATCCCGGTGATGACAAAAAAGGGAATGGAGATAATGTATCAACGGCCCCCTTCGTCAGCTTGGCTGACACTCCCCCCGCTAGCGGGGCTCAAAAGCACGGCTTTGACGGCCCGCAGGGCCGGAGGGGGCGGGTTGATCGCACTATCTTCTATTGGGCTGCGATATCGAAGGCGCGCATGGCTATCTCTTGCCTGGGGTTTCATGTAATAATAAAGCGGCGTCTGTCCGGTTCACAATTTGACTCGGAATTTCACGGGCCTTTTACAAAACCGAAATTAGGCGCCGTGCGGAAAGTCTGTACGGACATAAAGGAGAATGACATGGCCAAAGGTCAACAGCGTAGCAACAAAGAAAAAAAGAAGCCGAAACAGGACAAGCCCAAAAAGCTTGCTACGGCGGATTCAAAAGTGATCCAGGCGTTGCACAAAAAGCCCGCGCCCGGAAAGTCGTGAATACGCCCAAGGTGATATCCCGGAAAAACCGGCCAGCAGCGACATCGCCTGCGCGCATGCGCGTGAACCGCGAATTGGCGCAGGCCGCCGCGCTTGCGGCGCTCGCCGTTGACCGCCGCGCCGCAGGGGCGCAATCGCAAAAGCTGCGAAAATTGCGCCTCGCCAAAGAGCGCAAAGATATGGTGCTCGCCGCAGCGGCAAAGCACGCATCGGCAGAGGCGTCCTGAGCGCCCGCATCAGGCAGCCTCTCCAATCATCCGCCATCTGGTATTATTATAAACTTAGGGCAGTGGGTCTTACCTTCCGCGACTCAATACTCCCTGTTATTGCCGGTAAACATGCTTGCCGCTCTGGATCACAGGGCGTTCTGGGTGGAAACCATTGATCGAAGTCGATCAACCCGGTGATGGCTAAAAGGGAATGGGAATGGACCCTTACCCGTCATCGCGGCGGCGGCGCTACATTTCAACGACCGGCGAAAAACCGCCATAGATCATCCGCTTGCCGTCGAATGGCATGGGATTCACGGCCGGGTCCATGCGCGGGTCCGATGTCATCTTTTCCATGCACGTGTCGCGCGTCGCTTTGTCGGGCCACTCGACCCAGGAAAACACCACCGTCTCGTCGTCCTTCGCCTGAACGGCTTTGCGGAAATCGGTGACCTCGCCATCGGGGACGTCGTCAGCCCAGCATTCGACAATGCGGATCGCGCCATATTCCTTGAACAGCGGATCGAAGGCTTCGGCATGGTCGATAAATTTTTGCTTGTTCGCCGTCGGCACGGCGATGACAAATCCATCGATGTAAGACATGGGGATGGTCCTTTCGTTTTGGTGGGAGTATTGTGGGCCAAGGGCAGGGGTGGTGTCACGGGTAAAGTTGGACGTTTTCCTCCCCCGTTTACGGGGGAGGTGTCGCCGTAGGCGCCGGTGGGGGCTACACTCCCGCACTGAGAAAACCTCATCCCATTGCGCGCAAGCTACGCAAATCCATGCCGCCAGCGGAACAACGTCTGTGGTATTTCATCCGCCGTAAAGCGCTCGGCGGCTTTCGCTTTCGCCGGCAGCATACAATAGGGCCTTACATCGTTGACTTCGCCTGTCTTGAAGCAAAGCTAGTTATTGAACTTGACGGCGATCAGCATGCTCTCGGTGATGCGCCGGAAAGAGATGCGAACCGTGACGCTTATTTAAGGGAACAAGGTTTCGAAGTTTTGCGGTTTTGGAACAATGAAGTCTATGATGAGATCAACAGCGTGCTCGAAGTCATTCTTGATGCTGCATTGAACTCGGTGAGGGCAAAGCAGGTCGAAGCGTCACAGCAATAGCCCCCTTCGTCAGCTTCACTGACACTTCCCCCGTAAACGGGGGAAGGAGGAGCATGCTGCAACCTCGATCAATTCCTCCCCCGCTTGCGGGGGAAGTGTCGCCAACGGCGACGGAGGGGGCTCTCTCGGTGGGAAAAGGTAATAGAGTTTGGACCAGATAGTGCATTGCGCTTCGCTTAATGCACTATAGTTGCTTTCTATCTGTCATTGCCGGACTTGTTCCGGCAATCCAGGGCTGCGGTTGATTTTGCTGGAGTCCCAATCCAACGCCCCAAATATCATAAGACATCACACATCTCCGGATTCCGGCTCATCATCCTGAGGGTCGATTGGGGGTGGGGGCCCTATCGACGCCGTCAGGCGGCGTCTCGAAGGGCGCCGGAAAGAACGGGAGGATGGATTTCCGCCTGCTCCTCAACCCGATCTCCCCGGCGAAAGCCGGGGTCCAGAATGGCGGGTCCGTGCACGCGCTAATACGCCCTATGTTTGCTGTTCCGCCGATACAGTTGCTACGTGATAAATTTTGAATCAGATTATTAACATGACTGTAAAATGTTGAAGGTCATAAATATAGATAATGATATTATGTCCGAAGGGGAGGCTGAATGATGTTTAAGCTAGCGGCATTGATCGCTTTAAGCGCTTGGATTCCAGAAGTGGCCAATGCTCGCGAAATTGCGGTCTGTGGCGAAAGCGAAGGGCATTCTTTCTATCCAAAGCTAGGCTTGTCATCTGCGAATGAAGACAGATGGATTCCAGATCGTATTACGGGTGGGCGGATCACGCTCACTGAGACGTCAAAAGGCGAGCATGATATTTTTTACGCCAACGCTACAGGCGCGGCCGGTTCTGCAAAAAACGACGGAGCCATGGTCACGACATTAGGCTCGGTAGGTGACTCTCTGGGCGTTTTAGTGGCGTATCCTGATACTGGGCAAATTGAGAGCTATGCGTTTATTGTCAACGCCGACGGCAAAGCTGAGGTTATGTGGACGGTCAATCGGTATGGACCACTCGTTCGTAAAGTGAGCGCTTTCAAGGCCAATTGCAGCTTCTTTACGCCTTGAGTGCGAGTCGGCGCGGCGCCTACCGCGCGCTCCATCTGGCGGATTGCATCCGCCCTACGATTGCTATTGAATAAACTTTTTGCCTTTGCTCAAGTAGTCATTGTAGTACATGCATACGGACTTTGGTATTGTGTCTGAATTAAGCTCTTCATTTTCAATAACATATAGAAGATATTCGTGAAAATTACTTTCTTCACAAACTTTCTTTGCTTTTTTGCCAAGCGAGAAAAGTTGGTCTTGATAAAAGGTAAAGGCAAAAGGCTTATCATTTTTTAGCATCGTTTCGGTTTGCGCCAAGCAGTCCTTTGCCAGCCGTACGCAGTCTGACGCGGACTTGCGTGGAATGACATTATTCGGAATATAAACAGAGCCAGCTTCGTTAATCCCTACATACATTGATGGCTCTCGGCCGCTTACAAGTGACACTTGCAAGCCAATAATATATTGAATGCTCTTGCGATCTGCCTCTTTCAACCCCCTTAGCAATGCTATGAAAGCAGCCGAAATTTTAGTAAGATGATCTAGGAATTCTGCGTTCAATCGCGATTGCAAGGCTGAATCTTGTAGTTTGCGTCCACGCGCATTGAATGCGAGGGCTGCCTTACCAGTCTCTTCGAAAGAAGCCACCGCCAAAAAGTATGCGCGTGCATTGTACTGATATGAGAGCAGCGTGTTTGCCTCTTGATAGAGTGAGTGGGCATTTCGAATGGCTGCTGACTGGTATTCCTCAAGTAGCTGGGCGGAAAAGAATACAGATTGCTTTTTGCGCGACATTAGACACCTTTAGATCCATGCTTGCCACGCCGGTAGCCAGCGCCTTTTGGTTTCGAACGGATATTGGAAACGGTTCCCTCTGACTTGCTAATCCGACCATCCGATGCGTCTTCCACGCGGCGCTCGATGTCGCTTTGGCGGCTCAACGGATCGTCGGCGACCGCCAGCTCCACTTCCTGCAGTCTTCTGATTTCGTCGCGGATGCGGCCCGCTTCTTCGAATTCGAGGTTGGCGGCGGCTTCGCGCATTTGTTTTTCGAGGTGGTCGAGGTGTTTTTTGAGGTTGTGGCCGGGGGAGAGGAAATCTTCGCCGTCTTCGCCGAAGCCTGAGCCCGGTTTCGCCGCGCGCACGCCCCGGTGCCCCACGAATGTCTGCCCGGCGGCGGCTTTTTTGCCCTCGTCGTCGGAATTTGCGATATCGGCGATGGCGGCCTTGGTGCTTTCCGGCGTGATGCCGTGAGCCTTGTTATGGGCGATCTGTTTGTCGCGGCGCCGGTCGGTCTCGCCCATGGCGCGCTCCATCGATCCGGTAATACGATCCGCATAGAGAATAACTCGGCCGTCGATATTGCGCGCAGCGCGGCCGATGGTCTGGATGAGGGAGGTTTCCGAGCGCAGGAAGCCCTCCTTGTCGGCGTCGAGAATGGCGACCAGCCGGCATTCGGGAATATCGAGGCCCTCGCGCAACAGGTTGATCCCCACCAGTACGTCGAATGCGCCAAGACGCAGATCGCGGATGATCTCGATCCGCTCCAGCGTGTCGATATCCGAATGCATGTAGCGCACCTTGACGCCCAGCTCATGCATATATTCGGTGAGGTCCTCGGCCATGCGTTTTGTCAGCGTCGTCACGAGCACACGCCCGCCATCTTTCGCGATCTGTTTGCACTCGGCGATCACATCATCGACTTGATTGGTCTTGTCTCCGGTGACCGGGCGCACCTCGATCTCAGGATCAACCAGCCCGGTCGGACGGATCACCTGTTCAGTGAAGACGCCGCTGGTGCGATCCAGCTCCCACGAGCCCGGCGTCGCCGAGACGTGAACCGTCTGCGGGCGCATCTTCTCCCACTCCTCGAATTTCAAGGGGCGGTTGTCCATGCAGGAGGGCAGGCGGAAGCCATATTCCGCCAGCGTGCGCTTGCGGTTAAAGTCGCCGCGAAACATCGCGCCGATCTGTGGCACGGTAACGTGGCTCTCGTCGCAAAAGATGAGTGCGTTTTCCGGCAGATATTCAAACAGCGTTGGCGGCGGTTCGCCGGGCTTGCGCCCCGTCAGGTATCGCGAATAGTTCTCGATGCCCGCGCAGGCGCCGGTCGCCGCCATCATCTCAAGGTCGAACTGAACGCGCTGGTCGAGGCGCTGGGCTTCCAATAGGCGGCCTTCCTCGCGCATGATCGGCAGCGTTTCGTTGAGCTCTTTTTTGATGCTGGTGATCGCCTGGTTAAGCGTCGGGCGCGGCGTCACATAATGCGAGTTGGCGTAGAGCGAGACCGCTTCCAGATTGCCGGTTTTCTGGCCGGTAAGGGGATCGAACTCGGTGATGGTCTCGATCTCATCGCCGAACAGCGAGACGCGCCAGGCCCGGTCCTCATAGTGCGCCGGGAAAACCTCAATCGTGTCGCCGCGCACACGAAAACAACCACGGGCAAAGGCATTGTCATTGCGGCGATACTGCAAGGCGACAAGATCAGCCAGCAATTTCTTGCGCTCAATAGTCTCACCTACGTTCAGCGAAAATGTCATCGCCGTATAGGTCTCGACCGAGCCGATGCCGTAAATGCAACTGACCGAGGCGACGATGATGACATCATCGCGCTCAAGGAGGGCCCGCGTCGCTGCATGGCGCATGCGGTCGATCTGTTCGTTGATCGAGCTTTCTTTTTCGATATAAGTGTCCGTACGCGGAACATAGGCTTCCGGCTGGTAATAATCATAATAGGAAACGAAATACTCAACCGCATTGTCCGGGAAGAACGCCTTGAACTCGCCATAGAGCTGGGCGGCGAGCGTCTTGTTCGGCGCGAGGATCAGCGCCGGGCGCTGGGCCGCCTCGATCACCTTGGCCATCGTAAACGTCTTGCCGGTGCCGGTGGCGCCTAAAAGAACCTGATCGAACTCGCCATTGCGGACGCCCGCAGTCAGCTCCGGGATCGCGGTGACCTGATCGCCTGCAGCCTCATAGTCCGAGACGACGCGGAACGGGCGCGACAGGCCCGACTTTTCTGGACGCTGCGGCCGATGCGGCACCCAATCGTCTAGCGGCGTCGCCAGCCGGTCATGATAAAGCGCGACGGCCTCGGAAAAGCCGCCGGGCGTTACATCTTCCTTCGCGGTTACCGGCTGAGAGGTCGGCCGTTTGGCCTTGGGGTCATATCCGGGTCTGTGTTTTGATGACGCGCTCATGCCCGTGAACATAGTGCGAACGCCGCGAAATGGAAGCGCGCGTGGGGCAAAAATCTGACGATCGTTCGGGTATTACGGGAGCGGTGTCGTATAGAGTTGCACCACCAGCAAAATATGCGCGGTTGAGTGCGCAATGATCACGATCCACAGATTGCGCCCGCATAACAAATAAGCGCTCGCCCACACCAGTCCCATGATCGACGTCATGATCATGCCGCCCAATCCCCATTCAAAATGCACGGCGCCAAAGATCAGGCTCTGAACAACAACGGTCAGCACGACGCCGATAAAACCCGCGCCAAAAATATGGGTGAGGCGGTTTATCAAAAATCCGCGATAGATAATTTCCTCGGGGATTGATGCGGTGAGCGGCAAGATCATCGCCATGAACAATGCCGCCGGAAGGTTTTGATAAATGTGCGCGTAACGCGACAGATCAACTTCGGGCTGGTCAAAAAATGGCGCCAGCATTGTCGAGACCAGCAACTGTATGGAGATAGAAGCAAAGACAATGCCGACAACCCAAAACGGCACCGTCCACCACCGCTTGGGGCGGCGAAATCCGATTTCCGAAAAGCGTTGTCCGCGCGCCATTACCATTAAAAGTGCAGCGGCGGCGCCGGCGAGCACCGCAATAAAGCCACGGCTGTCCTCGCCAAGCGTAATCAGGCCAGCCTCGCGCGCCCATGTTTCAGTGAAATAACCGACGGCGGAGACCGCCACGATAATTAAGATGTCGATTAAGGCTGTCGAGGCCTTCAGCGAAGCTTCGCCGGTTGTTCTCTCGTTCATTTTCTTCTCCCAATTCCCCAATATTCATGGACGGTAAACAATAACTATGTTATTGTAAATAGAAGAGACGTTATCGGAATATGACAGATACAAGAACCCGATTAAAAGAGGCGGCGTTGTCGCTCTTTTTGGCGCGCGGTTACGGCAAAACCACCATCGGCGCGATTGAAAAGGCAGCAGGGCTGGCGCCGCGGGCGGGCGGATTTTACCGGCATTTTGAGAGTAAGGAGGCTTTGCTCGTCGCCATCGCCCGCGAGGATATTATCGAACAGGAGGGCGAGCTTGGTTTTACGGACTTCTTTCCACTTGGCGACACGCGTGCTGAATTATTGCTGATTGGGCGCGGCTATCTTAAGGCCAATGAGCGGCAGAAAAAATACTACCCGTTGATTCAGGAAATGCGCGCCGTTCCGGCGTTGGCTGAATTTGAGCAGGCTGCGAATGTCGAGATTTTCAGCTTATTGGCGGATTGGGTTGCATCAAAGCCGGCCGGCAAAAACCTGAAAGGCGAAAAGCTGGCGGCTTATGTGATGACAGTATTTGGCGGCCTATTGTTTTATACGACAAAAAGGCTCCAAGGCATTTCCTTGCCGGGCCTCAGCGACGAGGCAATGGTGCAGGGCTGGGCAAGCCATTGGGCGCAGGTGCTCGATGCTCGTCCCCCAAAAAGACAGTCGCGCAAAGCTGGGTGATCGGCGGCTGTTTCTTTACCCGCTAATCGTCGGCGCCAGTGCTGTTACCTGCACGTCAACATCGAGGCCGAGAAAGTCCTCTGCGGCGCCTTCAAACGATCCCTCAACCGGCACGGCCTGGGCCGGGATGCGTGCAACACCGGTGCGGATCAGATTGCCGCTGGCGATTAATCCATTTGTCGGATCAAACTCGATCCAGCCAGCGCCGGGCAGAAAAACTTGCACCCAGGCATGGGTCGCGCCCGCGCCCTGCAACGCGTTGCCAGGATTGTCCGATAGCGGATCATAAAGATAGCCAGTAACAAACCGTGCGGCAAAACCAAGCTGGCGGACGGCTTCCATCATCAACACAGCAAAGTCCCGGCAGGAACCATGGCCGAGGTTAATAGTATCTCGTGGCGTCTGAATGCCCGGTTCTTCCCGGCGTTTATAGTTGAAGCGTTGATGGATTGCCTTGTTAATCGAGTCTAAAATCGCCCAGGTGTCGCCAGCTGCGTCGTCGAGAAAGCTCTCCGCCCATGATTTTACCACTTCGCCGGGGTGGTCATATTCGGGGCGGATCATCGCCACAAGATCAGTCCATTGCTCTTCCGGGTAGACAAACGGATAACGCTTCGCGGAATTTGCGATTGGAAAATTCGGGGTGTGGATTGTCGAGCGTACGATATCAAAGACGCAAGTGATCTCTAGGGTCTCCGCCATAGGCGCAGTTGAAAAATCGAACACCGTCTTGGAGTTTGAAAAGACATCATGCACCCATTGCTGAGACGCAACGGGTGCTGTTTGAATGTCGAACGAGGTCAATCTCAGATTGTTACTCTCATGAGGCCGAAACATTGCTTTGTGCGGGCCAAACTTTACCGGTTGCGCATAACGATATCGCGTTATGTGGCGCACCTGTA
The DNA here is from genome assembly GCA_021776345.1 of Hyphococcus sp. Taxonomy (GTDB): domain Bacteria; phylum Pseudomonadota; class Alphaproteobacteria; order Caulobacterales; family Parvularculaceae; genus Hyphococcus. Next base: position 11,038 of record JAJFGC010000286.1, on the reverse strand, counting down.
AGAGGGCCGTGCTGACAGAAGGCGTTAAGGCGTTCATTTTCTGGACATAACCCAACTTGGTCTGATGTGGATACAGGGATCGCGTGGAGTGCGGTTCTACACCCTTTATGCAGGAGAGAAATAGCGTTCATTGAGAGCGTTGGCGAGCCCCATTATGTCCACCTGCACTTGATCCAAAAATTTGTGCAAGGGCCGGCCGGAAAGCCGAGCGGGCGGTGAGTTCAACCGGTCCTGCAAGGTCTCCGCCGCCTTTAAAACGTCCGGGCCTGGCTGCGCGTTGAAGTCTCGCTCAAGGCGCTCGATCTGATAGAAAGCCGCATTGGCGGCACTGGTGACCGATAGGGGCAGGTGGTTGTCGCAAAGGATAAACTTCGCCGCATCCGCCGGATCGGCATTGAATGAGTGGCGACGCTGAAAGGCGTGATAGCCGGAGACCGAGCGCAAAAGCGTATTCCACCACGCCACATCTGGGGGTGTTGCGTGATGATCATCGTCACGATCAAAACGGAAGTATTTTATATCGATCAGGCGCGTGACCTGGTCGGCGCGTTCCAGCGCGGCGCCGAGTCGATTGAACCGCCAGACCTCATCACGGAAACTGGTCGCCTCAATGATCCCGCGATGGCTAAAGTAACCATTGCGAATTTGGTAACAGATATCGCTCAGCTGAGAGAGGGCGAAGCGGCGTTTTTGGAGCGCGATGATATCTTTTTGAAAGATAGAGATCTGACGCCAGCTTTCTGTGCTGATCAAATGCCGTAGCGCGCGGGCGTTTTCCTTGACCATATGCGCAGCGCTTGCGACCGAGTTCGGATTGGTTGGGTCATTCAAATAAAACCGCGCAACATTTAGCGCTGTCAATGGTTTTCCACGTTCATTGAATGCTTCCGTATCGTAAAAGACGCTCAAAATCGGCGCCCATGCTTCGTCATTTTCTTGATCGGCAGCGAATGACTCAGTCACCATCAGGAGGCGCGCCAGACTGTCCGCGCGTTCCATGTAACGCCCCATCCAAAAGGCGTTTTCCGCATATCGTGAAAGTAACATCTCGCCCCTTTACCGCATGACCCAGGTGTCTTTTGAGCCGCCCCCTTGAGAGGAGTTGACGATTATCGAGCCCTCGCGCATGGCGACTCGGCTCAAGCCTCCTGGCAGGACCCAGGAGTCCTCGCCCGTCAACACAAAAGGGCGCAAATCAACATGACGAGAGCGAACGCCGTTCGGTGTTAATGTAGGGCATACAGATAAGTTAATCATCGGCTGAGCAATGTAGTTGTCCGGTTTCTTCTTGAGCTCATTTTTGATTGCGGAGAGTTCCTCCTTGGTTGCCTTCGGCCCAACAACGATACCGTATCCGCCGGACTCGCCGACAGGCTTCACAACCAGATCCTTTAGATTGTCGAGCACATAATTGAGGTCGTCCTCTTCGCGGCAGATATAGGTTTTAACATTATTGAGAATAGCTTCCTCGCCGAGATAATAGTCGATAATGCGTGGCATATAGGCGTAGACAGCTTTGTCGTCGGCGACGCCGGCGCCGACCGCATTGGCGATTGAAACCTTACCGCCTTTGAGGGCTCGCATGACACCCGGCACGCCCAGCATGGAATCTTTGCGGAAGACTTCCGGATCAAGGAACTCATCATCGATCCGGCGATAGAGCACATGGATCCGCACAAGACCTGAAATGGTCTTCATAAACACGCGGTCTTGATCATCAACGATAAGATCGCGCCCTTCGACGAGGGGTACGCCCATTTCCCGGGCGAGAAAGATGTGTTCAAAATAAGCGGCGTTAAAAACGCCTGGTGTCAGGAGGGCTACCTGCGGGTTTTGAATGCCCGGCGGAGCTGTTTCCATCAGCTTGCCGCGCAATCGTTTTCCATAATCAGAGACGGGGAGGATTTTCATCCCCTCCATCAAGTCCGGAAAAGACCGCATCATCAAATGTCGGTTTTCTATGACATAGGAAACGCCGGAGGGCGACCGGCAATTGTCTTCTAACACAAGAAATTCGCCAGTTTCATCGCGAATGAGATCGACGCCGCTAATATGCGTATAGGTGTTGTGGACGAGACTGACGTCCATCATCTCCTTGCAGAAATGCTGATTTTTAAGGACCAGATCGCTGGGGACGATACCGTCCTTCAGAATTTTCTGTTTGCTGTATATATCTGTCAAAAAAGCATTGAGGGCGGTAACGCGTTGTTTGCAGCCGGCGTCCAACTTTTCCCAGTCGGTTGCTGTAATCTGCCGTGGGATAGGATCAAACGGCAAGATACGGTCGATCGCGCCTGCGTCGGAATAGATCGTAAACGTAATGCCAAGATTGTGAAGCTCGCGCTCAGCTGCTCTGTTGCGTTGATTGAGAGTGCGTATTTTGTATTTAGAAAGACGTTTCGCCAGCAAGCTGGCATCATCTATCGCGGCTGCAGGGCCGAATATCTCGCAAAACTCATTTCCTTGGTCGTAATCGTCAAACAGATTTGTTTTTATCATAGGGAATGATTATCGCACCACAAGGAATATTGCAAATTCTGCACCAAGTTAGTCTGTACACCGATGGATATTCTTGCGAAACTTCAGAAATCCCCCCAATTTGTCGGGTATATTGGAAGTTGAAGTATTCGGCCGACATCATTTGCTGCTGCTTTCACATCGGCGCGTTGGCGAATGATGTCGAACCGTTGTTGCAGGATTTTGCTGACGGGAAGCATGTTCGGCGTATCGATAACAATCTGTAAGCCGCTCAGCGCGTCGTCGCGCTCGTCAAGATCGTTCAATCGTTCTATATACACTTCCGCTGCCTCATCAATGTTGTTCACGCATAACAGCGCCCGTGATAATGCAGAAGCATTTTTGTCCCTGTGAGTTCTTAAATAGTTCAATTGCTCGGAAAATTCGGTAGCTGGTATTGACAGGGCCCGCGCACAAACCTCCGTCGATTTGGCCCACATGACACCGTAGGAGCTTGCATTATCGTAATTCAAACTACTGATCGTTTGGAGGGCGTCGTCGAACTTGCCTTCGCCAACAAGTAACAATGAAAGATTTATGATCTGGCTAACATTATCGCCGCCATTTTCCTGCAGCGCAGCGGCGGCTTCCAGCGTCTGGCGCGCTTCGGTTGGCCGGCCGACATCGTATAAAAGGTAACTGAGTTCATTCAACACCCAATTCGAAAATTCAGCATAGTCGGTGTAAGGTGATGACACCGCGTCATCGCCCATCATGTCGACGACATCAGTCGCGGCCCGATAAGCGCCGTCAAAGTCACCGGACATTTTCAGCGCCTGTATGTATGTCAGCGCCGCAGAGAGCCGATCCGGATTTTCTTCCATAATCGACCGCCGGTTGCTTACATATTGCTCAACCATCGATGGAATATCTTCGACTTTGGGCATGTTCCGGAAGTTTTTGAGCGCTGTGTCATAGCGTCGATCGTAAAATATTGGCGCAAGCATTAAAGGGTTTTTGATCTCGCGAATCACGATCGCGGCGCCGGCTGACATCGCTTCATCGCGCATCAACCGTGCATAGAAAATGCGAAGTCCGTCGAGATCGACGGTCGGATCCGGCGAGGTGTATCCTGCATCGAACAAGACACCGACAAACTCGCGCCTTTTATCGCCGAGAAGTGTAACCTCAAGACTGTTGGCGATGCGCCATACTACTCTGATGTCGATCTCGTTAAGGCTTTGCTGTGCGCGTTGAGCCAGTTTTTTTGCCGCTTCCAAACTATCCAGCGGTTTGCCGCCGAGGTCGCCCAGATGTAGTTTATGCCACAGTAAATTTTCGGTTTCGCCGCGCAAATCAATCAGCTTATTGACGTAGAGGAGAGCGTCGCTCCAGTTTTGTTCGTTTAAAGAGCAGTCGGCAAGGGCGCTATAGATATCCGCTCGAGAATTTGCCGGAAGTCTCTTAAACCGGTTATCTTCGGTCGCCGGAACCAGAGACGCCATGGCCTCGGAACAGTTTTCGTCTTGCGCCTGCTGGATGGCGACCTTAAGCGCTTCGACAAAGGGATCGGCAGTCTTGATTTGATTCGCGGTGTCGCTTGGTGAAAGAAGGGCAAGATAAGCGCTGACGGCTACTAATTGAATACTCACGACGTCCCCTTGTTTTTCTATGCTTGTCTTTACTATGTCTCAGAACGGCGCCGAGATAAAGTATCAAGTCATTCAGGGGCTAGGATATTACGGCCGCATGATTTGAGATCGTGTGCAAATGGCTTATTGTTTCCCACAACTTAACCGACGCTGATTGCTGGATTTGACTAATATGAAAAAGATCTTTTTGACCGTGCTGTTTCTTTTGTGTGGCGCAGGCGCTCAGGCCGCCCCGGCAGAAGAGCTGGCCGCCCTCATCGATGATTATTGGGCAAGCGAAATGACGGAAAATCCGTTTTCAGCGACCGGCTCGGGGATTTATGATTTTAATGATCAGGTTCCTGATGTGGCGCCGGCTGATCATCAGCGCCGGGCGCAGAAGGCGGCGGCCTTTGCGGCGCGCCTTGAAGGGATCGATAAGATTGAGCTCACCGCTGACGAAAAACTCAATGCAGATTTGCTGGCGTTTATTCTCAAGCATGATGTGGTGCAGGCCGAGTACGATGGCTGGCGCATCCCTTTTCTTGCCGATACCGGCTTTCACACCAATTTCGGTTACACGATCAGCGGGACGCCCTTTCGAAGCGAGAAAGATTACGAAGACTATCTGAAACGGCTCAGCCTTTTCCCGGGCTACATTGATCAGCATATCGCCAATATGCGTCAGGGTCTTAGCGATGGGTTCACGCAGCCGAAGGAAATTTTGCCAAAAATTCTGCCGTCCTTTGAAGCGCAGGTTACCAAGAGCGCGGAGGATCACCCTTATTTTGGCCCGTTCCAGTCAATGCCGGACCGGATCTCGAAACGCAGACAAAGGGCGTTGCAACGTCAAGGGCGCAAGATTGTTGGCGAGCAAGTTATTCCGGCCTTTGAGCGGTTGCTGATTTTTATGCAGGATGAATATTTAGTCGGTGCGCGCGAGACGCTGGGCGCCTATGATCTTCCCGACGGAGAGGCTTATTACAATGCGCGCGTACGCTTTTATACCAGCCTTGATGACATCACGGCGGAAGAGATTCATGGCATTGGTCTGAAGGAAGTCGCGCGTATCCGCGCCGAAATGGCGACGGTTATCAAAGAAACCGGATTTGCAGGCAGTTTTGCAGAGTTTCTTGATTATTTGCGGACGGATAAACAGTTCTATGCGGACAATCCGCAAGAACTGTTAGACCGCGCTGCGTGGATATCGAAAGATATTGATGGGCGACTGCCGGCTTATTTCGGCAAGCTGCCGCGTCAGCCCTATTCTGTGGAGCCTGTGCCCGACAATATTGCGCCAAATTATACGACCGCGCGCTATATCGGCGCCTCGGCGGATTCAGATCGCGGCGGACAGTTCTGGGTCAATACCTATAATCATGAACAGCGCCCGCTATATCAGCTTGCGGCGATGGCGCTGCATGAAGCGGTGCCGGGTCATCACTTGCAAAGCGCCTTGTCGCTCGAAATTGAAAATGCTCCGGCTTTCCGCAAGGATTTCTACCCACACGCTTTTGGCGAGGGGTGGGGGCTATATGCAGAAAAGCTCGGCGTCGAAATGGGGATTTATCAAACGCCTTATGATCATTTCGGCCGGTTGACCTGGGAGATGTGGCGAGCCTGCCGCCTGGTAATCGATACCGGGCTGCACGCAAAAGGCTGGACGCGCGAAGAGGCGATTGACTATCTCGCCTCGAACACGGCGCTTTCTCTTCATAACGTTAACACGGAAGTTGATCGCTATATCGCCTGGCCGGCGCAGGCGCTCGCCTACAAGATGGGCGAGCTCACCATCTGGGAGTTGCGCGCCAAGGCGGAAACAGAGCTGGGCGATGATTTCGACATTCGCGCATTCCATGATGCAATTTTGGTGAATGGCGGCATGCCGTTGGAGATACTGCGTGCACAAATCGATGAATATATCACTGAAACCAAAGAACAGAGAAAGTAAGATGTCAGATATCGTACCAGTGCTTGAAACCGGGCGGTTGCGGTTGCGTGCGATCACCGCAAACGACTGGCCATTTCTCCGCGATATGTGGGCCGATGCCGAAGTTACGCGTTACATCGGCGGAAAACCGAAAGCCGAAGAAGAGGCTTGGACGACATTTCTGCGCATCGTCGGTCATTGGCAAATTATGGGTTATGGCTACTGGATGGTAGAGGAAAAGGCCAGCGGCGCGCCATTAGGCGAGGTTGGCTTTGTCGATTTCAGACGCGACATCACGCCGTCGCTTCAGGGTGAACCGGAAATCGGCTGGGTATTTGCAACCGCATCGCACGGTAAGGGCTATGCAACGGAAGCCGCGCTTGAGGCGGTGCGGTGGGGCGACGATTTTTTCGACGGCGCGCGCATGTCCTGCATTATTGATCCGCCGCATATAGCTTCTATTCGCGTCGCGGAAAAATGCGGCTTTAGCGAAACCGCCCGTACGCAGTATGAGGGCAACGAAATCTTAATCCTGCATCGCGACTAGGCGCTGGCCGGCATGGGGCGAATACTGCGCCACCAATAATTTGAGATTTTCAGGCGTATGCAATCTCAGCTTTGTCCCGCCAGGGCGCCTTGTCGAGGTTTCGGTGGGGCAGCAATTGAGAGACAACCACTGTCAGGGCAAGCTATTGACAGTCTTTTTGTATTGCATATTGTATACAATATGCAAATATCGGTAATGCGTGTCCGTGACCAAGCCAAAGCAATGCTTCAGGCCATGATCAGTGATGGCAGTCTTGCTAGCGACGAACGTCTGGATGAAGTGGGCCTCAGCCATCGGATGGGCATCAGTCGCACGCCGTTGCGCGAAGCCTTGATCGCGCTGGAAGGCGAAGGGTTTGTGCGCTCGGTCCCGCATAAAGGCTTCAGCGTCACGACCGCAAACGAAGAGATGGTGCGCGAGCTGTTTCCCATTATCGGCGCATTGGAGGCGCAGGCGTTGCGGATGTCGGGAGAGGCGGTAATCGCCTCTGCCCCGGTGCTATCTGCCCTCAATAACCGTCTCGCGAACGCGAAGAATAAAGCCAAGTCACACGAAATAGACCGGGCAATCCATCATGGGTTTGTTGAGCATTGCGGAAATCCGCGTCTGTTGAAGCTGCTCGAAACACAGTGCGCCCTTGCGCGGCGTTTCGATGGCGCCGCCGCACGCGGGATCGCGAATCCCGCTGGCGCTTGCGCGCAACATGCCAAGATTATTGCCGCTATTGAGGCGAGTGATCTCGCTCGTGCGGGAGAGCTGTTGCTTCTCCATTGGCGTGAGGGCGAAATTACTGTGATCAACTGGCTCAAGAAAAATACCTAGAAATGCCGTTGGTTCACGCAGGGATTAAATGAGGGGTTAGGATTACATGAAAACGGTATTTAGAAATTGGGTGGTGTGCCTGATCGCGGTGCTTATGGCGGCATGCGTAACGAAAGATGATACATTGGTTGACGAGGCAACCTCGCCTCTTGACGAATATGCGGGCGCCTATGCTGTGGGCCCGTTACTAGTGACAGAAATCGCGGTCGTTGATGAATATCTCGCCGTCGTTCCGCCATTCTGGGGCAGCCGCCCTCATCTTTTAAGCACGGAAAAGGACGTTTTTTCTTTTGTCATCCCAAACAGGCGGCCTGATCGCACGATCACCTTTACGCGGGACGCGAGCGGCGCTGTTGCTGGGCTGACATTGGCGAATGTTGATAGGTCTCATGATGGCAAATTGTTTAGGCGGCTTGGCGAGGGTGACTTAACACCGGCGCAGATATTCATGGCGCGCCACCCGCAGGAGGCCGCCGAGCTGGCGCTGGCGGACGAAAGTTTAACGACAGAAGATCTTTACGCATTCGCATTTAAGCACTTGACCAGACATCCGACCCGAATGGCGGACTTGGTGTTGTTCCTGGAGGCAGTGAGAGAAAAGTATCCGGACGATCCAGCGCTCGAAGCACTTTATGGCTATGCGCTTGTACCTGTCGATCGTCGGGATGATGCGCGCAAAGTGTTGGGCCGCGCTCTTGAATTGAATCCTGAGGACCCGATCGCGCAGGAGGGCGCGCGGCGGCTGGCGTTGACCGAGCCGGCGCCGGGCGTGGGCTATCGTGCGGTGTTGCCATTCAAGTTGACGAGTGCTTTTGCGCCGCCGACGGCGTCTGAGATCGCCGACGTGCATTCAATGTGGTTATCGCGCGACCTCTCGGCACGGAATGTAAAAACCGTGCATCGGTTCGATCTCGCCCTCGACCATACGGCCTATGACGGCGCGATTATTCGCCATGATGTGTCTGGCGTCGCCCATTATGGCGCCGTGCTTACGCCAAAAGGCGTCGTTGGTCCTCTGCCGGTCGTGATTGAGGCGCGCGGCGTCAATCCAAGCTTTACCCCGCTGGATATTTCTGAAGGCACCAGCTTCCTTCATGGCCTTGGCGAGTATCAATCGGGCTTCATTGTCATGATCCCGGCGATGAAGGGGCACACTTTAATTTTGAACGGAGAGGAATATGTCTCTGAGGGTGATCCGTCCGACGCCTGGGACGGCGCCACCGACACGACATTAGCACTGTTAAGCGCGGCGCTTGAAGTAACGCCGCAAGCTGATCCGAAACGCGTTGCTATCTACGGCCACAGCCGCGGCGGCGCTGTTGCGTTGCTGGCGGGAGCGCGTGATGATCGGATCAGTCTAGTGCTTAGCGTTGCCGGACCGGTCGATCATTTTGCGGCCATGCAGCCCTATATCGGATGGAGTTGGGCGGAGCTGATCGCCGATGCAATGTCGGATGGTAAGCCGGCGACTCTCGACGAGGAGGGCGGTCAGAAATACGATCACTTTTTTGACCGCGTGCCGAGTAACGGCGAGACACTTGCCGATGTACGACGCCGCATGATCGCATCTTCAGCATTGTACTTTGCGAAAGACCTGCCCGAGACACACGCCTTTTTCGGCGCCGAAGACCGGTCAGTACCCGTTGCAAATGCGAACGCGCTTCGCGACGAGTTTGAACGCCTTGGCGTTCTCGGGCCTGATATGACGGTGACGGTCTATGAAGGGCGCGGCCATGACACTGACCCTTATCAGGCGCAGCAATCGACGGTACGCGCCTTAACCGCATGGGCTGAACGTGAGGCTTGAGAGGGAAGGCGCGTGTTTGAGCCTGGTTATTCTTGAACAGGTCCTTAACTTAAGGATCGCCGATACCGGCGCCTCAGCCAAATAAATCCACCTCTGTCACATTCCACGCTCCTGTCTCGTCTTACACATGACAGAAGAACGATATGGTCAAAAGATGGATCGCCGGCGGCCTTGCAGCTTTAGCGCTTGGCAATGGCGCTTTCATGCTGGTTGCTGGCAATCAATGGTATCTGACAGCGCCGGGCGCCTCGGATACCGGGCCCTTTAACGCGCATTTTGTCTGGGACATTGGCGTAGCCTTTATAGTCGCCGGGGCAGGGCTTGCAGCACGCGCCTGGCGCACCCGCTATTGGCCGGCGGCGCTAACTGGATCGGCCTTTTTGTTCGGCCATGGGCTTATCCATGTGGCGGGGCTTTTGGGCGGGCACACACATTATCCGTTGATGGAATGGACCGGCATTGTTCTGCCTGCAGCACTTTCGCTGTGGGCGGCTTTGCCTTCAAGAGGAGAACAATATGCATAAATTTTTTGTCGAGCGTGGCCTAACTGAATTTTCGGAGCGTTATGATTATGACGTGTCTTACATGCGACATATGCTGAAAGTTTCGCCAGCGGCGTTTTCTAAATTCGCAAAACTCACCGAGCTTTCGCAACATTGCGAGGCGGCGCCGAAGGACGCGCTCTTTGCGGCAAAAATTGTTGGCGCTGTGGCGGAGGATTGCGGCCCTTGCGTTCAGCTTGTCGTCAATATGGCGCGCGAAGCCGGCATGGCCCGCAACCAGATTATTGCTGTGTTGGAACGCGATCGCACCGCCATGAGTGAAGAGACCGTCTTGGGTTTTCAATTCGCCGATTCAGTGGTCAGGCGCTCTTCTTCTGACGATGAAGTGCGCGAAGCAGTGCAGACGCAGTGGGGCGAGGCTGCGGTGATCGATCTGACGCTGGCCGTACAGATCGGACGCGTCTTTCCTATGGTAAAAGCGGGGCTCGGCTTTGCCAGGACTTGCCAGCGGGTCAGTATCGACGACGCCGCCATTAATGTCGTAAAAGAGGCGGCATGACACGACCTCACCAGTCTGAGGATCCAATCGCTCCTTACCGAGGGCGGCTGATGGGGCTTGCCTACCGGATGCTCGGCTCGATGACGGATGCTGAAGACGTGTTGCAGGATGTTTATCTTAAATACATGTCTTCAGAGCGTTCAACTATCCGGTCCGAGGCGGCGTTTCTGGTGACCATGGCGACGCGTCTGTGTCTCGACCGGATGAAATCGGCGCGCGCGAAGCGAGAAATCTATGTTGGCCCCTGGTTGCCAGAGCCAGCGCCGGACGCCGATGCCCTGTCGCCGGAAACGGCGCTGGAAATGGCCGATGATCTTTCCTTTGCACTGCTGTTAACGCTCGAACGACTGTCCGGTCCCGAGCGCGCAGCGTTTCTCCTGCATGATGTTTTCGACACGCCTTTTGCGGACGTTGCCGTTGTCCTTGGTAAAAGCGAAGCGGCTTGTCGGCAGCTTGCCGCGCGAGCGCGCAAGGCAGTGCGCAAGAAACGACAAGCACCGCCGCCCGCGGCGGATCAGCATCAGGAACTTCTCCAACGGTTTATGGAGGCGGCGGCAAGCGGCGACGCAGATCGATTGCAGGCGCTTTTGACCGAAGACGCAGTTGCTTATTCCGACGGCGGCGGCGTGCGGATCGCCGCGTTAAACCCGATTGTAGGGCCTGAAAAAATTGCACGCTTTTATATTGGCATCGCGCGCAAAGGCGTTGAGCAAAGCACAAGCATTGAAGCCGTGTCAGCACAGCTAAATGGTCAGCCGGGATTGCTCATCTATGCCGATGAT
>JAJFGC010000285.1 GCA_021776345.1 Hyphococcus sp. | reverse complement strand
GCCGGCGTCGGCATCAAGCTTATCGATTTTAAAATCGAGTTTGGCCGTCAGTTTGAGGGCGATCTCATGCGCCTCGTTGTGGCAGATGAAATCAGTCCGGATTCATGCCGCCTCTGGGACATGGAAACCAACGACATCATGGATAAGGATCGCTTCCGCAAAGATCTCGGCGACGTCACCGATGCCTACCGCGAAGTTGCGCGCCGCCTCGGCGTTCTGCGCGAAAACGAAAATGCAGGCGCCAAAGGCCCGGTGCTGGTGAGCGATAACGGGGAGTAAATTTAAAATTATTCCCTGCGTTCCGGCTCGGCCAATTCCTTGATCAGCAAAATCCAGTGATCGAGCCCACCGTAAAATCCGTCAACGGGCAATCGCTCGTTGAGCCCGTGGGCGTTGGTGTCGCCGAGTTTGGCAAAGCGCGCGCCGGCGCCATAGGTCGGCACGCCGCCGCGGCGGAAATGCATGCCATCCGTGCCGCCGGAACTCATCGATGGCACAATCTCAATCTCCGGATAGCGATGGCGCAGCGTTTTCCGCAACGCATCCGTCACATCAGCGCGCGGCGTCGAGGATGGGCTCGCGACAAAGCGGTCGTCGGTAACACTCACTTCAAGCGCATCATTGTCGACCACCTCCACAAGGACCTTCCGCACCTCTTCAATCTCTATGCCCGGAAAAATCCGGCAATTAACGGTTGCGGTCGCGGATTGGGGAAGCGCGTTTTCCGCATGCCCCGCCTCAAGCATGGTCGCAACGCAAGTCGTGGCGATCATGTTTGAATAGTTTTGACTGGCGCGAATGGCCTTGATCGCTTTTTTACTTTTGGGGTTGTCCGCGAATTGTACGAGCGCGTTTCCGATATCCCCGCCGATCTGCTCGCCATCGCTGCGCATCGCCGCGCGGGTGATCTCATTTGCCATCACCGGAAACTGATGCGCTTGAATTTTTTTTAGCGCATCCGCCAGGTCATAAATCGCATTGTCCGGACGCGGACGGGACGAATGCCCGCCGGAATTGCGTGCGGTAATGGCGAAAGTCGCATACGTCTTTTCCGCCGCCTGCATCAGATAAGGCAACACAGAGCCATCATCCATCAAACTGCCGCCGCTCGCATCGGAATTGAGCGCATATTCGGCTTTCGCAAGGTCAGCACGCTCATAGGCGAGATGACGGGTCGATTCCATATCGGTTTCCTCATCGCCAGTGAAGACAATGATGAGGTCTCGTGTTGGGGTAAAGCCATCGCGCTTCAGCCGCATGAAACTCTGGGTAAGGTTGGTGACGCCATATTTATTGTCCGACGTACCGCGACCGAGGAAATAGCCGTTCTCTTCTCGGAGAATGAACGGATCGTGTTCCCAATCCTCGCGCTTGGCGTCCACCACATCCATGTGGGCGAGAAACAAAATCGGTTTCGCTCCGCCTGAACCGTCGCCGGCGTAACGCACAATCAGACCGGCGGTTTCGTCGACGGGAACGATCTCAATGTCGTCATCGGTAAATCCCGCTGATTTGAGTTCCCCGGCGAGATACCTGGCCATTTCTGGAACGAGGCCATAGCCCTTGGCCGTCCGCATTGAAATGACAGTGCGATAAATCTCCAGCGCCTTTGCTTCATCCGCAGTCAACACGCGATCTTGAGCATGGCCAAAGGCAGTAATACTCAAAAAAGCCGCGGCGGCGGCGATAGTCGTCCGGATCATGAGGCACCCTTCCAATGGAATCGATGCGCAGCCTAAGGCGGCGCTTGCCGACAAGCAATCTCCGCGGCGCCGGTTGTCTCCGGCCGCGGCGCGGCGTAATCATGCGCCGGGCATCACTCCGTTGAGGCAGGACATGAAAGCAAAAATCACTATCACGTTGAAAAACGGCGTCCTCGATCCGCAGGGCAAAGCGATCGAAGGCGCTCTTTCCGGGCTCGGATTTGATGGCACGTCGGATGTACGTCAGGGCAAGGTGATCGAGGTTAAACTCAATGAGAGCGATGAAGCCGCCGCCCGCGCCAAGGTCGAGGATATGTGTAAAAAACTCCTCGCTAATCCGGTGATGGAAAATTACGCGATCGAGATTCTAGCGTGACCAAGCGCCAGTTTGGCATGCGCGGATGGAAACCGGAACAGCTGGGCGACCTCTCCGGCAAAAACTACGTCATCACCGGCGGCAACAGCGGCATCGGCCTTGAGGCTGCCCGCATGCTTGGCGACAAAGGCGCGCGCGTCACCATCGCCTGCCGCAACGAAGATAAAGCTCGCGAGGCGGTTAGTGAGCTAAAACAAAAAGCGCCTAGCGGCGCCTATGATTATGCGCTGATGGATCTCGCCAGCCTCGCTTCTGTTCGTGACGGCGCCTCTCAAATTAGAGCCACGCGCGACCGGATCGACGGCCTGATCAACAATGCCGGGATCATGATGATTCCGGCCCGCGAACTCACCGTCGACGGTTTTGAAACTCAATTCGGCGTCAATCATCTCGGCCATTTTGTTCTTGATGCGGCGCTATGCGATCTCGTGGAAGCGGCCTCCGGCCGGTTTGTCAGCGTCGCCAGCATCGCCCACAAATATGCGCCCGGCTTCAAGTTTGACGATCTGATGCTTGAGCGCGGCTACACGCCGACAAAGGCCTACGCGCAAAGCAAGCTGGCAAACCTTGTCTATGCGCTGGAGTTAAACCGCCGGCTTGAAAAGTCCGGTGCAAAATCGAGCAGCTTTGCCTGTCACCCGGGCTGGTCATCTACAAATTTACAGACCACCGGCCCTGGCGCCATTGCCGGGCTCGTCTTAACGCTCGCCAATGCGCTTTTTGCGCAGCCTGCAGCCAAAGGCGCAATCCCGACGGTCTTGTGTGCGGCCGGCGACGACGCCGAAGCTGGCGGGTATTATGGACCAACCCAGTTCCGTGATTTCAAAGGCCCGGTCGACAGGGCCTCTATGACACGCGCCGCCAAGGATGAGGCCGCTGCAAAAAGACTATGGGACGAATCCGAAAAGTTGACCGGCGCCAAATGGTCGATCCTGTAAACGAGCATAATTCATGAAACCATCCGTAATCGTTTTCCCCGCCTCCAACTGTGATCGCGACGCCGCCGTCGCGCTCGAACAGGCGAGTGGCAAAAAACCGGCGATGGTCTGGCATGGCGAGGCAAGCCTTCCCGATACAGATTTCATTGTATTGCCGGGCGGTTTTTCTTACGGCGATTACCTTCGCTGCGGCGCCATGGCCGGGAAGTCCCCGATCATGAGCGCGGTGATCGAGAAAGCGAAGGCGGGCACGCCTGTCATTGGCATCTGCAACGGCTTTCAGATCCTTTGCGAAACCGGCCTCCTTCCCGGCGCACTGTTGCGCAACGCCAAGTTAAATTTCGTTTGCCGCACCGTGACGCTGAAAGTCGAGAACAACCAATCGATGTTCACAAGCGGCTTTGAAAAAAACGCCTATGTTGATTTTCCTGTCGCTCACCATGACGGTAATTATTTTGCCGACGACGAGACGCTCAACCGCCTTGACGGCGATGGCCGCGTTGCGCTGCGTTATGTCGACAACCCCAATGGCTCGGCGCGCAATATCGCCGGTATCCTCAATGACGCCGGCAATGTCTTCGGCCTGATGCCCCACCCGGAACGCGTGATCTCCCCTCTTCTTGGCGGCATTGACGGCACGCGCTTTTTCAAAGGCATCATTGACGCCGCCGCCTGACCCCGCTGCACCGCCTCCTTTTTTATTCCAACGCAATCGCCTAGTGTCCCCCTATCAGGGAGGACGATCTAATGAGACTATTATTACTTTTGGCCGGCGTGATTGCGCTGGTCGCATGCGGCGAGAAAACAGCCAAAACCCAAGCGCCCGCAGACACGTCTTATCAGGAAACCCTGATGACGCAGCTCCTCGACGCCAAACCCGGCGACGTCATCGAAATCCCTGCTGGAATTTTCGCTTTCGACAGGTCGCTGAGCCTCAATGTAGATGGCGTCACGATCCGGGGACGCGGGATGGATCAATCGGTACTATCCTTCAAAGGTCAGGTTGCTGGCGCGGAAGGCCTTCTCGTTACGGCCAGCGATTTCACGATCGAGGACCTTGCGATTGAAGACACCAAAGGCGATGCCTTAAAAATCACTGAAGGCGAGAACATTATCATTCGCCGCGTGCGCACCGAATGGACCGGCGGACCAAAAACGTCAAATGGCGCCTATGGCATTTATCCGGTGCAAACCAAGAACGTGCTGATGGAAGAAAACATCGCCATCGCGGCGGCTGATGCTGGACTCTACATCGGCCAGTCGCAAAACGTTGTCGTGCGAAATAATCACGCTGAATATAATGTTGCTGGCATTGAGATTGAAAATACATTTGATGCAGACGTTTACGGCAATGTCGCAACGAACAACACTGGCGGCATTCTTGTCTTTAACATGCCGAACTTAAAACAACCGGGCGCACGCACCCGCGTTTTCAAGAACGAAGTTTTTGAAAATAACACGAAAAACTTCGGTCATGAAGGAACACCCGTTGCGTCTATCCCTGCAGGCTCTGGCATTGTCGTCAATTCAAACGATCAGGTGGAGATTTTCGACAATGATATTCGCGATAACAAAACCGCTAACGTGATCGTCTCCAGTGTTTTTTCTACCGGCTATTCGGAAGACAGCGGAAGCGATGATTTCGATCCCTATCCGGAAGCGATTTACATCTATGACAACCGCTTTGAGGGCGGCGGCAATAATCCTGACGGCTTTGATTTGCAGGCGCTAAAGATCGCCACAGCGGGTCCAATGGGACGGCTGCCGGATTTGCTCTGGGACGGATATGTCAATCAAGCAAAGCCCGATGCCGGACCGGTCCTTTGCGTTCAAAACGGCGACATCAAGATCATGAATGTCGATGGACCCAACAGCAATAAAAACCCGCGCATCGAGCCGGCCCGCGATTACGACTGCGCGCTGGAAAAACTTCCAGCGGTTGAGCTGACGGGTCCATTGGCGCAGTGATGCGCGGGCTTGTTGCGTTCGCTCTATTGTTCCTTGTCAGCTGCGCTGGTGAGGACACCCTGACGCCAACATTTCACGCAGGCGAAAATCCAGAGATGTTGAGCGCCTGGGGTCAACTGCAAGTTGGCAATGGCGCCCTCACCCTAAGCGAAGGCGTTACGCCTTACGACCTCGCAACGCCGCTTTTTTCCGACTACGCGTTAAAACTGCGCACTTTCTGGATGCCCGAAGGCGCGGCAACCTATGCCCCCGCCGAATCGTTTGGTTTCCCGGTTGGAACAGTCATTACCAAGACGTTTTATTATCCAACAACAGGCGGTCAGTGGACCGGCGCCGTCGCGACGGGACCAGCCCGTACAGTCGATAGCGACGTCATGGCGCTTGATGGATATCGCCTCATAGAAACGCGCATTCTGGTGCGCCGCAAGCATGGCTGGGATGCGCTGCCTTACGTCTGGAATGATGAGCAGACTGACGCCCAGTTAAAACGCACCGGCGCCATCAAACCGATGACGCTCCATCGCGCCGATGGGTCGCGAGAAGACTTCGCCTATCTCGTGCCCAACGCCAATCAATGCGCCGCCTGTCATGCGACCAACGCCACCACCAAAGCAATCTTGCCGATCGGTATGAAGGCGCGCCACCTTAATAAGCGATCGACCTTTGCCCCGGCTTTTGAGCAACTCGACTATTGGGTGGCCGCGGGGCTGCTCGAGGGCGACTTCGATCAAGATAGCCCAGCGCCCAAAAATGCTGACTGGCGCGATGAAACCGCGCCGGTAAACGCCCGCGCCCGCGCCTATCTCGATATTAATTGCAGCCATTGCCACAATCCGGACGGCGCGGGCGACACGTCCGGGCTTAATCTTGAGCCAGACGCCACGGGCCCGGCGCTCGGCCTCTGCAAACAACCTATCGCTGCCGGCGGCGGTTCGGGTGGGCGCCCTTTTGACATCGTGCCCGGTTCGCCCGATCAATCGATCACGCTTTTCCGTCTCGAAACAAATGATCCCGGCGCCATGATGCCGGAGCTTGGCCGAGCGGTGACCCATGAAGAAGGCGTCGCCCTGATCGCTGAATGGATTGCCGCGTTAGACGGCGCCTGCGGTTGACAAGGTCGCGGGCGCCCAGCGCCCTCGGCCATTGCATCCGCCGCAACGCAGCGCAATAAAGACCATCCGCTCTTCCAGCGTCGGAATGGTTTCTTGGAATTATCCGTTTTCCTCGCGGTCCTATTCGCCGCAGTGCTTCACGCCTGTTGGAACGCTGTTGTCAAACAGGCTGATGACAAAGTCTTCAGCATGACAGCAGTCGTTCTCGGGCATATCCCTCTTACCTGTGTCGCCCTTCTCCTGTCGCCGATCCCTGCGCCTGAGAGCTGGCCGTTTATTGTCGGCAGCGTCTCGCTTCATATCGGCTACCAGTTCTTTCTGCTTTTTGCTTATCGCAATGGTGATTTTACGCAGGTTTATCCGATTGCTCGCGGGTCAGCGCCGTTGATTGTCGCCTTTGTTTCGGCAGTCTTTTTGGGTGTTGTTTTTTCGGGGATGCAAACCGCCGCGATCTTAATGATTGGGGTGGGGTTGATGAGTCTCTTTCTCGTCAGAAACGCCGATGGGCTGCACAACCCCAAGGGCGGCTGGCTGGCAATAGCAACCGGTTGCTTTATCGCCGCCTATTCCTTGGTGGATGGGCTTGGCGCAAGACAGGCGGGCACAGCGTTTGGTTATTACGCATGGCTCACTGTGTTTCAAACAGTTGTCTTTTGCACGATTGTTGCGATGCGGCGACCGGGCATCCTCCGGCGCGTTCTTAATGAAGGTCGAAAAACTGCGTTGCTGGGCGGCAGCGCTTCATTTGCAGCCTATGCGATTGTCATCTGGGGCTTCACCAAGGCGCCCATCGCCCTCGTCTCGGCGTTGCGCGAAACCAGCATCATCTTCGCCTTGCTGATCGGCGTCATTATTATGAATGAGCGGCTGAACCTTGCGAAGGTGGTCTCAACCGCCATAACGCTTTGCGGCGCCGTTATTCTTCGGCTTTCACGATAAGCAATAGTCTCTTCTCAATTTGACCGCCGCGCCAATTCGATCTCTTATATTAACGCAATCCCATTAGCTTCCCGTCGGTCCCATGCAGTTTCTTGATCTCTACTTCCGGCTGGCGAGCGTCACGCTACTTCTCGTCATGATCATCCTCATCATGCGTGATGCTTGGGACGTGCGGCCGGCGCGCTTTGGGGCGCTGCTTGCCTTTTCATTGATTGACGTAGTCAGCACCGACGGAGCCACATACTGGTCCACCCCGATTGGCCTTCAATATTTGCTGTCGCTTCTGTCCGTGAACACTGCGATTTTTATCTGGTGGTTCTCGCTTTCGCTGTTTGACGATGATTTTCGCCTCGGGCGTCTGGAGTGGGGCGTCGCGGCTTTATGGTTCGCCCTCGGGATTCCAAATTTCAACGCCTTCGTCCTTGAAACCGACCTCCCTTATCCATGGACGGCGTATGCCCGATCAATCATGGCAGTTATGATTGTCGCCCATATCGTCTATCGCGCGCTGGCTGGAAGGCGAACGGACCTCGTGGAAAAACGAAGACGCGCACGCATTCTCTTCGCGTTCGCTATCGCGGCTCTTTTCCTGATCGATCTATGGAGTGAATTCGCCTTCGGCTTTCATATTCAGCCTATTTGGTTTAGCGCCTTTGAGCACGGCGCGTTTTTCGGCGTTATCGTTTGGGGCGCCTTCTGGCTTCTCCGATTCGATAAGCAAGCGCTGATGTTTGACAGGCCGGCGCCCCAAATCATCTCCGCCGCACCAGCGCTCAACCCAAAAGAGCAGCTCTTACACAAGAAGCTCATAGATATCATCAAGGCTGAAAAAGCCTACCTTGAGCCTGACTTATCGATCAGCGCCCTTGCGGACCGGATGGCGGCGCCCGAACATCAGGTGCGCGCGCTGATCAACAAGGCCATGGGCCATCGGAATTTCCGCAGTTTCCTCAACGGCTACAGGATGAAGAACGCGCAGGCAGAGCTTGCAGATCCTGAAAAAGCAGGCTTGCCAATTCTGACAATCGCGATGGATTCGGGCTTCGCCTCCCTTTCATCCTTCAACCGCGCGTTCAAAGAAACGACTGGAAGAACGCCCAGCGCCTTTCGCGAGGAAGAATTGAGGCAAAAGCCTCCCCAAAACTGAAAAACCCTCCGCGTTTTTGAAAATGGGCAGCAATTTTTGACCGCGCGGAGCATTGCGGCGGCATTTTGGGCATGGCTGGGGCTCGTCACGAGCAAGAGTAATGTTGCCCCAAAGGAAGCTCCCATGGAATTTTTTGACTGGTTTTTCGCCGCCGTCGTCGAGCGCGCACCCCACAGCCTCCAAATCGAGACGGTGCGCTATCTCACCGGCACAATCCTGGTGTTTCTACTCGTTTGGGTGATTTTCGAGCGCCCCTTGAAGAACCGCAAAATCCGCAAGGCGACGCCCCGGGCCAAGCAGATCCGGCGGGAGGTTAGCTTCTCCGCCCTGTCGGTTTTCATATTCATGCTGATGGGCGTCTTCGTTTATGAGGGGGCCGCCGGCGGTTGGTTCCGGTTCTATTCCGATGTCGGCGATTATGGCTGGTCCTATCTTGCTTTTTCTATTGTCGCCCTCGCGGTCTTTCACGACGCCTATTTCTACTGGACCCACCGGCTGATGCATCATCCGAAACTGTTCCGGTTTTTTCACGCGACGCACCACCGCTCTCATAACCCGACACCCTTCACCGCCTACTCGTTTGATCCGTCGGAAGCGGCGGTGAACTATATGTTTATTCCTGTCTTTGCCATCTTCGTCCCGCTCCACGATATCGCGACCATCACCTATATGTGGCTGATGATTGTGAGAAATGCGGCTGGGCATTCAGGCTACGAACTGATGCCCAAAGGCTGGACGCGCAATCCGCTGCTCGATTTCTTCACCACCATCACCCATCACGACATGCATCATGAAAAAATGACCGGAAACTATTCTCTATATTTCACCTGGTGGGACCGATTGATGGGGACGGAGCACGCGACTTACCTGGAGCGCTTCGATAAGGCTGTGGGCGCGACCCTCGCGACAGCTGAGCCATCAAATGGGATACCGCCTGTTGCTAGCCCAGCATCATTAAGCCGTCAGTAACACGTTGAAAAAAGGTCTAGCGCTAAAAATAGCCGTAGCTCGGCATAAAGATCAGGCTGAGCGCCAGGACCAGCACAACAATAAAAATCCGCATCGAACCCCTCCTTTGGAGCAACATGCGGGTTTAATTTATCCTGAGTCGGATGATTTCATACAATGGCGTAACCTGCTGTATTTCCGGCATTTTCTTCAAGATTAGCCGTAGTCGGAGGAAACAACGAACCTATAAGAGCGTCGATAGATGGGCGCCTCTATCCGCGATAAACCGCTTTAGTCTTTGCCGGTAATTTGATGGCGCAGCATTCTGTACCGAAGACCGGGACATAATGTGATCGCGCCAAACCCCGGCTTTAGGGGCGGCTTTCAGGAATCCGAACTTGCCTATCTCTTCGAAAACATCGATGTAGCGGAAGATCGTTCCCCAGACGCCGTCGATAATATGAAATTCGCTTCCGGCAAAATAAGGCCCGGCGATCTCCGGTTCAATCCTCTCAAAACACCCTCGCAGCGTTGCAGTCTTTTCGTTGAAAGCCGCCATATCTTTGGCGCTATAAAACGCCGCGACCGCGTTTAGTGTTTGCGAGCCAAACTCGATCCACGCGCGGTGGCGCGCCTTTTCCAACGGACCCCTCGGATGAAGCGACCCTGGCGTGATCTCGTCAAGATATTCTACAATCACCTGGCTTTCAAAAAGCACGGCCTTGTCCGCCTGAAGAACCGTCACGCGGGCGCTTATTATTCCTGACAGCCAAAGGCGAAAAAAACCCTCAAAAGAATGTGGCCGGTCTACGCTAAAGCAATCAACGATCACATCGGCGACCACTTAACAGACAAATCTGCGCGGCAGCTTTCTATGCTGCTGACCGCGATAGCCTATCCTGAGGTGTAAGCCGGCAGGCCATTGCAAGGCGCATATTATGTCGTTGGAATCTGCTTTACCGCTTTTTCAAAGGCATCGGCGTCATTTAGGGTTCGGGCCAAAATCATCGCGCCCTCAACCGTGGCAACGCCGCCATGCGCCCGCGCAACCGCGCCAGCGGGACCAACATTCGCCATGCGCGCATAAACAATCGTCAACCAATCAATATTCTTTTCAAAGAATATTTTGGTTTCCCTTGCAACGCTTTCGGGCAAGGCCGCGACTTCGGCGCCGAGCATGCCGCATAGGCACATCTTATCCTGCTTAATGATCGCGTAGCGGCAGGCTTCGATATAGCGTTCGATCAGTTTTTTCGGTGTCGCACCACTCGGATCACCAAGAGCGCCCAGGAACTTTTCCGTATAGGACTTCGCGACGACGACGCCGAGATCACCTTTTGTTGGAAAGTGGTAATGAACGCTGGCGCTCTTTACGCCGACAGCATCGGCAATCTCGCGAAAGCTGAAACCATTATAGCCGCGTTCGCGGATCATCCCTTCCGCCGTATCAATAATCTCTTGCAGTTTTGACATTGCTCTTGCTGTCACCGTTTTGTGATGGCCGACCGCCAACCTACCTGAAGATAGGGATTGATTGTCATGATGTCTACGGTTAGGTAAACACAAGTTACCTACTGATAGATAGTTTACAACAAAAGGAACTCAATATGACACAATCACTAAGAAAACGCGGTCTGATTGTCGGCGGCTCTTCCGGCATGGGCAAGGCGACGGCGCTGCGCCTGGCTGAACGCGGGGTCGACCTCGTCCTAGCGGCGCGCAATGCCGAAAAGCTCGACCTGGCCAAAGAGGAGATACGCCGCGCTACTGACGTAAAAATCGAGACGGTGTCCGTTGATCTATACGACGAGGCCGCAGTCGATGCCTTTGTCGCAACTATCAATGACGACACGCAAAAGTTCGATTACCTCGTCAACGCCGCTGGCTATTTCGCGCCGACGCCATTCTTCGAGCATACGAAAGCCAATTACGACCAGTATAACGATCTCAACAAAAGTTTCTTTTTCATCACTCAGGCGGTGGCTCAAAACATGCGCACCCATGGCGGTGGGTCAATTGTTTCCATCGGATCCATGTGGGCGAAGCAAGCAATCAAAGCAACGCCATCTTCCGCTTACTCCATGGCGAAGGCGGGTTTGCACTCACTGACGCAAACGCTGGCGCTTGAACTTGCCGATTTTAACATCCGCGTAAATGCGATCTCCCCTGCAATCGTTGTGACGCCAATCTTTGGCGCCTTCATCGATAAGGACAAGATTGAGGAAACGCTGACGGAGAATTTTGACAGCTTTCACCCCATCGGCCGCGTCGGCCGTGTTGAAGATATCGCCGCTTCCATCGATTTTCTGCTGTCAGACGACGCCAGTTGGATAACCGGTACGGTCATGGACGTAGACGGCGGCGTCATGGCCGGACGTAACTAAATAGAATGAAAGATTGGGCGCGCATCATGCGCGCCCTTCTTTTAGAAAGGCTATCAACTCTGTATCTTCCGCCACCGCCCCATTGCCATCAGTGGGAAATAGTGCCGGTAGAGATTGTAGTTGATCATGAAAGCGCGCGAGAGCTCCGGGCCTTGCTTGAGGCGCTCCGCCAGCAATGGATCGCCGAGCTTGATGGTCGCGCCGACGCCATAGCCGGGAAAGCCCGCGCCAGTATATTCCGGCTCTTCCCAGGTGCCGTTATTCTGGCGCTCCAGCAAAAACGCAATGCCCTTTTCAATCGCTTCTTTATCTTCTGCGCGGCTCGCCGCGATAAGACCCATCAGCGCCCAGGCAGTTTGTGACGCCGTGGTCGTCCCCGTCGCTTTCATGTTGGGGTCCATATAAGACGCGCAAGACTCGCCCCAGCCGCCATCGCCCTGCTGCACTGACCGCAACCAGTCACAGGCGCGTGCAATATAGGCCCTGGACATGTCTTCGCCAATGGCTTCGAGCGCGGGCAAGACTGCGCCTGTACCGTAAATATAATTGACGCCCCAGCGACCAAACCAGGCGCCATCTTCTTCCTGCTCGGCTTTGAGATAATCGATCGCGGGCTTGACATTCGGATGGTCTTTGCGAAATCCGAGCTTGCCGAAGGCTTCGACAATATGCGCGGTGACATCGACCGATGGCGGGTCCAGCGCCTCACCAAAATCACAGAAAGGAATGCGCGTCAGGTAATTCTTGTCATTGTCTTTGTCGAAAGCGCCCCAGCCGCCGCCTTCGCATTGCATGCCAAAGAGCCAGTTGACACCCCGCTCTATTGCTTTCTCAATGCCCTTGTCTTTCCATTTCGGATCATTGCGAAACTGCGACAAGACGATCAGCGCCACTGCCGTATCGTCCGTGTCGGGATAGAAGGAATTCCTATATTCAAACGCCCAACCGCCCGGCTCCACATGCGGAACCTTCACCTGCCAGTCGCCGGGCTTCAAAACTTGGTTGTCCAGCACCCAGTCGAGCGCTTTTTCGACCTCTTCAGCCTTTTTCTCGTTCAGCTCGCAATCGTCAAAGGCAAGCAGCGTCAACAGCGTGTCCCAGACCGGGCTGGTCGATGCCTGCACCCATGTCGCCTCGCCTTTATCGACCCGCCAGCGCGGATCATCGAGGGCGCCAAGCGCCGCGGCGACATTAGGATGATCATGGGCGTAGCCCTCATTCCAGAGCGCCATCATCGAATAGATCCATGGCGGTTGAATGCCGCCCCAGACGCCATCGGCGTCCTGGTGCTGGATGATCCATTCAAGCGCGCGCTTCACCGCGCCATTGCGCAATGGCGCAATCCCTGCAGACTGGCCGACATGTAACATGCGGTCGATCCACAAAAATAGTTTGTCGATCAGATCAGCGCCGGGCTTATCGGGATAGGCATAATCAAAATTGCTGCGCCCGTCGGGGAAGAACTCATCCAGACGGTTTTCAGGCGGCAAGGACCGCGATGGCCTGCGCGCCGACAACACCGCAATCGGCATCAACGTCGCGCGCGCCCATTGCGCAAAATTATAAATCGAAAACGGAAACCAGTTCGGAAAGTAAATCACTTCCGGCGGCAGGTTTGGCGTGCGCTCCCACGGATACTCCCCAATCAGCGCCAGCCAGTAGCGCGTGAACACGCGAATATTTTTAAGGCCGCCTTTCGACATGATCCAGTCGAAGGCGCGCCGCATATTCGGATCGTCTTTTGACATGCCCATAGACCGCAACGCCGCATAAACCTCTACCGTCGTGTTGATGTCGCCAGCGGGCGCGCCGTGATATATCTGCCACGAGCCGTCCTCGCGCTGGGTCTGTTTCAGACTCGCCGCCAGGCGCGGGCGCAGATGATGATCCTCGAGCCCGATAAACCACAGCGCCAAGATCCATTGCGCCTCCATGCAGCCGTTCGATTCCAGCTGCCCAACCCAATAGCCTTCAGGCTTTTGTCGGGCGCTAAGCCAGTCCGCCGCTGCATCGATCGAAGCGGCAAGCTGCTTGTCAAAATTCGAGCCGCCCGCGCTTGCGCCAGCGGATTTTTCCTCAATCATTGGAGACGCCGTTTCCATATTCATTAGCCAAATCTAGCGGTGCGTTATAGGCTGGGGAAGACCGTCACGCCAGCTGCAGGGCGGGCAAATTAGCACGGGGGGTCCCTCAAATGACCGCACCTATAGTCAACGCATTCTTTGATGAAGCGACCTTTACCGTGAGCTTTGTCGCCGCCGACGCCGAAACCGGGAAAGCGGCGGTCATCGATTCCGTCCTAGATTATGACGCGGCCAGCGGCAGGACCAGCACAACCTCCGCGGATAAAATCATCGACTATGTTGGCGAGAGCGGTCTTGACGTGGAGTGGATACTGGAAACCCATGTGCATGCAGATCATCTAACAGCCGCGCCTTATCTGAAACAACACCTAGGCGGGAAAATCGCCATCGGCTGCAATGTACCGATCATACAAAAAACATTCGGTGAAATCTTCAACGCCAAGCAACCATTTCATCGCGATGGACGGCAATTCGATCATCTGTTCGCCAATGATGAGGAATTCAACATTGGCAATATCGTTGGGCGCATCATGCACACGCCTGGCCATACGCCGGCATGTGTCACCTATGTCATCGGCAACGCCGCCTTCGTCGGCGACACATTATTTATGCCGGACTATGGATCGGCACGATGCGATTTTCCCGGCGGTGATGCGAGAATATTGTATCGCTCTATCCAAAAGATATTTGCCCTGCCCGATGACACGCGCGTGTTCACTTGTCATGATTACAAGGCCCCGGGACGCGACGAATTTGCCTGGGAATCGACGATTGCCGAGCAGCGTGAATCCAATATCCATTTAGGCGGCTCGACGAGTGAGGATGCCTTTGTCGAGATGCGCGAGACCCGTGACGCAAAGCTGTGCATGCCGAAACTGATCCTGCCCGCTGTGCAGGTGAATATGCGCGGCGGCGCCCTGCCGCCGGCCGAAGAAAACGGCGTAAGTTACTTGAAAATCCCGATAAACGCAGTTTGAACAACGCATGGTTAATGCGAATCTTTATGCCTTGCTAAAGAGCCGTTTTAAAAACGCGGAGGCGCGCCCATGTCTGACGACGCTTGGCGGCCGCATGATCACCTATGGCGAGATGGATGCGATGTCTGCGCAAATGGCAGGCGCGCTGCTCGCCGCCGGCGCCGCGCCGGGCGACCGGGTGCTGGTGCAGGTCGATAAGTCGCCGGAAAATGTCGCGCTTTATCTCGGTGCGATGCGCGCAGGCCTCATTTATGTGCCACTGAATACGGCCTACACCGCTAATGAAGTAGATTACTTCTTGAGTGACGCCGAACCGGCTGTCTTTGTTTGTGATCCGAAAAACATTGAAACCTTAGCACCAATCGCAAAGCAGACCGGCGTCAAAACTGTTTTGACCCTCAACGCTGAAGGTGCAGGCGCGCTGACTGACGCGAGCCATAATTCAACGCCGTTCAACACTATACAAACGCGTCACGGTGATGACCTCGCCTCTATCCTTTACACGTCCGGCACGACCGGACAATCGAAAGGCGCGATGCTCACTCACCGTAATCTTTCATCAAACGCGATCGCGCTAAACAAGCTCTGGGATTTCGCCGACGACGATGTGCTGCTGCATGCGCTGCCGATCTTTCACATTCACGGCCTTTTCGTCGCACTGCATACGGCGATGCTTTCTGCGGCAGAAATATTGTTTCTGCCCAATTTTGACGTCGTAGAAATTCGAAAAATAATTCATCGCACAACTGTTATGATGGGAGTGCCAACGTTCTATACCCGCCTCCTCGCCGATCCTGACTTCGGCGACGAAGAAACCGCCCATATGCGCCTTTTCATTTCTGGGTCCGCACCGTTGACGGAAGAAACGTTCAATAGTTTCGCCGAGCGCACGGGCGACAAAATTCTGGAACGCTACGGCATGTCTGAAGCCGGCATGATCGCCTCAAATCCGCTATTGGGCGAGCGCGTCGCCGGCACGGTCGGCTATCCATTACCGCATGTATCGGTCCGAATTGTGGATGATAAGAGCCAACCCGTGAACGCCAGCGTACCGGGTGGCGTTGAGGTCAAAGGTCCTAATATTTTCAAAGGCTACTGGAAAAAACCGGAGAAAACGGCGGAAGAATTTACCGATGATGGTTTCTTTAAAACGGGTGATATTGGCGCTCTGTCCGAGGACGGCCGGCTGACTTTGATGGGCCGATCGAAAGACCTCATCATTGCCGGCGGCTACAACATCTATCCAAAGGAAATCGAACAGGTTCTGGACACTGTTTCCGG
>JAJFGC010000284.1 GCA_021776345.1 Hyphococcus sp. | reverse complement strand
GCATTGACGGCTGCGCCAGCCGCTTTCGCACAAGGCAGCGGTCTCGACACCATTATTGTCACCGCGCAAAAACGCGAAGAAAACCAACAGGAAGTACCGATCTCCGTTGAGACCCTCTCCGGCGATCGCTTCTCTGCAATCCAGGCCGCCGGCGACGATATTCTCGCCCTCGCTGCGCGCGTGCCAAGCCTTTACGCGGAATCCTCAAACGGTCGTCTGGCGCCGCGTTTTTACATTCGAGGCCTTGGCAATGTTGATTTCGACGTCGCTGCATCGCAGCCGGTATCAATCATCATGGATGAGGTGGTGCAGGAAAATGTTGTCCTAAAAAGTGCGCCGCTGTTTGATATCGAGCAGGTTGAAGTTTCTCGTGGGCCCCAAGGCACGCTCTTTGGTCGCAATACGCCGGCCGGTATTGTCAAATTCGTGACCCGCAAGCCAACCGATGAATTCGACGCGGGCGCGCAAGTTGCGTACGGCACTTTTAACACCGTCACGGCGCAAGCTGCTGTAGGCGGGCCGATCGCCAAGGATGTTGTCTCCGTTCGCGTTTCCGGTCTTTATCAGCGACGCGACGACTGGGTCGATAATGGCTTTACTGGAGAAGATGACGTGCTCGGCGGCTTTGAAGAACTGGCCGGTCGCGTTCAGGTGCTTTTCACACCCGGCGACCAACTAAGCGTGCTTTTGAACGTACACGGCCGCGACTATGAGGGTACGTCCGCGCTGTTCCGGGCAAACGCCATTCAAGCCGGCGGCGGAATCGATGAGGATAACTTCGATCGCGACACGGTGTTTTTTGACGGCGGCTCAAACAATCCTCAGGACGGCGAAGGCTGGGGCGGGTCGGCTAAAATCGATTATGATTTTGGCGGCGTCACGCTGACTTCGATCACCGCGTTCGAAAGTGCATCAAGTCGCAGTCTCGGCGACATTGACGGCGGCGTCATCACGCCAGGTCTCACCGCCCCTGTGCCGCCTGGCCTGTCATCCGGGGTAACCGACACAGGCTTCCCCCCCGACATGATTGCTGATTCCACGACATTCCCGGGATTTATTCCATTTGCTGCGGAGACCCAGGATTCAATCGACGATCTCGATCAATTTACACAAGAGATTCGCCTCGCCTCCAACGGCGCTGATCCGCTGAACTGGCAGGTCGGCTTTTACTATTTTGACTCCGAAGCGATTGTTTCCACATTCGGGCCAGGCTTTCCACCTTTGACGACCCTGCAACACAACAATGACAGCTGGGCGCTATTTGGCCAGTTAAGTTACGATGTGTCAGACGTGTTAAACATTACTGGCGGCGTTCGGTATACTGAGGATGACAGAGAGTTTGACGCAATTCTACTGCCGCCCGGTGTTACGGTTAATCCGACCATGGTTTCCGATGATGATTTCAGCTGGGACGTGAGCGGTCATTACAAGGCGGCTGACGGCTTCAATCTTTATGCCCGTGTTGCGCGCGGCTTCCGGGGCCCAACGATTCAGGGCCGCGATGTCGCCTTCGCCGCATTCTCCGGCGCTGTCGACCCGCAGACGGTCGCGACATCTGAGACTATTCTTTCCTATGAGGCCGGTTTTAAATCCGAATTCATGGATAATCGTGCGCGCCTTAATGCAACGGCGTTCTACTACACCGTTGATGATCAGCAATTCTCAATCATCGGCGGCGCCACGAATTCGAACCAGGTCGTCAACGCCGATGAAGGCGTCGGTTGGGGCTTTGAGGTCGATGCGGAAGCCTTGCTAACCGACAATTTCTTTATTGCGGCTGGCTTCAGTTACAACAATACGGAAATCAAGGACTCAACGCTGGCGACAGCAACCTGCGGTTCGGGCGCCTGCACCGTGCTCGATCCGTTGAACGGTCTTGGCCAGGCATTGATCGATGGCAATCCATTCCCGAATGCGCCGGAACTTACGTTCAACGCATTTGCCGAATATACAATGCCGTATCGTGACAATGGCGAGTTCTTCGTCAACACTGATTGGGCTATCCAGGGCGAAACCAACTTCCTGCTTTATGAAACGTCCGAGTTCCGCTCAAGCGGCAATACAGAAGGCGGTGTTCGCCTTGGGTATCGTCAGACCGATGGCCGCTATGAAGCCGCGTTTTTTGCTCGCAATATCCTCGATGCGGAAAACCTGAAAGGCGGCATCGACTTCAACAATAACACCGGCTTTTTCAATGAGCCGCGGGTTGTCGGCTTTCAGCTCTCAATACACAACTAACGCTTAACGGTTCTTAACCGACCGACAACAATCGCCCCGATTTCATTGAAGTCGGGGCGATTGCTTTGAGTATCGGTTTGATCGTCACTGTCTCAACAAAATCGATCGCGCGGCGCAGCAAGACGGCGACGACGACGCCAATGATCATACCCCAATGGCTGGATACGACTAAATCCTATTCCTGTCCTAGCGCCGGACCATAGACAGAGTTTTTCGGCATTTCGAACAGCTTCATCACCATCGGCTCAAAGGCTTCAAGCGGCATCGCCTCGTAATTTGGATCGAATGCCTTCTGATCATATTTATCGCAGAACTCAAAAGTATGCTGATAGTGAGGATGATCGCGATATTCGTCGCGCATGTCGCGGTTCATCCCAAGATAATGGAAGAAATAATAACCTTGAAAGATACCGTGCTTTTCCACCATCCAGTGGTTTTGTTCTGAAACGAAAGGCTTCAAAATTGCGGCGGCGATTTCCGGGTGATTATAAGCGCCGAGCGTATCGCCAATATCGTGCAGCAACGCGCAGACAACATATTCCTCATCGCGTCCATCCTTATAGGCGCGGGTCGCCGTTTGCAGGCAATGCTGAAGACGATCGACTGGGAACCCGCCATAGTCACCATCCAACAGCCGTAAATGATCGAGTACGCGTTTGCCGCCTTGGGCGGCAAATGGACCAAAATGGCTGGCAATGGTCATCCAGTCTTCTTGGGTGCCTTCTGTCATCGCGCGGAATTTTGCGCGAGGTTGCGGCGCGTCGCCATGATCGGGCATGAAAAGGCCTCCCTTTCTGATCGAATTCGCCTATCGTACACCGTAGCGTGGCTTTTGCTCAACCAGTTTGGGCAGAATCTGTCGAGGGATTGGCATGTCTAAATCAACACCTGTCGGGATATTCTGGTCGCTCTTTAAGATCGTTGTCGCGATTTTTGCGATCCTGCTCATTATCATTGGCATTGTCGTTGCGCCCTCGCCCGTCCCCTTCGGTATTGTCTTCATTGTACTCGGGTTTTTCCTGTTATCCGCCGTCGCCCCGGACCTGATCCGCTGGCTTCGTCGCCGGTGGCGCTGGTTTGATCGGCAACTGACAAAACTAG
The DNA here is from genome assembly GCA_021776345.1 of Hyphococcus sp. Lineage (GTDB taxonomy): Bacteria > Pseudomonadota > Alphaproteobacteria > Caulobacterales > Parvularculaceae > Hyphococcus. The sequence continues at coordinate 1,534 of JAJFGC010000284.1, read as the reverse complement.
AAAAAAGACTGCCGGCCTGGATTGCAAGACAATTGCGGCGATCGAAAGTCCCCGAAGAAGACGATGGCGAAAAGGAACACTGATCGCCAGGCGTTAACCATTGACAGCACTCATGCCCCTGCTTGCATGATTATTGCTGAGGGCTTGGTGTATGGCCCTGTCAATTTGCATCTTTGCCCATAATACGCAGTGGCGTTTGCCCCACTGTATCGGCGCGCTGGATAAAGCTGCCGCAGGGGCGGATTATCGCGCGCATATCATGGTCAATGGCGCCACAGATCAGACTCTAGCCGTCGCTAAAACTTTTGCGGCGGTTGATGACAGAATTTGCACCCATTACTTGCCCGTCGCGGACAAGGCAAATGCCTGGAACGACTATGTTAATCATTTCGCCGATGATGGTGATGCGCATATTTTTCTTGATGGCGACATTAAGCCCAGCGATAGCGCATTTTTGGCGCTGCGCGATGCGCTGAAGCGCGCGCCAGATGCTTATGGCGCCGCTGCTTTGCCCGCGTCAGGGCGAAGCCAGCATGCCTGGGCTGCGCGGCTTTTAAAGCACCATTATCTCAGTGGTAATCTATACGCATTGAGCGGCGATTGCGTCCGTTTGGTGCGCAACCGACAAATCCGCTTGCCCTTTGGAGCGAAAGGCGAAGATGGCTTGATTAGTTATCTTCTGTTGACTGATCTTAAAGGCGGCGCTGACGACACCCATAAACGCCGAATTACTGTGGCGGAGAACGCAACCTTTGAGTTCGACTCGCTGCAGGTAAATTGGCGTGATGTTGAAACCTATCATCGTCGGCTGATCAGATATTCTGAGCGCCATTTTCAGAAAAAAGTGCTGTATCGCTTGCTGAAACAAAACGGCCTCGCCGCCATGCCCAACACGATCTATGACATTTACTCGCCGGAAAATATGCGGGGTCTGTCCCCGCGCCTCAGCCCGGTGGAGTTCTGGTACGACGTTTCGATGTTGAGGCGCTTGCGCGCCAAATACGCTGCGCCGTCTAAGACGTTTTTTCCACTTGCGTGAATTCAAGCTCAACCGGCGTCGCGCGACCAAAGATCGAGACCGCCACTTTGAGGCGGGTCGTATCCTCATCGACATCCTCAACAACGCCGGAGAAGGAAGCAAATGGCCCGTCGGTTACGTGAACCGTCTCGCCAATTTCGAAAGTGATGGTTGGACGCGGTGACGTTTCGCCTTCTTCGATGACGCCGCGAATACGATCGACTTCCTTTTGCGGCACTGGCATTGGTTTGTTACCAGACCCAAGAAAACCGGTAACTTTCGGCGTCTCTTTGATGAGGTGGTAAGTCTCATCATTCATCGTCATTTTAACGAGAACGTAGCCCGGGAAAAAACGACGCTCGGTATTGATCTTGCGCCCGCGGCGAATTTCCGTGACTTCCTCGGTGGGAACATAGATTTCCTCGATAAAACTATCGAGCCCTTTTTCCTTTGCGGAAAGCAGGATTGAATCGCCAACTTTCTTTTCAAAGTTCGAATATGCGTGAACGATGTACC
>JAJFGC010000283.1 GCA_021776345.1 Hyphococcus sp. | reverse complement strand
AGAGGCAATGGCAGCGGACTACGCGCTTGGCGTGATGACGCAAGACGCGCGTGCTGATGTTGAAAGACAAATGGAATCCGATCCAGAGTTAGCGGCGCAGGTTTCCGCATGGCAATCACGCTTTGCTCCACTCTGTGAAGTGACGGAAGAAGTCGATCCGCCAGCAGAGTTGTTCGCCAGCATTGAGACGGCTTTGGAGCGACAAAGCGCTTCCGGCGCCAATCAGTCTGTGACTATTCGAAACGATGAGGGGCGCTGGTTAAACTTTGCGCCGGGCGCCCGAAAAAAAATCCTCTATTTCGACGAAAAGGCCCGCAAGGAAGCCTTTTTCCTTGAACTTGCCCCAGGATGTGTCCTGCCCGAACATGATCATGAAGCGACAGAAGATTGCCTTGTCATGTCAGGAGATTTCTGGATAGGCGAGCTTGAATTAAGAGCCGGCGATTTTCATGCAGCGTTTGTATCGTCGCGCCATGCACCATGCCGATCTGAGAACGGGTGTCGCCTATTCATTAAAGCCGCCGCCTGAATATTCGCCAAGCCTGCAACCTACACAAGCTTTCATCCGTATTCCTTTTTGTATCACAGCGAAAAATCGCTGAGCGAGACCTGTCGATCTCGCTCTCAGATCGAAAGGAATATCATGAGTGTAATTTCAAGTCTTACAGGCGCGGACAAAAAACAGACGCGCAGGTCTTTTATTCACAAAACCGGCGGCGGCGCGCTTTCAGCTTCCGCGATTTTAGCGCTTTCCAGCGCTGGCGGGGCATTGTCTCGCGCATATGCATCTGACAGCACGGCGACACAAGATGTCGCCATTTTAAACGTGGCGCTAGCGCTTGAACATGAGGGCATAGCGGCCTATCAGCTCGGCGCCGAAAGCGGGCTTCTAACACAGGATGTATTGAAGGTCGCTGTTCAATTTCAATCACACCACAAAGAACATCGCGACTCGCTGATCACTGCGATCCAATCAATGGGCGGCGCCGCAATTGAGGAAAAGAAACTCAGCGACTACGCATCAGCGCTTAACGCAAGCGCTCTAAAATCCCAAAGGGATGTGCTTGAGCTCGCTGCGCGCTTAGAACTTGGCGCCGCTAACGCGTATCTTGGCGTCATCCCTTCATTTGAAAATCGCGATCTCGCACAAGTTTCAGCCCGGCTGGCTGCCGATGAAACGATGCATTGGACGGCGCTTTCGACAGCGCTTGGCGCTTCGTTGCCTGCAGTCGCGCTTACGTTTGGCGCCTGACCACTCTCTCCAGGCTCCAATCGAGCGGTTCCCGATAATGCCCCAGTCGGGAACCGCTTTTCAAAGGATCATTTAAGTGCCTTTTGTGCTTTTTCTTTTTGCTTGGATCGTGCTCAGTAACCCGATTTCGGCCGCCAATTTAGTGCAGCCAGCCGACGGCGACGACGTCGTCGGAGAAACTCTTTATCAAGCACGTTGCGGCGCCTGCCACTCCATTGACGCCAACCGCATTGGGCCTCGTCATCGCGGCGTCTTTGGCAGAAAAGCTGGAGGCGTAGAAGATTATTCCTATTCACCGGCAGTTGCCGCCTCAACAATTAACTGGGACGAGGAAACGCTCAATCAATGGCTCGAAAATCCGCAGGCCTTCATTCCCGGTCAGAAAATGGGTTTCAGGCTGACAAAGGCCGACGAACGTCACGACATCATCGCCTACCTCAAAACACAAGTGGAAACGCCGATTAAAAATTGAAATTTCTTGTCCTGAGACGTTGTGAAGTCTCAGCGGGCTAAACTGCGCTTTAGCCAATAACCCTCTGCGCCAACCGTGCAATGAAGTTTGTAGGAATTGGCGGCTTTTCGGAAATGACAAACGCAACGCAGACCTCGTCACCTTCTATGACAGGTTGGTGCGGGTCATCCTCCCCGATACTTTGAACATCGCCGACACTGTATACCGCTGTATGATCCCGGTAGGCGCCCTGCAATACAATTGTCATTTCGTCAGAGCCATGATCATGATGCGGAAACCGCGAACCGGGTTGCGCTTTGACAAAGCGCGCAATTAAATCGCTCCGGCCATTTGACAAAACAGCACGCTTCACACCGGGCGCATAAGGTCGCCATGGGAGTGATTCCAAATCGACACTGCCGCAATGACGGTTAGCAAACTCCAAAAGCGGTCGCGGGGCAATTTTCGCTAAGGCGCCTGTGAATAGTCTTTGATCTTTTACGATCGTATCTGGAGATTGGGGACGAGCGTTGGCAGAAATGCTGCGTCCAAATTGCTGCTCCGCGTCGGTTTTATCAGGATTGATTGCATCCAGGAGAACGCCGCCCAGATTTTCAAGCTCCGTGACTTCTGTTCGACATTCAGGGCAGAGCGTCAGGTGCGCTGCAATGAGTGCAGACGCCGCTTCTCCGACCGCGCCAGTCGCATAAGCCGTCAACCATTCCTGTGAAACGTGAAACTGCGCCACTTACCTGTTCTCCATCGCCTTGCGTAAACGTTCGATCCCAAGGCGTAATCTCGACTTTACCGTATTAAGCGGAATCGCCAGCTCTTCGGCAATTTCTCGTTGTTTCTTCCCCTGCACATAACTCAACGTAAGCACTTCTTCTTGTTGAGACGGCAGGCTTTTCATTGCGACGGCTATATCAGTTTGATCGCATTGGCGCATCATGAGTTCTTCGGGTGAGACTGGCAATGCTTGCACAAGCAATGGGTCATCGGCATCAACCTCGTAGCGCTTCGTGCGGCGAATGTTGTCGATATACTGATTGCGAGTGATTGTGAAAATCCACGTTGATGCTTTCGCTCGCGTCGGATCGAACTGATCAGCCTTTCTCCAAATCTTGACCATCACTTCCTGCGCAATGTCCTGAGCAGTACGGTGATCAGCGCCGCGTTGGCGAAGAAAAGTGCAAATCCGGGGGGAGTAATAGACAAATAACTCCTTATAGGATTGTTCGCAGCGTTGCTCTTTTACCAATAGCAGGAGCGCGCTATTGGCATCCAATATAGCGGCTGCCCGCCGTGTGACCGCGTTAATTCTCGGCTTATTACGCCCGGCTGCGTTGGATATGCCAGAACCTAAGGGCATCCATATCCCCATATTCTCTCTTATCATTGATACGGGAGAAAACGGAATATAGATGCTAGATCGCCTGCTTTTTTTTCGCGAGTAACGAAATATACGGCGAGGAACCGAGCTTTCCCGCCGCCATTGGGGGATATTGTCGATTGGCGGACGAGCAGTGCTATCCATGTAAGGTGCTAATTGCGCTGTCACTACCTTTACTCTTTCATAAGTTACGCGACCAGATCTGTTGCTGAAAGATCAGAAAAGTCAGTGCGCAATCTTTGCAGACCGCGCCGCACCCAGCTTTTTGTAGTATTGAGAGGTGCTCCCAATTCATTGGCTGTCTCAGCAATGGAATGTTCTTCAAGATAAAACAGTGTTACAGCACGCCGCTGCTTATGGGGCAGACTTAAAATTCGCTGACGCAAAATGCCCTGGGCGTTTGCATCACTGACCGATTGAAATGCTGATCGTTCAGTCGCTGGTATTTCCTCGACACGATCATCGCCCAAGGGCCAGGTTTGACGCTTCCTCAACAAGTCGATCGCGGCATTGCGCGTGATGATCGCCATCCAGCTTAAAGCTTTGCCTTTACTGGGATCGAAGCTAGAAGCGCGCCGCCAAATCGTAAGGTAAACATCTTGCAACGTATCAGCAGCCCGATCCTTATCTTTTAGAACTCGAATTAACACTGCAAACAACTTAGATGACGTCGCCTGATAGAGAACAGCAAAAGCCTGTCTATCTTGCGCTGCGACCTTCCTAAGTAAGTCTTCAAGACACTCGTCTGAAGCGTTGCCATTAGTTGCCAGAGTCATCTTGCGTTCTCAAATTCTTATTCGCTATGTGCTAGTAATTACGGCGGAAATTCAAAAAGGTTCACGAGACACAAAAAAAGCGACGCCCAATCGGACGCCGCAGTTACTTTCCATCTCTTTGTTCTATTTGAGTTTTCAGGTTTCAGATGGTTGCGGGTTTAAAAGAGCATCCAATTTTCTGTCTTCCAGGCCAAGTTTTTTTCTCCACTCCACGACTTCAGAAATTGCGGCGTCGTCGCCGACGGCAAGAGCTGCTTCAACCAATATTCGCGCGTCAACGGGCTCTTTTTGTGTGCGCCAGTTTTCCTTCGCCAGCATATGAGCAAGGGGCTGGTCTTTGAGATATGCAAGCGCAAACCGCGCATGTTCACGAGCGTGAGCATAGTCACCATTAGCCAGATCGTCCTTCATTCTCGCTATCAAGGTCTCCGCCGCCTCTCTAGCTTCTTCGTTTTGTGTTTCACCGTACGAAAGAGCACGCAGCGACAAAACCAGATCAGTGTTCGGCGCTGATTTCATGAGTTCACGCGCCTCTTCAAGCCGGCCACTATCAAGGAGGAGCTCTGCATACGCCGCGCGCGCATAAACAGAATTTGGATCCAAAGCGACGAGTTGGCGCAGGTACGCCTCGGACTGTTCACCGCGACCAAGGCGCATTGCAATGTCGGCAGCGACCGAGAGAGCTAACTGCGTCGCAGGAACGGATTTTGACCGAAAGGCTGTTAGAAGGGAATCAAGACGCTTCAACGATGTTTCTGCATCACCCATCAAGCTCGATGCCCGTGCGCGGCAAGCTTCGCGAATGAGGACTGACACATTGGGGCGCAGCTTGACGCAATACTCAAGGGCCTCGCCGGGGCGGCCCATGGTTGACAATATGAATGCGCTTGACAGCAAGGCTTGTGAATCGTTGGGTTGAATTGATATCGCTTTCTCGAGATCTAACAGGGCGTCTTCAAATGAATGATCAATCTGGTTGATATGCGCGCGCGCGACCAACACATTGACTGGCGGCATGGCGTTATCACTCCAATAAGAAAGCGATTCAGCGGCGCTTCTCAAAAAAGACGTGTCGCCATATCGTCGGGCAAGTGACGATGCATATCTGGCATAGGCTACCGCTTGTGCTTCACTGTTTGGAGACGCCTTGTACTCATCATGTAGCGCCTTCAGACGTTTCGCCTCAATTTCGGAAACCTTTGCGCCGCCTTCGAGATTGCGTTGATCGTCGTGAGCTTGGCTCGGATGCGCAAAGACCTCTGTTGCATATGTGAACAAACCACCGATAATTATCAGCGAGGCGAGAATTACTCTCAGCCCAGACATACACTCATGCTTTGATAATATTCTCATATTACTCTCCATAAATTGACGGGCGAGTAGAACTCGCCCGTCAGGTAATCAATTATTCAGATGCACCATCATCACTTGAACGCCGGCGACGTTGGTTGGGGTGATTACGCCCGTTATGGGGTGTTGCTGCATATGGGAAGACGTCATTGAACGTGATATCGTTTTCACTCACGCCATCGACATCAGCAGTAGAAAAATCTGTCCCAGCAGGACCCGCAAGGCCAACTGCAATCACGGCAATATCGAGAACATCATCGCCAAACCGCCGACCGTTTGGCCAACCACCGGGGATGAACCCGCCATTTCCAAACGGATCTTGGACTTCACTCTTGAGCACATCGCCGCCAAAAACACCGAGGCGATTAAAGTCATCTTGACCAGCAAGTCGTGCAGGTCCCGTCGTAAGGTCAACTTTAATCAGGTCGGGAATATATATAGATTCCAACAACCCTGGAATAATCGGTTCAACCGGCCCTAAGGATGAAAGCTCTGGCTTTTGTGCAAATTGCGCCAGCGCAAGATCCGTTTCAGGACTGCTCTGATTATAACCGTCTTTCTTGTTGATTGGCAGAAGCGCCTCGACAAAGAGCGGATTGCCTTGACGACCAACTTGTTTCAACGGCGCGTTTGGCCTCGTGAACTCCTCGAAGCTTTTTGTTGCACCAGGCTTGCTAAATCTTTCGCGGCTAGTTGTTGCGAAAACGCCAGCAATTTTTGCACCGTTCAGCTCTTCGATTGGAATGTTCAACACGATAGTATGGACATTAAACCCACCTTGACTGTCGAAGGGTTTTGTCTTGGTGCCTGTTGTTTCACCGAATGAAAGATCCAGGTCGAAGATGGACTGAATGTCCGCATAGAACCCGTCATCACGTTGACCGGCAAAAACCTGATAACCGCCGTCTAAATTCACAACGCCGGACTGTGTGTAGGGATCAAGACGATCTGAACGCTTAACGCCGCCCTTTGCACGACGGTCGCCATTTTCGCCGCGATTATAAAGTGGTGTTACGAGGCCTTGATTGTTTGGCGGGACGAAGAGATCATCGCGTTCACCGACGCCCAGCACCGTTCGTTTACCTCTCTTACGGCCTTTGGTTTCGACTTTTGTGACACGATACGTCTGCCGCAAATTTTGGTTTTCTCCATTGGGCGCTACAGTACCAAGAAAGGCCTGTAAAATAGTATTCTGATTGCTGTACTGGGTAGAGAAATCAAATTCATACCGAAGGTTCGACTGGCCTTGTGCGATGTTGTCGTCAAAAGATACATTGATTGCATACCGCACTCTGTCGTCGAAGCGATACGTGTTTGGCCCGATGCCTGGCTCTTCAAATGGGAAAACAGACAAAGCCGTCGTCAAGTAAAGCTGGCCTTTGTCCCCTTCACTCAAGAAAGCGTAGACATCGGTCGTGTTGGCGGCGTCGTCAAATGTAATCAGCGGCGCATCCATGTGACTGGATGCATTTGCCGCTAGCGGCGTTGCGAGGACGAATCCTGCGGCCAAGGCAGCGAATACCTTTTTACTCATTTCCATAACCTCCTTCATCGATATGGGTGTTGACAATTTAAAAGCAGCTGCACGCCGCTCGATGAATTAACGAACGAGCGTGGCTGGAGGGTGCAGTTTTCTCAAAGAAATTTGCGCGCAACTTTTTCATTGGCGCCGCCGTACGGTCGATACTGCATTTCGCGAATTGCCCATTTGAACGGGAAAATCAGCAAGAACGTCTTTTGGTAGGAGGAAGCGATGACAAGAACAGACAAAATCATTCGCTGCAGTGCTGTACTGCTAAGTTTTGCAACGACAGACGCCTTCGCGGCGCCTGCTTATCACGATACTGTGAACGAAATCGCAGACGCTACAAGGATCTCGCACTCGCCGAACAACGCAGATAACTTTGAGATTGACCTCAAGATAAAATATGAGCCGATCGACAACCGGCCAATAAAATTTCGCGGTATCACGTCTGAAGACTATTATGTCGATGCATCAGATGATCTAATTTCCCCGACACCTCTTGAAGCAGTCGCGGCGTTCACGCCGACTGATCAGTCCGCCCGCGCTGAAAGCGCGGCTTTTGGGGCCAAGGTAAAAAGCAACCCCTTTGATTTTTCGCTTGCCGGATTTTGGCTGCGTCTTGACAGTGAACACCTATTTCTCGACGAATTTGATGCGTCCGGTCAGCGTGATGTGACGCGCCGCTATGGTGTATTAGCGCGTAGTACATGGCGTCCTTATGAATGGATCAGCGTCGACGTTACGGCTGGGTTTGTAAACGCAAGATACGCTGCTGCTGTCCGAGATAACTCTTTCGTCTCAAATGCAGCCAAGACGCTAGTCACTGCTGGCGTGACCCTTAGACCCATAAGTGACATCGCTGCTTCGTTTGATATGGCGTATCTCGATGGCGTCACGCCGGAAGGTGAAATGTCGGCCATTGATAAATCGTCGCCAACTCTAGGATTTGCCTTAACTTACAACCTCGGGCCCACCACGCTCGGCCTTGAAATCCAAAATCTCTTAAACGAGAACGCACCGGAAGGCGCTTACTTTTATAGTGTTGATCCGTTTGTTGACAATGGCGACATCGCTAACGCTCAGCTGGAGATGGCGGAGTCACGCTTGGTTTTTGCAACACTCCAAATTGATTTTTGACAGGGGTTTATTTCGCTGCCAGCCGCGGCGGCCGGCATGGTTGCAAAATTCCCTGCGGACAACGGTGTTCCTGTTAAGTCAGCCAGGAATGTCTGGTGGATTTAGATGACCGTACGGTCTGATATTGCCTGACTTTGGTTTGCGCACCAATTTAAGAAAGATAGCAAATGGTGGAGGGGGTTGGATTCGAACCAACGTACGCTAAGCGGCCAGATTTACAGTCTGGTGGATTTAACCACTCTCCCACCCCTCCACACGAGGTTTAAACCGGCAAAGGCACGCCAGCTTATGAGGCGGCGATCAGGCAAAAATGCCGTCAGCCACCAGGAGAACGGGGTCTATAGCCGCGCGCGCGCCGCTTCGCAACAGGTCTGTGACCCTGAAAATAATGCTTTTCTGGTTTCGCCATCGACCCAAACCCGCTAGGGCGATCGGATGGCTAGTCATACAGGTAAAACCAAGCAATCGGGTGGGCGCAGAAACGAGCCTCTGGGCCGCCGCAGCGACAAAGCAGCGCCGGCTAGATTATGGCTCTATGGCCGCCACGCTGTGGCGGCGGCGCTGGCCAACCCTGAGCGTCGAATGCGGCGCATACTGGCGACAAAGAACGCGCTCGCCTGGCTGCTGGAGAATCACGAAATTACTGATGCTCACCGCGCTAAAATCGAAGACGCCAAACCTGATGCGATTGACCGCCTACTGCCTCAAGGGTCAGTCCACCAGGGCCTGGCGGCCGAAGTCATCGACTTGTCAAGATCACGCCTGAAAGATGTTTGCGCGCCAGCTGAGCTGCGAAGACCTGTCGTTGTGCTGGATCAAATCACGGACCCGCAAAATATCGGCGCCATCTTCAGATCAGCGGCTGCGTTCGCCGTCAAGGCGATCATCGTTCAGGAGCGCCGCACGCCGCCGCTTGCCGGCGCTTTGGCGAAAGCCGCCGCCGGCGCAATCGAAACAATTCCTTGCGTGAAAGTGGTCAACATCGCCCGCGCCCTCGAAGCGCTTGGCGATCTTGGTTACCTTACAGCCGGCCTCGCTGGAGAAGCGGATACCGAAATAGGCGGCCTGCCGAAAGACCGGCCTGTCGCGCTGGTTCTTGGCGCGGAAGGCGCGGGCTTGCGCCAACTGGTTGGCGAGACCTGCGAACAAAAAATCCGGATCCCTATCTCGCCCGAAATGGAGAGCCTAAATGTGTCGACCGCTGCGGCGATCGCGCTTTATGAGCTCGCTCGAAAATAGGAGACAGCAGTGGCGGATAAGAATGCTAAAGGCGGATGCCAGTGCGGCGCGGTGCGGTTCGAGACTTCGAGTGCGCCCAAATTTGTCTGCAACTGTCATTGCCGTTCTTGCCGCAAGGCAACTGGCGGGGCTTTTTCGACCTGGGTTGGCTTTGCCGACAAAAATATCCGTTGGCTGACAAAAAAACCTTCGTACCACGCCAGCTCGAAAGGCGTCCGCCGCGGCTTTTGCGCTGAATGCGGAACGCCCCTCACCTATGCCGGAGAAAAGTGGGCCGGGGAAACGCATTTTCTCATTGGTGTGCTTGATGATCCGTCAGCTTTTACGCCGCGTAAAAATGTTTTCACTGAAGATGCTCTGGACTGGGCGATACACAAAGAAGAGTAAGCATGCAACAGAGTCAAAAAATTGCTGTCGTCACCGGTGTTTCAAGCGGCATTGGCAGAGCGATTGCAAAATCCCTCGTCGACAATAATTGGCGCATCTTTGGCAGTGTGCGCAAAGAAGCTGACGGCGCCGCAGCGTCCGCAGCGCTCGGCCCGAATTTCACGCCGCTGATCTTTGACGTTACCGACAAAGAGGCGATCGCAAAAGCCGCCGATGTCGTAAAACATTCACTGCAAGCCAAGACTTTGTCGGGGCTGGTGAACAATGCCGGCATCGCCGTTGGCGGGCCATTGCGCTATCTGCCGATCGAGGAATTGCACCATCAAATGAACGTCAACCTTTATGGCGCTTTGCGCGTTTCCCAGGCGTTCGTGCCAATGCTTGGCGCCGACAAGGCATACGACGGCGCCCCTGGCAAAATCGTCAATATGGGCTCCGTCGCGGGCAAGATCGCCTCCCCGATTATGGGGCCCTACTCCATGTCAAAACATGCGCTTGAGGCCCTGTCGGAAAGCATGCGGCGGGAATTGTTGATGCACGGTATCGATGTGGTGATCGTCGGACCGGGCGCCGTCAAAACACCAATCTGGGCAAAGGCCGATGATATCAATGCCGAGCAATATAAAGAAACAGAATACTATAAAATACTCCTTGGTATGCGGAAGAAGATGCAGGAATTTGGCGAAGAGGGCTTGCCGCCTGAGAACATAGGCGATCTTGTTCGCGATATTTTGAATGGCGAGAAACGAAAAACCCGCTACGCTATTTTAAAATCAAAATTCTTGAACTTCACCCTGCCACTACTCCTGCCCAAGCGCATGGTCGACAAAGCGGTCGCCAAGCGTTTTGGCTTTCCTGATAAAGCGTAGACCAATCCATGAAGTTTGACGCTGTGATTTTCGACTTCGGCGGTGTGTTTACAACGTCGCCTGTGCAGAATTTTGCTGTTTTTGAACATGAGCACGGCTTGCCGGAACGGTTTCTCGGTAACGTTATCAAGCAAAACCATCACACAAACGCCTGGGCGCAATATGAGCGCGCCGAAATTGATGTTGATGCTTTCGACGATATGTTTGCAGCGGAGACGAAAGCCGCCGGCCATGAAGTGCGCGGGCGCACGCTGGTCAGTCTCCTCTCCTTGAAGCTATATCCCGAGATGATTGAGGCGCTGGCGCGTGTCAAACAAGCAGGTTTTAAGACTGGCTGTATCACGAACAACCTTCGGGAGATCGACTCCAAAGCGATGATAGCGGCCAGCGAAGACCGCGAAGCCATCGAAGGAATTTTTGCCAATTTCGATCATGTTATTGAATCGTCGAAAGCTGGCGTGAGGAAACCGGAACCTCGAATTTACGAAATGATGTGCGAGGCGCTTGGCGTTGCGCCAACGAAATGTATTTTTCTCGACGATCTTGGCATCAATCTGAAACCGGCAAAAGCTATGGGCATGACCACCATCAAGGTTCTCTTTGGCGATGTAAAACCAGCGATCAGTGAACTATCGTCGGCCCTGAACGTGGCGCTCATATAAAAATTCCGCACTCACTGGCGCTAGATTTTTGAGGCTGTCATCAAGCAGTCAATAAGCGGCGTTATCTTTCTTTTTCTCGCAAAGTCTAACCGGACCAATGGAAAAAGTGAGCCATTGAATTGAGCCTCACTCCGACCACCCCATAACCGCTTCGCCATTGGTAATTTGACCCAAATCAGCTTCGACAATCGGCATTGCCAGCGTCGCCGGCGTCATTCTGAATTTCGCCCATTAGGCGATTGCCATTCAATAAATTCCCATAATTTTGGTCCCACGATCGACCTCGCCGACCATATTATCAGACCACAGAATTTGTTATAAGGTAATGTTTTCATGGGCTTAATTCAACACGCGGAGCATTTGCAAGAGCAGGACGGTATTGATGGCAAAATTGCACAACACGCTTTTATCGCGTAGCTTAGCCGCGCCCAAGAACGGGCGGACTGATTGCCTAAGGAGGGGCGTAACTTATGCGGATGATTATTATTGTCGTTATACTCGCGGTCGCGGGATATTTCGGTTGGAACTACTACAAAAACATGGACGGCAACTACGCGTCTGAAACAACCATCGAAGAAGCGGTTGATGATGTGGGCGATGCTGCCGAAGAAGTTGTTGACGAAGTTGGCGACGTCATCGAAGAAGTCGCTGAAGAAATTTCCGGCGATGACGATACCGCGGACGACGCCGTCGATGAGATGGAAGAAGTTGTTGAAGAGATGGAAGAGGCAGCTGAAGAAGCAGCTGAAGAGGCTGACGAAAACAACTAGAAGCCTACAGAATATGATTATGGAAAAGGCTCGGCTAAGCTGGCTCTTTTTTATCGGTAACGCCTTGTTTGTGTGAGCGCGCGCGATCAAACAGACAAAGATTCTTGTTAGTAGGCGCTCAATAATGAGCGTACAATCATCATCTTTCGCAACTGCGTTGGGAGGCGCTGGTAAGAAAATGAACAAAAACATCATAATCGTGATTGCCGTTATCGTTCTCGCGGGTCTTGCCTGGTATTTTTATCAAGAGTCACAAAAGAGCGACCTTGAAAGAGCGGCCGAGGATATGGCTGACGGTTTAGAAGACGCCGCTGAAGATATTGCCGACGAACTCGACTAACCTGTTTTAAAGCACCACTCTTAAAGGGGCCGGCGCTGTCCGGCTCTTTTTTATTGATGTTTTGTTGCCGCTGTTTAGCGTTCTTTGCTAGCGGGCCTGCTTCAGCTACACTTGCACAATGACCCATTTTCGCCCCGCCGCCGACCTCGAAACACATGATGTCACGAACCAGCCGCCGCCTTTTGAAGAGGTGAACATCTTTAAGACGGACACCGCGCTCAAAGGCGCCGTCGAAAAAAACGCCGGTGCGTTTCACGTGAAACATCTTTCCTCGTTCGGCGCCAAATGCGGTTCGGCGCAAGCAATTGAGTGGAGCCGCCAGGCGAATAAAAACCCGCCGCAGCTGAAATCTTTCGACCACTATGGTCATCGCCTCGACGAGGTCGAGTTTCATCCCGCCTATCACAAGCTGATGGCGCTCGGCATTGCGGCGGGCATTGCGGCGCATCTTTGGTCGGGGATTGAAGCCGGACATGTTCGTCACTCAGCGCACCTCTACCTGATGGGCCAGACAGACGGCGGCGTTTGTTGTCCGATGTCGATGACCTTCGCTGCGGCCGCGGCCCTGCAACACGAGCCTGCCCTCGCCGATGAATGGAACCCGCGTCTTAGCGCAACGAAATATGATCCTCGCTTTCTGCCGGTGACCGAAAAAACCGCCGCGACGATGGGCATGGCGATGACGGAAAAACAGGGCGGTTCTGACATTCGCGCCAACGCAACGCGCGCCAACCCGATTGGCGGTGATGAATATGAACTTGTCGGCCATAAATGGTTCTGTTCGGCGCCAATGTGCGACGCATTCCTGACGCTGGCGCAAACCGACGCAGGCGTAACCTGTTTTCTGGTCCCGCGCTGGCGCCCGGACGGAACGCGAAACGCGTTTCACATCATGCGGCTTAAAGACAAGCTCGGCGATCGCTCCAATGCGTCTTCTGAGATCGAATATCATGGCGCTTATGCGCGGCGCGTCGGCGAGGAAGGCCGCGGCGTCAGAACCATCATCGACATGGTGCAATATACCAGGCTCGATTGCGTCGTCGGCTCTGCTGGCGGCATGCGCGCGGCGACGGTGCAGGCTTTGTGGCATACGCAGCATCGCTCGGCCTTTCAGAAAAAGCTGATTGACCAGCCCGCGATGGCGATGGTGCTCGCCGACCTCGTGCTTGAGACCGAAGCGGCGACGGCGCTGGCCTTTCGCCTCGCGCGCGCCTTTGACAGCCCCAAAACCGACGCCGCCTTTATGCGACTGGCGACGCCGATTGCGAAATACTGGGTCTGTAAGCGCCAGCCGGGCGTTGTTTACGAAGCGCTTGAGTGCCATGGCGGCGCTGGCTTTGTCGAAGAGGGAGCGATGCCGCGCCTGTTTCGCAGCTCGCCGCTCAATGCAATCTGGGAAGGCTCGGGCAATGTGATTGCGCTCGATATATTGCGTGCGCTCGCCCGCGAGCCGGACAGCCTTGAGGCAGTCGTCGCGGAAATCAACATGGCGAAAGGCGCCAACGCCCATCTCGACAGCCACATCACCGCACTCGATCGCTGGTTTCAGCCCGGCGCCCTTAACGAGATTACAGCGCGGCGCTTCGCGGAGGAGATGGCGCTGGCGCTTGAGGCCGCGGCATTGCACGCAAGCGCGCCGGATTTTGTCTTTGACGGCTTTTGCAATGCGCGCCTTGACGATGAGAACAAGTCCTTCGCTTATGGCGCCGCAACGGCGAAGCTTGACCCAAGAGCCATCATCGACCGCGCCCTGCCCAACTGATCGCCCGCACAGGGTCAGCACACGCCGCGCAAGAACCGCCACACTATCAAAGCCAACTGACGAACACATCGTCATTTTGTGCGCACCTACCTTTCGACGGAAACAGATCCGTCAAAAGCATGATACGGCGGAAGCGAAGATGTTCGATAAGTTTCGACCGTCAAATGAGATTGGGCCCCATTTGACAATTTTGAACGTCGGCAGCCCTTGTTCCGCACACGGTAAAGGCGATCACAGCATTGGCTTAAACAACTTAAAGATGTTGCTTGTCGCGTCCGACGCAACATTTGTAGTTCGCCAAGCACTGACAACTGAATGAAAAAAAACGCCGCCCCGAGGGGCGACGCTTTTTATAACTCAATTTGGGGGATTTCAGTTTCGCGCCGGTGCCTCCGATGAACAAGTTACCGTTTGGATAGCTCTGGGCCGAAGCCCCCTACAACCCTTGAAACCAGCCAAAACCTGGCCTTCTAACCAATCCGTAATATGCCTCGAAAGCCAAATAGCGTTTCGAGCAATGGTCCGAAAACCCGTGCTAACGTTTCGAGAACTGAAACGACCGACGGGCTTTGGCGCGGCCATATTTCTTGCGTTCCACGACGCGGCTGTCGCGTGTCAGGAAACCGCCTTTTTTCAGGACGGCCCGCAAGGTCGGCTCATAATAGGTGAGCGCTTTTGAAATCCCGTGACGCACGGCGCCAGCCTGACCGGAGGGGCCAGAGCCTTTAACGGTGCAGACAACGTCATACTGATTGTTTCGTTCGGCGGCGACCAGCGGCTGTTTGATGATCATCTGCAAAACCGCGCGGCCAAAATATTCCGTGTGGTCTTTTTTGTTGACGATGATTTTGCCGGAGCCCGGCTTGATCCAGACCCGGGCGACGGCTGTTTTCCGCTTGCCAGTGGCGTAAGCGCGGCCCTGATCATCAATCTTTGGTTCCGCGACAACCGGTTGTTCCGGCTCGCTTGCAATCACGCCGGCTTCAGCGGCGACGTCCTTAATATCTTCCAGAGAAGTCGTGCTCATCTTTTAGGCGTCCCTTTTGTTCTTTGAATTCATCGCCGCGACATCGAGCACATTTGGCTCCTGGGCTGCGTGCGGATGCTCGGCGCCGGTGTAAATTTTGAGGCCCGTCATCTGTTTGCGCGCAAGCGGCGAGTCTTTCGGCATCATCCGTTCAACCGCTTTCATCAAGATCCGTTCCGGATGCGCGCCGCTCATGATTTTTTCCATGGTGCGCTCTTTGATGCCGCCGGGATAACCGGTGTGCCAATAGAGCTTCTTGTTGGCCATTTTGTTGCCGGTGAAGACCACCTTGTCGGCGTTGATCACAACAACATGGTCGCCCGTGTCGACATTCGGCGTAAAAGTGGCTTTGTGCTTACCGCGCAGCCGCGTGGCGATGACCGAAGCAAGGCGACCAACGACAAGGCCTTCCGCATCAATCAGCGTCCAGTCTTTGACGGCTTCCTCGCGTTTCATGGCGTAGGTTTTCATAAAATCCGTATCCTAAAAATCCTGGGGCGGGCGCCGACTTTGGCGGCGGGTTCGCCCATTGAAGGCGCGCGGATACAAGATCGCCGGGTTGACGTCAACATACTCCGAGAAACTATTTGAAAACAGGGTGATATTTATGTGGTATTATTATACCCCATAAATTGGGCGATGTTATAGATGACGTACCCAAGGTATAATAAGGGATTGCCGCCTCGTTTCGGGCGGTCAGTTAAGGCTTATGCCTTCTCGTCTTCATCGTCGCCTTTATTCCCGCTCTTAGGAGGCACGATGCGCGAGAAGGAATCTTCAAAAGCCTCTTCGGACTCGTCGCATTCGAGGTCCTTTGCGGCTTCGATGAACCGCTGTTTCTGGCTCTTTGGCTTTTCCTTCGGTTTGGTCATGGCAGGTAATGTAAGGGGCGCTGTCTGAGATGTCACGCGAACATGCCGAGGCTTTTAAGCTCAACTTCGAAGGCGTTTTCGATCAAATCGACGGCTATCGTGACTTCGCGCGCCATTCGAATAAGCGTTGGAATAACCGGATCACCTTCGAGCAGTCCGACCTCATCGAACTGTACAGAGAAGGACGCTGTTCCTTTATTTGTTACGGTTATTGGGCCCTGAAAAATCATCATACCGAGAACGCATCCGTTTTCGACAACGCCGGTAATATCAGAAATCCTGCTTTTATACCTTTCGTCATACGCATCAATTCCGCTGATTTTGGTGACTGCGTAGTCAGTGAGCAGGTACCTGTGTTTGTCGAGCTTGTTGAGCTGCCCAATAATCCAAAGAAGGTTATTGCTAGCCGCGCAACAATTGACATCATCTCGGATGATATCTGCTGTCTTGGGGAAGGTCGCCTTTATTACTCCGCCATCGACCTCGGTTATGTATTCTTGCCTTCCTTTGCGCGAGGGGAATTTGATGTCCTTGATTTTTCTTGGCTTGGGGGCCTTCAGTTCGATCTCGACAGCGACGTGATCGAGTGCGGAACGGAGATTGTGCGCAACGTCGCCCATGATGACAGCGCTCTCAAGCGGGAGCTTGCCCGTTGTCTCAATGCGCAAGCCGTATCCTCCGGCCCGCTTATCGAAATCGGACAGAACTTCATAACCACAAGACTGAAAGAATTTTCGATAGAGGGCTTCGAGTTCCGTGATGTGTTGTTCGGCCCGTTTGATCTTTGAGTAAGCGCTTTCGAACATTAGTTATGCTTCCTCATTTTGTGCTTTCTTCTTTCGCCAACAGCAAAAGTGTTTCGCTTTTTGCTTAAGCGTTTTGGGCTTCGTTAGTACTACCATACGTCAGCCGTTTGCCTACAATACCAGCGATAGCAGCCTCCGTCCGTTCCTCATCATTTATGCCTAGCTTGGCTCGGTTGGAATAACGAAAATCATATTCGGCGGCATAGCGGTGAAGGTGTTGCTCACCACAATGCTGATAAACGCCTTTCATGCCGCGCTTGAAGATTGAGTAGAACCCTTCAATTGTGTTGGTGTGGATTTCACCACGGCCCCATTGTTTGTTGGAGTGAACAACAAAGGCGTGTGAATATTCCTTGTCGAGATGGTAATACTGGCCAGCCTCGTCAGTAATGACGCGGGCTTCCTTGGCCAAATTCTCGCGAAGGATCGGCAGGATTGTGCGCTGATCTGCACGGTCTATTTTGAACGAACGCGCCGCGCCGGTATCGCGATCAACCAGCGTAAGGACGATGTGCTTTTTCCAAGCTTTGCCGCGCTCAACACGCGGGCCGGTGTAGGTCTCGTCAATCTCAACAATCCCGCCACCCCCGCCGAATGGTGCAAGGTTGCCAGAGCGCATGGCTTCACGAATACGATGCGACAGGAACCAAGCCGACTTGACCGTAACCTCAAGCGTGCGGGCAAGCTGATGCGAGGAAATGCCTTTTTTGGATGAGCACATCAGATAGATCGCTTGCAGCCATTTGGTCATGGGAATGTGCGAGGATTCCATGACGGTCCCGACTTTGACCGTGAAGGGCTTTCGGCAGGCGTAGCATTTGCGAGCGCCGATGCGTGTTGATTTGCCTTTCAATTCGCCCACGCGCTCAGTCTCGCCGCAATGAGGGCAAACAGGACCATTCGGCCAGACGCGCGCCTCAACCCATTTGTAGGCTTCGGCCTCATTGTGGAAGTAGGGTTTTGAAAGAATCGACATGACGTAAATCTCCGAATGCCCTTATAATATAGGCTTTCGGGATGGGTACGTCAAGTATAACAACGCCATAAATTGAGGCGATGTTATAGAGCGCAGCTTGACGGCGCGGTCAGCGCACCAGACAACGGCGTCACCCCTGTTCTTGGAGCCTGCCCCATGCGTATCGCCGCCCTCATCTTTACCAGTTTGTTCGCCCTTGCCGCCTGTGAGCGTGAGGCGACGCCGCCGCCGGAACCGGTCGAGCCAGTGGGCGTCGCCGCCAGTGACGAGCTTACCGGTCTTTCCGCGGCCGCGACCGGCATCGATTTCTGGCAGCATCCGAATGTCGCTTTCAACAGCCTGATGATCGTCGCCAGCGCGGACGGGCTCAAATCCTACAATATTGAGGATGGCGGGGAAGTCTCCTCGGCGCCGGGCATGGCCTTGCAAGGGGTCGCCGTCAGCTATCTCGGGCAAGGACCGCAAGCCGCCGGCGTTGCTGTTTCGTTTAACGCGGGCGAAAGCGCCTTTGCTTTTTATGGCATCGATAATGTCAGCCGCGCTTTCGTGCCGCTGGCGACAACGCTCGACATTCGCAGACCCGTGCGCGGCTTTTGTTTTGGCCGCGGCGACGATGTCGATGCGCCAACGCTCTTTGTTGTGCAGCGTGCAGCGATTGGGGTTTATAATTTCAAAGCCGCGGGCGATGGCTTAGCACGCGCGGGCGACGCCACCATTGAAACCCCTGATGATCTTGTCTCTTGTGCAATCGACAATGACGGCGTTCTCCTCGCGGCCAGCGACAAAGGCGAGATCTATCGGCTGACGGGTGAAGTCAGTTTCAATACGCCGTTCGCGATCGCCAACATGGACGAGCCCGGCGGCCTCTCTATTATCGCCGCGACCGCGCCGGCAGACAGCGAACCTGCCGCCTACGGACAAATTGCCCTGTTGGACAAAAGCATCGGCGCCGTTCATCTGTTTGATCGCGCTGACGGCCATGTGCTTGGCGCTGTCACCATCGCCGCGACAGACGAAATCGCCGCGGTCAGCACCGCGAGTGTCATTAGCGCAACCGGGGCCAATCTTGGCGGGCTTTATCGCGATGGATTGATCGCGCTTGGCATTGAGGGCGAAGCGCTATCGATCCGCCTGATCCCCATTAACGGCGTCCACAACGCGCTGTCTATAACGCCAGGGGTCTCGATTAATCCGCGCGGGCAAGTAGTCGAAGAAGAAGATGACGGTCTTCTGATTGACATCAAATTCCAATAGTAAGGGTTAAGCCGACGCCTTCCTGCCGAAGTTGCCTGACCTCCAGAAATCGACTTAAGATGCCGATCGTAACACGCCTTTAACCGGGAGGCGTGAACCGGAGGGGCATCACAAAATGAAATGCATTATTTTCGCGCTCGCAATATTTTTTACGTCGACTGCGGCAGCGCAAGATTACGGAAGCTACACCGAAGAAGCGCTGACGAAAGAACTCGAAACGCTGGCCGACGGCACGCGCAAAGTGAATGTGCCCATGCGCGACGGGGTTCACCTTTCAACAGATGTTTATCTGCCGAAAAATGCCGGCGACAATTTGCCAACCGTATTCTGGCGGACGCCCTATAATTATAATGAACTCGCTGGCGCCCGCCTTCGCATGGCGGTGGAAACGGTGAGCCGGGGCTATGCGTTTGTTATTCAAAATGAGCGCGGACGGTATTTCTCCGAAGGCGAGTTCAAAATCCTGGGCTACCCGCGAACGGATGGGTATGACGCATTAAGCTGGGTCGCCGATCAGTCATGGTCGAACGGCAAGGTCGGCACGCTTGGCTGCTCGTCTTCCGCCGAATGGCAGTTGGCGCTCGCCGCGACCGACCACCCGGCGCATGCGGCGATGGTTCCGATGGCGTCGGGCGCCGGTATTGGCCGCGTCGGTGAGTTTCAGGAACAGGGCAACTGGTATACTGGCGGCGTGCCGCGCAATCTCTTTTTCATCTGGCTCTACGGCGTCGACAATCCGCTACGCGCGCAACTGCCCCGCGGGCTTGACCAGCCGATGCGCGCCTACATTTCAAAATATAACGACCTCGACCCCAAGAAACCGGAGATCGAATGGAAAGAACAGATTTTCCATCTGCCCATCGGCGAATTGCTTTCAAGTCTTGGCGAGCCTGCAGGCACGTTTGAAGAGCTAATCGCGCGCAAACCGCGTGATCAGGGATGGTTCGAAAGCGGGCTCTATCATGATGATGAGAGCTGGGGCGTGCCGGCGCTATGGTTTAACTCCTGGTACGATGTTTCGATCGGCGGAAATATGACGCTCTTCAATCATGTCCGGAAAAACGGCGCCGATGCGCAAGTACGCAACCACCAATATGCAGTCGTCGGACCCAATGTTCATTGCAAATTTTGGGATCTCGGTCCTGATACTGTCGTCGGCGCGCGCAATATGGGCGACACGAGCTTTGACGCGAATAAAGAAATCTTTGCGTTCTTCGACCGTTTTGTCAGAGGCAAGGCAAGCGCCTTTCCGAACCGCACGCCCAAGGTGCGCTACTTCAATATGGGCGAGAACAAATGGCAGTCAGCGAGTGCATGGCCGCCGAAGCAAGCTGAGGACGTGAAGCTTTATCTTCATAGCGACGGCGCGGCCAACAGTCTGTTTGGCGACGGCCGCCTCTCCTTCGAAGCGCCGTCCGGCGACCAGCCAGCCGATAGCTTCACTTATGATCCGTTAGTACCGGTACAAACCGTCGGCGGCGGCGATTGCTGCAATGGCGGTGCGGTTATTCCGGGCGCCTTTGACCAACGCGCCGTTGAGGCGCGTCACGACGTCCTTGTCTACACCTCCGAGCCGCTGGAAGAGCCGATACAGATCAGCGGCTTTGTTGACGCCGTGCTGAACGTATCGTCTGACGCCAAGGACACCGACTTTTCAGTGAAGCTTGTCGATGTCACGCCCGATGGAACCGCCTACATCGTCGACGACACGATCCACCGCGCGCGATACAGAGACGGCTATGACAAAGAGGTCTTCATGGAAGACGGCGAAATCTACGAGATCGACTTTACGCCGATGACGACGTCGATCACCTTTCAAAAGAGCCATCGTATCAGAGTTGAAGTCTCGTCGTCGAGCTTTCCTAAATATGCCAGGAACTTAAACACAGGCGGCGAAAACTATAATGAATCGGATCCGGTGACGGCCTTAAATTCCATCCACCACTCCGAAGCGGCGCCGTCTTATGTTGTTTTGCCAGTGATGAAGTGAGCGCACAGTTTTTTGATATCCAATGGGAGATAAAAGTATGTTGGCTAAGGTGATCAGTAATAAACTTAAAACAATTGTCCTGGCGTTTGTCTTTGCCATAGGCGTAAGCACGACGGCGACGGCTGGTGAGGCAGAAGCGGCGCCAGCGGCGCCCGCCGCTGATCCGGCGGATGTTGAATCGATCGACGCGATTATGGCCGCTGTCTATGACGTTATATCAGGGCCGGCTGGCGAGGCGCGCGATTGGGACCGCTTCCGATCGCTTTTTATCGACGGGGCGCGGCTCATTCCCGTGTCACCAGACGGCGCCACCGTGTTGTCGACTGAAGACTTCATTGAACGCGTGAAAGATAATTTTGTCGACGACGGTTTCGTTGAAATTGAAATTGGGCGCAAGGCCGAGCGCTATGGCGATATCGTGCACTTGTTCAGCGCTTATGAAGGGCGGCGAAAGGCTGATGATGCAGAACCGTTTTTACGCGGCATCAACAGTTTTCAGCTGCTTCATCATGACAACAGATGGTGGGTCGTGACAATCTATTGGCAGCCCGAAAACGAAGACCGGCCAATCCCTGAAGAATATCTAAAACAGGAATAAACTTGATTGAGACGGCGCGACTAAGCCTTGTCCTGCAGACCATGCGCCGCATAAAGCGCTGCTGCGAAAACCCCGATTGCGCCTGCCTGGTGTAGCAACCCAAGCGCAATCGGGGTCGCTGCAAGCACTGTCCAGATACCAAGCACGACTTGCAAGCCCACCGCCGCGGCCAACAATCTGGCGCGAGACCCGGCGTCGGTTTTGCGCGCCGTGAGATAAAACCAAACGGCGCCGACGGCGACAAGATAAGCGCCGATCCGATGGTTGAACTGAACGGCGGCTATCGTTTCGAAAAGATCGTTGACGCCCGGCGCCCCGGCAAAATAACCGTCGGGGAAAAACTTCCCGTCCATCAATGGCCATGTGTTGAAGGTGCGCCCTGCCCGTAAGCCAGCGACAAACGCCCCAAGCATCATCTGGGCAAAGACGCCAGCACTGAGCGCGGCGGCGCCGAGAAACAACGTCTTCGATCCGCTTATTTTTTTTGCCGGCCATAAATCCAGCGCCAGCCAGAACATCAGCCCAAAGAGAAAAATCGCAAGCGAAAGATGCGCCGCCAATCGGTACTGGCTGACATCGACCCGGTCTGCGAGCCCGGACTGCACCATGTACCAGCCAAGCGCGCCTTGCAGACCGCCCAGGAAAAACAGGCCAAAAAGTTTAGCGCCCAGGCTGCGCCCGACCTGTTTGGCGGCGACGAAGAAAACCAACGGAAAAAAGAAAGCCAAGCCAATGATCCGTCCGAGAAAACGGTGCCCCCATTCCCACCAGTAAATCTCTTTGAAGTGTTCAAGGCTCATCCCGTAATTGACCTCTTGGTATTCGGGGATGGCTTTGTATTTCTCAAACTCTTCGAGCCACGCCGCCTCGTTCATCGGCGGGACGGCGCCGGTGACGGGGCGCCATTCGGTGATCGAGAGACCTGAATCGGTGAGCCGCGTCGCACCGCCGACAATCACCATGGCAGCGACCAGGCTGCACATGACGAAAAGCCAGATCGCGATCCGCCGCGCCGCTTTCGGCGAAGTTGCGCCAGCGTTTTGCGCCGGTAAAGATAAGCTGCTAGAGGCCATGGCGGGTCTTTAACCCAAATCCGCCCGCTTCGCCCGCGACCCCGCGTCGCGCTGAATGGACATGAAAGCCAATGTCGCCGCGCATCAAGAAACTCATCGGCTTGCCGATCTTTATGGTCGCTCTCGTGCTCTATTTTTTTGCCGCAGCCGCCCTCGGCGAGCGCGTGCCGAATAGTCAACTCCTGAAGGCGGCCTATTTCCTCCTCGCCGGCATCGCCTGGGCCTGGCCGGCGATCCATTTCTTTCGCTGGATGCAGGCCGAGCCGGCCGCATCACCCAATACCCCGGATCGAGACTGATCTGGCGCGGGCGTTGCAAAGCTCCTCCTGACCGCCAGAAAACAGCGGTCGGCAGCGAGAGTTGATCCCATGTTCGACAAGACAAGCGGCGGATTCCGGCACAAGAACGAGAGGCCTGTGCGCCTCCTTTTAGTGGGCGGTGAGCCCATAAACGCCACGATATTTCATGTTAATGGCGAGCGCTTGACCGACCTTCTTAACGATCCCCGCAGTTTTATTCCGGTGCGCACCGATGATGCCGGCATAATGATCGTCGCCAAAACGCAGATTGTTTCAATTTTGGAACTTGAAAGTGAAACCATTAACGATGACGCCGGGCCATCAAAAAGAACCGGCCCATCTTTTGACGCCTACGCGATGCTTCGCATCGATAAGAATGCGAGCCATGATGAGATCCGAGCAGCCTATAAGGCGCGCATCAAATCCATACACCCGGATTCAATCGCATCGCTTGGCCTCGATGAAGAACTTGGCAAAGCAGCATTGCTGGCGACGCAAAAACTGAACTACGCCTATCGCAAGATCTTGCGCGAGCGCGGCTCGGCCAACTCAATGGGCGAAATTAAAGAGGCGGTTTAAGTCCACCTGAAGGCGTCGCTGCTAGAATACAATAGTTTTTGCTGACTATTATGCGCAGCATAACCAAGCTGTCATCACCGGGCTTGTCCCGGTGATCCAGGAACGGCATCGCGATTTCCTGAGACTTGGATTAAACACACCCGTTCATCGATAGTTTTGCTGGATTGCCGGAACAAGTGCGGCAAGGACAATAAGTGATTTGGAAAATAATCGGCGAGCGAAGCTACTCCGCCTGACAATTATATTGGTTCCATTCCGGTTGCGACGAACAATTCGGAACGCTCGTTTGATTGCTGGCGATCGCAATGGCGCCGAGCAACGCAAGCACCGCGGCGAGCGCGGTAAACATCATGATGGAATTTACCGGTCCCGGCAGCATTTTGGCGCTGCGCCCTTCATGATCGCCGCCGCCCTCGACAATACAGTCAGTTGTCTGTGGAATGACGGAATGGCTCGTTTGGGGTTGGCTGAATTGCGGCGTCGCCATATCCGGCGGGCGATAGTCCGGGCCTTTCCCCGCGGCGTCAGCGGCGGAAAATCCGGTCCTTGTTCCATTATCCGGCGGCACCCCATCCGGCAGATCAAAACGGCTCATATATGGCCCCCACGAGAACTTCGCTGCACGCACGATAGCACAACCACCTAGCAAAGTCAGAATCGCAGCCACCGCGCCTGAAAGCGGGAAAAGGCGGGCAACTATCAGCCGATAATGAAATTGGTCGGAGCGACTGGACTCGAACCAGCGACCCCTTCACCCCCAGTGAAGTGCGCTACCAGACTGCGCCACGCTCCGACCGACGCCGCGGCCGCCCAGAGGCAGCCATCAGCGGGAGGCGCTTTATAGGCAGACGAAGACGCGCCCGCAATCTTGTTTTTGCTAATTCTTGGCCTCAGCGGCGCCATCGCCCGCATCAATGGCTTCCAGCGCCAGGGTCGCCTCGTCTAAGGCTTCCTGTATGTGCTCAAGCCGCGCCAGCAGCGCCGTCAGGGTATTGCGGACATCGTCCGACATGGTCGGCGCAACCCGCGTCTCGGCGCCAAGCTCAAGAACATCGTCATCGGCGCCGTTTGTATGTTTCCTCGATGGCGCGCCGTCCTCGTCGATCACAGGGCGGACATCAACGCTTTCACCAGCGGCCGTGCGCCGCCCGAGTTCTGAAATGTATTTAACGCCCTCATCCTTGAATATCTTCTGGACGCCCTTGGTCGTGTATCGCTGATCGTAAAGCAGCGCGCGAATGCCGCGAAGTAGATCAAGGTCGAGGGGACGGTAATATCGGCGCCCGCCTGCGCGGCGCATCGGGCGCACTTGCCCGAACACTTCTTCCCAATGGCGCAACACATGTTGCGGCACATCAAGTTCTTTCGCGGCTTCAGAAATAGTTCGAAATGCTTCGGCGGATTTCGCCACGTGGTTCGCCTGCTTCGTTAAATTAGTTCATGCCGCCGAAATTATTCAGCGGCTTTGCTGCTGCGGTGACCTTCGTTGATACGGTCTTTCAGAACATGAGAGGCCCTGAAGGTCACCACCCGGCGCGGTGCAATCGGCACTTCTTCACCGGTCTTCGGATTGCGCCCCATACGGAGTTTTTTATCGCGAATGGAGAACGTGCCAAATGATGAAATCTTGACCGTCTCCCCCTTCTCCAGCGAGGCGGCGACCTCTTCCAGAACACGTTCGACAAACGCCGCTGATTCGTTCCTGGAAATCCCGACCGACCTGTAAACAGCGTCCGTCAGATCCGCCCGCGTAATCGTATTTCCCGCCATGGCTTCAACCCCAATGATATTTCTCGCGCCGGGGGAATGTTAAGCTTAACATCCCGCTACGGTCAATAACCCATTGAATTATATTGCGTGTTATTCATGGGCGTATCACCGCAGGCGTGTCATGCGCGCAATAGCGCCGCCCCCCAGGTTAACCCGCCGCCCATGCCTTCTAAGAGGACAAGATCGCCCGGTTTAATGCGCCCATCGGCAACACCTTGGCAATAGGCCAGCGGAATTGACGCCGCAGAGGTATTCCCCTGCCCGCCAATCGTGTTGATCACCTGGTTCTCGGCAAGGTCCAGTTTTTTGACGACACCCTTGATAATGCGTTCATTCGCCTGATGCGGCACAAACCAGTCAATCGAGCGCACATCAATGCCGGCATCCGCCGCCACCCATTCCATCGCCTGCGATATGCGGGTCACCGCCTCACGGAATACCTTGTTTCCTTGCATCCGAACGTGACCGGCCGTTTGCGTGGACGAGACCCCGCCATCGACATAGAGAAGATCCACAAGGCGCCCATCACAGCGCAAATAGCTGTTGATATAGCCGCGCCCGTCCGCGTCGGCTTCATCCTTGGCCTCCAGTACGAAAGCGCCGGCGCCGTCTCCAAAAAGAACGCAGGTTGTACGGTCGGTCCAGTCGAGAATGCGCGAGAATGTTTCCGCGCCAATCACAAGCGCCCGTTTATGCTGGCCTGCAGCAAGAAATTTTTCAGCGGTCGAAAGCGCATAAATAAAGCCGGTGCAAACCGCCTGAATATCAAAGGCGGCGCCCGCCGCCGCGCCAAGCTTTGCCTGAACGATCGCGGCGGTGGATGGGAAAGTAAGGTCCGGTGTCGTCGTCGCGACGATAATCATATCAATATCATCGGGCGATCGCCCCGCAGCTTTCAGCGCTGCTTTCGCGGCCTCAACGGCGAGGTCTGACGTTTTCTCATCTTCGCCAGCGATGTGTCGTTGCCGAATGCCTGTTCGCTCTCGGATCCACTCGTCGCTGGTGTCAACTTTTTTCGCTAGATCGGTATTGGTCAGGATGGTTTCCGGCAAATAGGCGCCGCAACCGGTGATCACTGCTTTCGAACTCATACTGCCGCCGCTCTTAGATTCTTTTTAATGTCGCCGTCGTCGTCAGCCAGACGCTCCTGACGCCTCATGACTGCCTTCACTGTTTCTGCGACTTCGTCACGGAAGGGTCGCCGCGCAAGCCCGGCGGCCATATTAACGGCGCTCGCAACCCCTCGCGCATCCGCGCCGCCGTGACTTTTGACCACCACCCCGTTGACGCCAAGAAAGACGCCGCCGTTGTTTGACGACGGGTTGATGCGGTCTTTCAGTTTCCTGAGACCGGGCGCCATGAATAACGCGCCGAACCTAGCATTGATGGTGCCAGTGAGCGCTTCGCGCACCCATGCTCCGACAAGGCGCGCCGCGCCTTCCGCTGATTTGAGGGCAATATTGCCGGAAAAGCCGTCGGTAACGACCACATCGACCGTGCCTTTGGAAATATCATTGCCCTCAACAAAGCCTTTAAACGCCATATCAGAATCAGCTTCCCGCAAGACCCGCGCTGCCGTCCGGATCAGTTCATGACCTTTCAGGTCTTCAGCGCCCACATTGAGGAGACCGACACTCGGCCTTTCGACATCCATCAGCGCCCTGTAAAATGCTTCCCCCATAATCGCAAATTGAACGAGCTGGTTTGCGTCCGCTTCGACATTGGCGCCAACATCAAGCACGACCGTGCGCCCGCGCATGGTCGGCCAAAGCGCCGTAATCGCCGGTCGGTCAACCCCTTCAATCATGCGCAATTGCAGCCGCGCCAGCGCCATTAAGGCGCCGGTGTTGCCACATGAGACCACCGCCTGCGCTTCGCCCTCTTTGACGGCGTTCATGGCATGCCACATGGATGTGTCTCGCCCGCGCCGAATGACATGACTTGGCTTGTCGCTCATCGTCACAACACTATCCGTATGCCGAATCTCTGCATATTTGGAGATGTGCGAACCGGCGACAAGCGGCGCCAATTGCTTTTCATCGCCGAAAAGAATGAACCTGGCTTTGAGCCCCTTCGAAA
>JAJFGC010000282.1 GCA_021776345.1 Hyphococcus sp. | reverse complement strand
GCCATCGTTGCACGCGCCTTGCACTCGGCAAGTTTGAACTGTGTATTTTGAAACGCAATAATCGGTTTGCCAAACGCTTTACGCTCTTTCGTGTATTCAATTGTTAATTCAAGCGCCCGCTCTATTGCCGCCATGCCTTGTACAGCAATCTGATGACGTTCTTGTGGTAGTTGCTGCATCAGTTGAAAAAAACCCTGCCCTTCTTCCGTGCCTAAAAGATTTTCCGTCGGTACTTTAACGTCACTAAAGAAAAGCTCTGACGTATCCTGCGCTTTGTTACCCAACTTTTTAAGATTGCGCCCGCGCTCAAAACCGTCCGCGCCATCGGTTTCAACAATCATCAGCGAAACGCCCTTAGCGCCTTCCGATGGGTCGGTTTTGCAAACCACGATGATGATGTTGGCGGTCTGACCATTGGTGATGAACGTCTTTTGACCGTTCACCACATATTGGTTGCCTTCTTTCAGCGCCGTTGTACGCACGGCCTGAAGATCGGACCCGGTGCCGGGCTCTGTCATTGCGATTGCGCCAATCAACTCACCGGTCGCCATGCGCGGCAGCCATCGCTTTTTTTGTTCTTCGGTGCCGTAGTGCAAGATGTAAGGGGCGACAATCGTGTTGTGGAGCGGCGCCCCAAATCCCTCAACGCCCTTTTTGATCTGCTGCTCAATTGCAATTTGCTCATGCGCGAAGGTGCCGCCAAGCCCGCCATATTCTTCCGGCATCGACATGCAAAGCAGGCCCTGCTCGCCGGACTTTTCCCACGCCCAGCGATCAACACGGCCCTGATCGCGCCATTTTTCGACATGGGGCGTCAGCTCGCGCTCATAAAACTTCCCGACTTCTTCCTCGAACAACACGAGTTCGTCGGTTTTCCAGGATGGGGTAGCAGTTTGAACGCCGGGCATGGGCTTAACTCTCCGAAGTGAATAAGATTAATCCGAATTTGGGGCAGCAACGCTGCGCTGACAAGCATTGCAAGCAGTTCGTGGCGGTCGCGAGCGCCTCTCCAGAAGGGGCGGTTAATCGCCAAAGTTAGTAATTACGGGTATATCGACAGATACCTGAAGCCCCGCACTACGCAAGAATCGGGTGGTTTGGCATGAGGCGCTATCCTACGCGGGATCGCATTGAAACGAATCCAGCCACTTTTGGAAATGATCGCCGCCTCGCCCCGGAATTTAGCTTAATCAATATCCGTAAGCCGACGAATAAGACTCGACGTATCCCAGCGACCGCCATCCATGGCCTGAACATCGGCGTAGAATTGATCGACCAGCGCGGTCATTGGCAATCGCGAATTGTTCTCTCGCGCCTCGTTCAGCGCGATCCGCAAATCCTTGCGCATCCAGTCGACGGCAAAGCCGAAGTCAAACTCGTCTTTGGCCATGGTTTTGGCGCGGTTTTCCATTTGCCAGCTTTGCGCGGCGCCGCCGGAAATTGCTTCGAGCACATTGTCGATATCAAGGCCGGCTCTGGCGGCAAAATGCACCCCTTCGGCGAGCCCCTGCACCACGCCGGCGATGCATATCTGGTTCACCGCTTTGCAAAGCTGGCCGTGCCCCGCCGGACCGATATGGACAACCCGCGCGGCGTAAGCCTCCATCGCTGGGCGCGCAAGTTCGACATGCGCGCCGTCGCCGCCACACATAATCGCGAGCTTGCCATTCTCGGCACCCGCCTGCCCGCCTGAAACCGGCGCATCGACAAACCCAACACCGAGTTCGCCAAGTTCGCCATGAAGCCGCCGTGCTAGCATCGGCGACGCCGTCGTGTGATCGACAACGATGGCGCTTTGTTGAAACGCGCCTGCGGCTTTTTCAATGATGGATGAAACATCCGGGTCATCGCCAAGGCACATGAATATAATATCGGCCTCGCGCACCGCCGCATCGGGCGTGTCGGCGACGGCGCCTTTATAGTCCTTTACCCATTTTTCGGCTTTCGCCGAGGTGCGGTTATAAACCGTAACGTCAAAATTGTTTTTCGAAAGCCATCCCGCCATCGGATAGCCCATGACGCCAAGACCGAGAAAAGAAACCTTCTTCATTATGTATCGCTGCCCGTATGATAATTGCTGGCGAAGTAGATCAACGGCGCGCCGGGCGCGCTGTCGAACTTCACCACTTCTCCTATCAGGATAACGTGATCGCCAGCTTTATGCCTTTGGTAAATTTTGCAATCAAATGCGGCAAGACGCTGTCTCAAAATGGGCGCCCCGGTTTTCCATATCTCAATTTCATCGGGTTCGATTGGCGTCGGCTCATAATAAGCAAAGCGGTCGGAAATGGCTTGCTGGTCAGCACGCAAAATCGAGATGCTATAGCTTTCCGCCCCCATAAACGCCGGATAGGCCGACGCTTTGGTCTCAAGGCACCACAGGACAAGCGGCGGGTCGAGCGACACAGAGGTAAAAGAATTCACCGTGATGGCCGTATACTCGCCATTGTCCTGGCGACAGGCGGCCACCCCAATGCCGGTCGCGAAACGGCCAAAGGCGTCTTTCATGGGCCTGAATTGATCACTCATGCGTTTCTTTCTAGGGCGATGGAACCGTTTCGATAACGTATTGAAAAACTTAAACCT
>JAJFGC010000281.1 GCA_021776345.1 Hyphococcus sp. | reverse complement strand
ATCACCGCGTCGATCAAGGAAGTCGCCGACACGCGCGGCGGCGACACCCTCCCCGATGATCGCCGCCCGACAGACGCCATGCTCACCGGATTCAAGCCTTCTGTGCCTGTGGTTTTTTGCGGCATCTTCCCGGTGGACGCGAACGACTTTGAAGATTTGCGCGAAGCGATGGGCAAGCTCCGCCTCAATGACGCCAGCTTTGAATTTGAGATGGAAACCTCCGCCGCGCTTGGTTTTGGTTTCCGCTGCGGGTTTTTGGGTCTCCTTCATCTGGAGATTATTCGCGAGCGGCTGGAGCGGGAGTTTAATCTCGAACTCATCACGACGGCGCCGAGCGTTGTTTACGATATTCACTTGACCGACGGTTCCATGATTGAGCTGCACAATCCGGCGGATATGCCGGACCCGGTCAAGATCGACCATATGGAAGAGCCCTGGATCAGGGCGACGATCATGGCGCCGGATGAGTATCTCGGCAGTATCCTGAAACTCTGCGAAGAACGGCGCGGCGTCCAGCAGGATCTTACATATGCCGGCGCGCGCGCGATGGTGGTTTATGAGCTGCCGTTAAACGAAGTCGTTTTTGATTTCTATGACCGGCTAAAGTCGGTCTCAAAAGGCTATGCGAGTTTTGACTATCAGTTGATCGACCATCGCCCCGGCGATCTGGTGAAGATGCAAGTCCTCGTCAATGACGAGCCGGTGGATGCGCTCTCCATCGTTGTCCACCGGGATAAGGCGCAGGCCCGCGGCCGATCCATGTGCGAAAAACTCAAAGACCTGATCCCGCGCCATATGTTCAAGATCCCGATCCAGGCGGCAATCGGCGGGCGGGTGATCGCGCGCGAGACGATCTCGGCGATGAGGAAAGACGTCACCGCGAAATGCTATGGCGGCGACGCCTCGCGCAAACGCAAACTCCTCGACAAACAAAAAGCCGGCAAGAAAAAAATGCGCCAGTTCGGCCGCGTCGAAATCCCGCAAGAAGCGTTTATTAAAGCGTTGAAGATCGACGGGTAGGACTTCTTGGCGCCGCCTTATGCTTGAACTATACTTTCCTAGAAAAAACGACGGAGGTTGTGATCAAGTACTTTTCGGCAGTTATTACGTTAGTTGCACTGACGATTCTTCAGGCACAACCAAGTTTGGCGGGTGAACGTGCTCGGCCGATAGATAGAAGCGCGCCGGAATACCCGGAGGCGTGCGAATCCGAAGCTGGTAATAATGATGCGCAGCAATATGTTGACGTTGCTTATGATATTACGAGCGAAGGAAATACTGAAAACGTCCGCGTCCTTTATTCAACGAACAAGTGTTTTGATGATGCCGCCATGGCGGCCGTTCGAGAGTGGCGCTTTGAACCGAGTGTGGTTGGCGGGCAAGCCGCGCCTCAGCTGGGCAATAAAATTAGGTTAGCCTTTGTCCTAGACGAGAAACCGTCTCGTGAGATTGAGGCGATGCTGCAGGAAATATCAGCAAAAATATACCCAAAGCGATGCGAACGCGATGCGGAGGCTGTTGAGTATGTCACACTTCAGTATGACATTTCTAAAGAAGGCTGGACTAAAAATGTCGAAGTCGTTGAGTCAACAAATTCTTGTTTCAATAAAAGCGCCATTGGTGCAGTTGAGCAATGGCGCTACGAGCCGAGAATTGTTGACGGCCAGGCTGTTGAAAGAATTAACGTGGAAGTCAGGCTCACATTTCGGCTTGAATAAATCAAATAGGTTAGCCTGAATATCCGAAATGGCGTTTATTTTCCTGCTCGTGCTCATCAGGTAAGGTCTTGTCTCTATATTTATGTGCTCTTTTCGCTATACTTGCCTGAGGGCAGCGAAGGAGGGGCAAATGGCGGCTTATTTAACGGCGGCGATATTATTTTTTTCAGTGTTGGCGTCCAGCGCATCGGCGGAAGAGACGCTGGCGTCGCCGATACGCCAGTTTTCACCACAATATCCCGAAAAGTGCATTAATTTAGTTGAGGCGTCTAACGAGTCGCAAACTGTTTCTGTTACTTATGACCTCACACGTGAAGGGTTACCAGAGAATGTTCGCGTACGTGAATCTACCAATTCATGTTTTAATGAGGTTGCAGTTGCTGCGGTAAGAAGTTGGTCTTTTAATCCCCGTCGAGTGGACGCAAAACCTCAACCTCAAAAAGATTTGGAAACGACGTTTCGCTTTGAGCTCGACCTTGAGACAACGATAGACACTTTTGACGCCCGCCCATTGAAAAGGATACCGCCAGCATTTCCAGATAAGTGCGGCCGTCTTTCTCCCGGGGAGTATGTTGTTGTTGTGAAGTTTGACGTCAATGCGTCTGGAAAAACGGAAAATATTGAAGTTATTGAAACTACGCATTCATGCTTTGATAAGGCGGCAATTAAATCAATAGAAAAGTGGACTTACCTCCCACGAATTGTTGAGGGCCAGCCTATTGCTCGGTCTGGGGTCGCAACGAAAATCATATTCGTTTTGTCATCCAGTAACGATCCAAAAGACGAAATAAGGAAAAGACTTCTTCGCAAGCTCAATAAAGCAGGCCGATACATAAAATCAGACCCCGAGCGTGCGCTTGCAGAGCTTGCGGTAATCGAAGCTGAATATGGCGATAGCTTCACGCAGGCTGAGAGTGCAGCTTTTCACCAGATCAGAGGGTATGCGCGAATTGGCGTCAATGATGCTTATGGCGCGCTTGATGACCTGCGGATCGCCCGCTTAAGAGCCAAAACTGCGGAGGAAACAGAAGCAATTGATGAGACAATAGCCCAACTCGAACTCTACGTTATGCAATTGGAGTCACAGGAGCGTAGCGAGTAAAATTCTGACAATAAACAATGTTGGCAGAAGAAAAAGATTAATCCGCGCGTTTCACATATTCCAGCGTTTCGGTGTTGACGATGATGCGCTGGCCCGTCGACATGTGCGGCGGGACCATGATCCTGAGACCATTGTCGACGGTTGCGGGTTTGTAAGACGATGACGCCGTCTGACCTTTGACCGTTGGTTCGGTCTCAGTGATTTCCAGCGTCACTTGCTCAGGCATCTGAACATTGATCGAGCGCCCTTCATGGCTCTCAACGGTGACCTGCATGCCGTCCTGCAAAAACGCGACACGGTCGCCGATCAAATCCTTGGCGACATGAATTTGCTCATAGTTCTCGGTATCCATAAAGACCAGCATGTCGCCTTCCTCGTAAAGGAAGCTGTGGTCCTTTTGCTCGAGGCGCACACGCTCAACCGTTTCCGAGGAGCGAAAGCGCTCGTTCAGTTTTGATCCGTTCAAAAGGTTTTTCAGTTCAACCTGATTATAGGCCGGGCCTTTGCCGGGTTTGACCGCATTTGTCTTGACTGCGATCCAGAGGCTGTCCTGATGCTGAACAACATTACCGGGCCGGATTTCATTACCGTTGATCTTCATGAGGTCTCGCCTGAATGGAGTGGGATTTCGCGCCGCTCTAGCAGGCCGCCGGGGCGCGCGCAAGTCGGCTATCTGCGGAGCGTATGGCCGAGCCGGAGGGCGAGGCTCGATCCTTGTGATCGAAATGACTGGGGAAAGCGTTCTCGTTCGATCATCGCGGAATGACCCAGCGAGATAAAGACCTCCTGATGCGGGCGCGGCTCCCAGGTAAATCGGCTAAAATAGCTAAAAGCCTCCGAGATATTGTCATATTGGATATCGGTGTTGATGAACATTCTCGGGGTGAAGGCGACGGTGGTGGTCACCGCGGCGATATGGATGCCGATCTCGCCGCCCGGCAGGGAGAATTTGGTGTAATCATAGTCGCCCGTGATCGACAAATGCCGGTTCGGCCGGAAACTGACACTGCCGACGACGGAAAGAAAGTCGCCGTCAAACATCCCGCCCCATCGAACGCCGGCGCCGAGCGCGATCGGACGCGCGCGGGTCATTTCGGCGTTTACCTCATATTGATTGAACCTGTATTCGCCGACTGCGACCGGGACCTCGCCGGCAATGTCGAAGAGTTCGCGGATATCTAAAAAGCCTCTTTCGAATTCGAGATGCAGTGTGTCGTCGGCATTGGTTTGGACATCGAGAAAACCTTGGGCAAAGCGGTCTTCAACTTCATCGTCAAGATCGGTGACGGCCTGTGCCGAGGCGCCAAGCGTATAGCTTCGGATCGGGCCGGTCTCCGGCCGCCATCGCCGTCTGACGAAACCAGTATATTGGCGGATGCCGCTGCGGTTGGCGAAGCCGAGTTCCGGCGCGTAGTTTTCGCCGATCTCACGAATAACAAAGTTCGACCCCCATTTATCACCGGTATAGTCGATGGCGGCGCCGAACAGGTCGTCGGAAACGCCGTCCTGAAAACTGCGCAGATAAACAAAGTCGGCGAGCAGCGTGCCGACGCCAATAAGCGATGAACTTTTATATTGGAAATCAGCGCCGGCGACGGTGTTGTCGCTGACGCCTTCGGGGTCGCCATGGGTGAACACAAGGCCGGCCTTCGACTCGCCCAAGACATTGGTGGAGACGCGCGCCGCGGTCAGGTATTGCCCGTCGATATTGAGCGCATCCGATGAGCCGGTGCGCGTTGCAATGGCGCCAATGTTTAACGGGCCTTGCTTGCCCGACACTTTGGCGCCGGCAATAATATCAACCGGTGCGCCATCGACGATGCCAATGCGCCGGGTGAACAGCGGCAGACCATTTTGCGTCCGCCTGAATACTTCGCCGCCAAATTCGAAAATAGCGGCGTCTTGAAGAAAGAAGTCGCGCGTTTCCGGAAAGAAAAGGGAAAACCGACCGGTATTGACCTGGCGCTGATCAAGCGGCGCGTCCGAGAAGTCAGTATTGAAGGTGAGTGAGCCGGTTAGCGATGGTGTTATCTTGTAAAAAATATTGGCGCTTGGGTCTAAGGTGAAGTCGGTTTCGTCAAGCTCCCAATCATAGACGCCGGCGCCGGTAACAAAAAGTTGCGCTTCAAGGCCAATGCCCGGCTCCAGCCCGTCAATGCCGGCCAGTCTGCCTGGATTGGTGAGGTCAATTCGGTCTCGGGCGCGATTGATATTTGACCAGCGTATTTCCTCATTTCTTCTGCGCACCGTGCGAATGATCTGTAAGCCCCACTCATCAAGCGCCGGGTCAAATGAAATTGACTGAAACGGAATTTCAAATTCAGCGATCCAGCCATCTTCGACTACCTTGGTTTTGACGTCCCAGATCGTATCCCATTCGTCGCGGAAGTTACTGCCATTTTCGATTAGCGCATCGGAGCGGGCGCCATTTGGGTTCACGCCGAAAAAAAAGCCGTCTCGAAATGTGCCGAAGCTGTCGATCATGACCCGAACCGCATCATCATCTTGTAAGGCGGGGTCGCGTTCCATTTGCGAGCGCCGGATCAGGTCCGGCTCATCGTCATAGGCATAGATGCCGACATAGAGCGCCTTTTTACTATAGGTTAAGTACACCAGCGTGGGTTGGCTCGGCGATGCGCCTTCAACTGGATCAACCTGGTAAAACTCGTCAATGCGCGTCGCCCGTTGCCAGACCGGGTCGGACAAATCACCATCGATTTTTGGCGCATCCTGGCGGCTGATCAAGGTTGGGGTAACGCGCGGCGTATAGCTATTGAAGTTTCGCGGCGCATCAGGGTTAACGCCGGTTTTCTCAAGCGGGTTTTCCTGCGCCATGGCGCAGAACGGCGCGCATGCAAACGCGATTACCGCAAATCCAAACTTAAGCATAAGTCCCCGCTTACCAACAACGCCGACGGTTTATACACGGCGCAGCTTTACACGACGTTTCCCACCCCGCGAATGAGCGTCCACCCGCAGGCGCGCGCCCTTTCGCAAAATTATTTTAGGCCCTCTCAGCCAATATTAACACCGATTAACCAACTCATAAAACCGGCAAGGTGCGAGCCGCCAAATGGAAAAAATCACAGCTTTCGGGCTAAAAAGCTTGGATTATCAATAATGAATTAATCCAGCCGCGTAACACTTCCACGTTAGGGGCAGGCATTTCCAGAGGCGTCCGCAATGAACGAGATTGCTCCAGAAGATGGGCACAACAAGTCTCATTATGAAGATGACGGTGTCGCCGCTTCGTTGAAGATTATTCTAACGACGCAAGCCTCGCGCTACATACATATTACAACCTGGGCCTTTGTCCTGATAATG
This sequence comes from Hyphococcus sp., assembly GCA_021776345.1. Lineage (GTDB taxonomy): Bacteria > Pseudomonadota > Alphaproteobacteria > Caulobacterales > Parvularculaceae > Hyphococcus. Next base: position 12,600 of record JAJFGC010000281.1, on the reverse strand, counting down.
ATCGTCGACGTGACAACGGTCCTTCTCTGGTACTCGCTGACCATGGGAGCAGGCGTTGCCAGATCGTTTATCGAAAAACGCATGCGCGACAACGAAAATGGCGCGACAGGCCGTCACCACCGGAAATACGCTTTAGTTGCGATGGCGTCTTGCGCCTTTTGGGCGGCGGCGCCGGTAATCGCTTATCAATCAGGCCATGTATTTGGCCCGGCCATCGCCATCTTCTTGATAGTCAACGGCTATATGCTGGTCTTCGCGCAGTTCCGGTCAACGCCGGTGAACGCCTTAATCGTTACCTCGCCCTATGCGATCGCTTACATCATTTGCGTCACGCTTGCTTTTGGCGGGCCTGCATTTGCGCCAATGCTCGCCGGCGTTCCGTTGCTGACGGCGACCGTCTCTTACGTTTTGATGTTTGGATATCTGTCGCAACAGGAGCTGAATCGCGCCGACCGCATGCGAGCCGCACTGATTGAAGAACTGGAATGCTCGCGCAGTGTGGCGGAGCGGGCATCTGAAGCGAAGTCGATGTTTCTCGCGAATATGAGCCATGAAATTCGCACGCCCATGAACGGCGTTCTCGGCATGGCCGAGCTTCTTGCCAACACGAAACTGGACAGCCGGCAGCAAATTTTTGCCGATACGATTCACAAGTCGGGCGCCGCTCTCCTCACGATTATTAACGATATTCTCGACTTCTCAAAAATCGAGGCTGGCAAGCTTGAGCTTGAAAGCGGGCCTTTTGATTTGCGAGCGTCGGTTGAAGATGTCGCCGCGCTGGTCGCCGCCCGCGCGCAGGAAAAACAAATTGAAATGATTGTCAGGTTCCAGCCGGACCTGCCGCTAAATCTCGTTGGCGATGGCGGGCGCTTGCGTCAGGTGATTACCAATCTCGTCGGCAATGCAGTGAAGTTTACGCATAAGGGCTATGTGCTGATTAATGTCTCTGGCACGAGCGATGAGGCCGCCGCCTCGCTGCGCATAGAAGTTACAGATACCGGTGTCGGTATCGAAAGTGTCAAGGCCGGGCGGATTTTTGATGCATTTCAGCAGGCGGACACATCGACCACGCGAAAATTTGGCGGCACCGGCCTTGGGCTTTCCATTTCCAAACGTTTGATTGAGGCAATGGGCGGCAATATCGGTGTGACGTCAACGGTAGGCGAAGGGTCAACCTTCTGGATTGAGATGACGCTGCCGACCCGCGACGATGAAGAAATCGTCTGGCAGTCGACCTTTGAGACCAACGGCGAACGCGTCCTGGTGGTCGATGATATCGACGTCAACCGGCACATCGTTACTGAGCAACTTCTGTCTTGGGGGTTCCGTCCGGAAGCGGCGTCAGACGGTAAAGAAGCCTTGATGATGCTTCGTAAGGCGAAGGCCAAAGATGATCCGTATGCAATCGCAATTCTTGATTTTTTCATGCCCGGTATGGACGGCGAAGAGCTGGCGCGTTCCATCAAGACTGATATGTCGATCAGTGACACTGGTTTAATGGTGTTAACATCTGTCGACCGCGCCGGCGACGCTCAGCGATTTAAGGAGATCGGCGTTGAGGGCTATCTAGTAAAGCCCGCACGCTCAGCGCTGGTTTTTGAAACCATGGCCGGTATCATTCAGCGCAACTGCGATGGCATTATGGTTGATGATGACATCACCGTCGAACCGATCAACGAGACTGTCAACGCAAACAGATCCGACAGAACGCGGCTGCTCTTGGCGGAAGACAACGAAGTTAATCAGCTTGTGGTCAAACATATGCTTGATCCCAATAGTTATGATTTGACGATCGCCAATAATGGGCGTGAAGCGCTGCGGTGTTATGAAGAAGCCGGCGCTTTTGATTTGATCCTTATGGATGTTTCCATGCCGGAAATGGACGGCTATGAGGCGACGCGGGCCATTCGGGAACTGGAGAACGGCGCCAAGCGACAACGCACGCCGATTGTCTGTCTCACCGCCCATGTGATGGCAAGTGACGTCGAGCGCAGTAAGGAAGCCGATATGGATGATTATTTGTCCAAGCCGATCAGCAAGGAAAAGCTCGAGACCGTACTGGAGCGATGGGTGAAAGTGGCGACCGAGGAAAATGGTCGCGCTCATCTAACCGGCTAGGCGTTCCATTTCCTCGTCGGAAATTTCAAAATTTGCATAGACGTTCTGGACATCGTCACAATCGTCCAGCGCATTCATGAGTCTCATGAGGGTGTCGGCTTTGTCGCCTTCAACAGCAATTGTGTTTTGCGGGCGCCAGATCGGCTTAGCGGATTGCGGTTCAGCGCCCAGGCTTTTCTCCAGCGCCGACGCGACGTCAGCGAGTTGATCAAACGTGCAATAGATCTCGTGGACGTCGTCGGATGATTGAACGTCATCAGCGCCCGCTTCGATGGCTGCTTCCAGCATGCTTTCTTCTGAGCCCGCGCTTGCCGGATATTCGATATAGCCGACAAGGTCGAACATAAAGGAAACCGCGCCCGTCTCGCCGAGATTGCCGCCGTTTTTCGAAAATGTTGAGCGCACTTCGCTAGCGGCGCGGTTGCGATTATCGGTGAGCGCTTCGACGATGAGGCCGATGCCGCCGGGACCGAACCCCTCATAGCGAACCTCTTCGAAATTTGCTTCGTCGGCGCTTGTCGATTTCTTGATCGCACGTTCAATATTGTCTTTTGGCATGGACTGGGCCTTGGCGGCCTGAATGGCCAGCCGCAGGCGTGGATTAAACTCCGGGTCTGGCGCGCCCATTTTTGCGGCGACCGTGATTTCTTTTGATAATTTGGAAAACATCTTGGAGCGCTTGGCGTCCAGGCGGCCCTAGCGGTGCTGTATGTTCGCCCATTAACTATGTCCGGCCATGCCGCCCTCGATCTCAAAAAAACTGCTGTTGAATGAGGGGCTCGTTTAACGCATGGGCGTGCCTGAGTTCAAGGCCGTCTGGCAAACGCGCATTTTGGCGCCGGTCTTGACCGATTTGTCGATTATGCGCCAAATCTCAAAAGGAAGAGGGACATATGGCAGAGCCTATCAGGAACATTACGGTTGTCGGCGGCGGATCGTCAGGATGGCTTGCGGCATGCTATCTGGCGCGGGCGTTTGGCCAGCAGATCCAGTCTGGCGCGCTGGGCCTGACGCTTATCGAAAGCCCACGCATTGGTATTATCGGTGTCGGTGAATCGACTGCCCGCCCGGTAACCAATGTGCTGCGCACGATCGGGATCAATGAAAGAGATTTCATCAAACGCACGAATGCGACCTTTAAGCTGTCCGGGTATTTTGAAAACTGGAGTCACAATGACCGCGGTGAGGGCGTTTCCTGGGTCAATCCGTTTTATTCCCAGCCTGATATTTTTGGGGTGAATCCGGGCTATGCGTTCGCCACATACGGCATGGAAGAAAATGGCGGGCCCAAAGAGATGGACTTTGCCGAAACTGTTTCCGTGTGCCCTGCTCTTGTGCGCGCCCGTAAGGGGCCAAGATTGATTGGCGACGATGATTTTCAGGCGCGTGTTCCCTATTCCTATCATACCAATGCCACTGAGCTCGCCAAAATGTTGATGGAGCGGGGCAAGGAACTTGGCGTAAAACAGATTCTTGATGATGTCGAAAATGTTGAGCTGGATGAGCGCGGTTATGTTGCAGCGCTATCGCTTGCCGAGCACGGACGACATCCCGTTGAATTCGTGATCGATGCGACGGGGTTCGCCAGCATTATCATTGGCAAGGCTTTGGGCGAGCCGTTTGAGCCTTACGACAAATTCCTCCTTAATGACCGGGCCCTTGTTGCCCCTATGGATCATAAGGATCCGACAAAAATCGATCCAATGACCAAAGCCATTGCGATGGATGCCGGCTGGGCGTTTCGTGTTCCCCTCTTTAACCGAATGGGGTCGGGCTATATTTTTTCCAGCAAATTTATTTCCGATGAGGAAGCGGCAAAAGAGTTTCTGGCAAAATTTGGCGAACCGATGGCGGGCGTTGAACCAAAGGTTATTCGCATGCGGATTGGTAAGACGCGGCGCTCATGGGTTAAAAACTGCGTTGCGCTGGGGTTGTCGAGCGGTTTCGTCGAGCCGCTTGAAGCGACGGCGATCTTTTCAGTTCAACTCGCATTGAGGTGGTTGCGAAATTATTTTCCGGATTCCGATTTCAACGAATCGGTCATCAATAAATATAATCGGCTTATTGATAATCTTTATGAAGAGTTCATCGAATATATCGCCCTGAATTTCTACCTCAGCAATCGAGAAGATACGCCCTATTGGCGGGCGGTGAGCAATGAGATGGAAATCCCCGATAGCCTTGCTGAAAATCTTGAGCTATGGCGCCACACGATGCCGGATGAGGGCGACCTTTTAAATGAGGTGTTTTTCAAGCCCTCCTCCTATCGAGCCGCGCTCATGGGCAAACACTATTACAAAGGCCGCGATTACCCGCAGGCGGCGTCCATTTCCCCGCAGCAGTGGCAGGCTCATTTACGCCAACACCGTCAACTCACGGACCAATATCTAAAGACTTTACCTGATCATTATGAGTTGTTGCGTCACATTAGAGGCGAAGCGGCGTAGAGAATTATCGCATAGCAACGGAGCCTTGCTTGCTGGGACTTGGACGGGCATTTTGCGAGTGCTGCTTTGAGAGGGGGCGTTTATGGCCGAGCCAATACGCAATATTACGATCGTCGGCGGCGGCACGTCCGGCTGGATAACCGCCTGTTATCTGGCGCGGATCTTCACCAATAGCCGCGAAAAAGGCGAATTGACGTTCACCGTGATCGAAAGTCCCGATGTCGGGATCATTGGCGTCGGCGAATCAACGGCGCGGCCAATGGCTGATCTCCTGCGGATCATCGGGATCAAAGAAGCCGACTTTATCAAGCGCTGTAACGTCACGTTCAAATTAAGCGGTATGTTCGCGAATTGGGATGTCGACGAGCAAGGGAAGAGTGTTTCCTGGGTCAACCCATTTTTCTCGCAATCCGATATTCACGGGCTGAACCCGGCGTCGCTCTTTGCCACCTATGGGATGCATCCTGGCGGCGGCCCGATCAACGAAGACTTCACCGAAGCGATATCGGTCTGCCCGGAAATTATTCGCGCGCATAAAGGCCCGAGACAAATAGGCAGCCCCGATTATCAGTCAGAAATTCCGTATTCCTATCATATGGACGCGATTGAGTTGGCCAAAATGTTGACCGAGCGCGGCAAAGAACTTGGCGTTCAGCACATTGTCGATCACGTCAATGAGGTAAAGCTTGATGAGAAGGGCTTTGTCTCTGAGCTAATTCTCAGAGAGAATGGCGCGCACCCGATTGAGTTCGTCATTGACGCAACGGGCTTTGCCAGCATCATCATTGGTAAGGTGTTGGGCGAACCATTTGACTCTTATGACAAATATTTACTGAACGACCGCGCTGTCGTTGCCCAACTGCCTCATGATGACCCGACCCGGATTGAACCGACCTCGCGCGCGACCGGTATGAATGCCGGGTGGTGCTTTCGCGTACCGCTGTTTAATCGCGTTGGCTCTGGCTATGTTTACTCCAGTAAGTTTCTCTCGGACGAAGAGGCGATAGAAGAATTTAAAGCCTATGTCGGGCCGATCGGAAAAGACCTGGAGCCGCGTGTTATCCGTATGCGCATCGGCAAGGCCCGTCGCTCCTGGGTAAAGAATTGCCTGGCGCTTGGCCTGTCGTCCGGGTTTGTCGAACCCCTGGAGGCGACAGCGATTTATTCCGTACAGGTCGCCCTGCAATGGTTGGTTGGATATTTCCCCGACGACGATTACAATCCGGCGATGATTGAGCGTTACAATAAATTGATCGATGGCCTTTATGACGAGATCATCGATTTTATTGTGCTTTTGTTTTGCACGAGCAATCGCGAAGACACTGAATACTGGCGGACGGTCCGTCATGAGATGGAAATTCCGCCGCGTCTGAAAGAAAATCTCGAAGTGTGGAAATCGACGACGCCCAATGAGCTTGATCTCAACACCAAAACATTCTTTTCGCCAACGTCCTATCGCGCGGCGTTGATGGGCAAGCAATATTTTAAGGGTCGCAACTATGCGGAGTCGCAAGCATTCTCGGAAGCAAACTGGAAACACTATCTGGATTTGCGCCGCAATCGGACAACTGAGCTGATGGGCAAACTTCCCGATCACTATCAATTGTTGCGCCATATTCGCGGCGAAGATGCGCCTAAACCCCTAAAAATCACTCCCTATTACATAACTGGCGGTTCTTGATGTTTTCACTGAACGGAAAAACGATTTTGATTACCGGCGCGGCCCGGGGCATTGGCGCCGCTACCGCGCGCCTTTGCCATGAGGCTGGCGCAACTGTCTTGTTGCACGCCAGCAACAAGAGTGACTCTTCTAAAAAGTCAGCCCAATCGATCGGTCAGTCGGCGGATGATTTTTTCTATGAAGATTTTTCCAAGGCTGATGCCGGTTTTTCACTGTTTGCCCGGGCGCTTGCGCAGGCAGGGCGCATAGACGGGATTGTCAACAATGCTGGACTGTTCACGCCGTCGCCGCTAAGCGGCGATAAGACTGACTGGGACGAGGGGTGGTCGCGAACCATGGCGGTGAATGTGCAAGCGCCGGCGGATATATGCCGCGCGGGCGTTGCGCATTTCCGTGACCGCCAAGCTGGCGGGATCATCGTCAATATCGCAAGCCGGGCCGGTCATCGCGGCGACGGTGTTGAGAACGCCGCTTATGCCGCCTCAAAAGGCGCCGTTCTGGCGATGACCAAAACATGGGCGCGCGGCCTCGCGGCTGAAAACATTCTCTTTTATGCGATTGCGCCGGGTTGGGTTGAAACCCGCATGGCGCCAAAGGATATTGAAGATCGCAAAAACGCCGTCAAAGATATCCCGCTTGGCCGCGTCGCGCAGCCGGAAGAGGTGGGGTCTTTGATTGCGTTTTTGCTGTCCGGCGCCAGCCCGTCAGCAACGGGCGCCACGTTCGACATAAATGGCGCGTCTTACGTTCGATAGCGCTAGTGAGTGCGATGAGGCGAAATAACATTCAGCTTTTGACCGGACGCAAGCCGCGCCTCGACGGGCCTGACCCGAGCCACGGTTGGCAGAAAAGACTTTAGCTCTGCAACCAGTCGATCGGATAAAGTTCGCGGCTTGCGGTGTTTGGTCCGCACAGGCTTCTCATCGGTAAAAATATACGCGGTGCAATCTTTCTCAATGATAATCTGGTTTTCCATATCCTGGCGCAACATCGCATATCTCCATCGCTTGCTACTGAGATAAACACCCATCGGGCCGCGATCGTTCCCGCGGTGGCGAATCTTTTGAATCCTGTATTTCCTGGATTTTTCTTGCCTGTGCAAAGATTTCGCGATAATAGGCGGCCAACTTGAGAGATTTATGTCTGAGATTGTCATCCGCTAACCGACTTTGAAAAGCGTCCTGCGTTAACACGCGCAGTGCGTTTGGTTTTGCGTTTGCAGACGGACATTTCCAATGAACATCTCGAAAGCGGAGCAAAGAACGCTCCATGTACTCGCGCGCGGCGGGGTAATTCTTGTTGAAAAAGACGAGCGGGGAAAAGTGATTGAGCTTAATTGCGTCACCCGAGAGGGGTGGACACTCAATGATTGCACCATCGGCGTCTTCCGCAAATTGCGGCGGCGTCAGCTGATCGCGTCCGCCAATAGCGGGCCCTATCGCGCAACCTTAAAAGGGCGGCGATCGGTGCGTGCACAGCTCGATAATCGCGCCTGATTTTTGCGTATGATTAATCAGTGCCGATGATTATGCGGCGGGCGCCTGTTCACGCAGGCGCCCGCCAATGCGGATCGCATGAATGTCGGTGGCGAGGCCGGTCTTGGGATCGGTATCGACAATGACGCCGCAAAGCGTGGCGGGCCCGGCGGCGGGGGAAAACCGGCCTTCCGATATTTTCGTCACGAAGCGCCGCAATGGCTCTGACTTTTCCATGCCGATAACGCTGTCATAATCGCCGCACATGCCAAGGTCGGTGATATAGCCGGTGCCGCCATTGAGGATATGATCATCCGCGGTCGGAACATGGGTGTGGGTGCCGACAACAAGGCTGGCCCGGCCGTCAAGATGATGGCCCATGCCGTATTTTTCCGATGTCGCCTCGGCGTGAAAATCAACGATCACGGCGTCGGCCTCGCGCCCGAGCTGGACGCCGTCAAGCTCACGGTCAGCCGCGGCGAACGGATCGTCCGATGGCATCATGGCGAGCTGACCTTGAACATGGATGACGAGGACATTGCGGCCCTCGCGGTCCTGATACATGCCGCTGCCGCGCCCCGGATTGGCGGGCGCGAAATTCGCTGGCCGCAGGAGCCGCGGCTCGGTATTGAAAATATCGATGTCGGCGCGCTGATCATAAGCGTGATTGCCGGTGGTGAGGACATCGGCGCCGGCTTCAAACAATTCCTCGCAGATGCGCGGCGTCACGCCAAAGCCGCCGGCGGCGTTTTCCGCATTGATAATGACAAAATCGAGGGCGTATTCACGGCGCAATCCGGCCAGCCGTTCGAGCATCAGTGTGCGACCACTGCGCCCGACAATGTCGCCAAAAACTGCAATCCGCAAAATCAGCCCGCTTTCTAGTTCTTTGCCTTTAGCAGCGGATCGCCCCGCGTTCGGTGACAACCCAGTCGAGCGGCTGATCTAGGGCGTTGAGGGGGAGGGCGTCAACTTCCTGAGCGCCATAGCCATAACCGACGGCGAGGATTTTGTGATCCCGCCGTAAGGCCTCGAGCGTCCGGTCATAATAGCCGCCGCCATAGCCAAGCCGCCCGCCGGCGCGGGTAAAGGCGAGAAGCGGCAGGACGATGATGGCGGGGTTTGCCTCCGGCGCCGCGTCGCCGGGGATCTGTTCCCCATAGGCGCCGTCGACAAGCGCGTCGCCGGGCTGGAACAGGCGAAAGATCAGCGGTGATTTTTTCGCGGCGACAACCGGCAGCGCAATTGCTGCACCATGCTCAAGCAGCGCCTCGGCGAGAGGCCGCGGATCAAGTTCGTCATTCATCGGATCATAAAGCGCAACGACGGCGCCGTCTTTCACCTCGATCGCATCGACGAAATTTCGCGCCGCATGGATGGCCGCGTCAGGGCGGGCGTTCGCCGCGGCCTTGCGCTCAGCCTTCATGCGCTCGCGCAGGATTTTCTTCGGGTTCGAGAGAAATGGGATCGGCGGCAACATCAGATCACGCTCGCAAGAGTAAAAGGAAATCGCCGCCCCGGCCGTCGGACTTTTTATTCGCCCTGGACCCTAAGGTACAGGTGGGCGCCGCGTAGCTAGGACCACGGTCCAGACCAGAGGCAGCTCCCGATGGAAGTGATAAGGCCCCGGGGAATTGTGTCCTGACGGGCCGGGCAGCCAGTGACATTTAGGGAGTGGGGGGCCAAGCGTAAAGGGGCGCGGGGGAAAGGGATGATCGCGCAGTAGACCGGTGCGCGCGCGCCGCTTACCATTAACCGCGATATTGCCGCCGATTGGCGCGAAATAAGGGTTTGTCACGCCCGTGTCAGGCTGGTGACGGGGTCATGACGTGGCGTTGGCGGGGCCCAGTCAGGATGGTGTCATGGGCAAACGGGGGCGCGCGCCCCAACTTGAAAGGACAGCGCAAGCAATGGAACCTGGCATGTTCGTACGGAAAAAACGTCTGGAAAAAGGGTGGTCGCAAGAGCACCTGGCGCAACTTTCGGGCCTCTCGGTCCGCACCATTCAGCGGATTGAGAACGGCAACAAAGTTGGCCTTGAGTCCGGCAAGTGCCTTGCTGCTGTGTTTGAAACCGATGTCTCAAATCTCATACAGGAAGAGCCCATGACCCCCTTTCAAAACAATGCAACCGACGCCCCAATCGATGAATACGCCGCCAACCGCAAAGGCTTTATGCTCCATATCGTGACCTTCATGATTATGATCCCGGCGCTTTATTATTTTAATCTGCAGATGACGCCGGATTATTTCTGGGTGAAATGGGTCGCGCTTTTCTGGGGTGTTGGCATCGTGCTTCACGCCGCGACCATGGTCGTGATGTTCCGCCGTTCGGACGACCGCTGAGGGCGACGAAAGACCGATAAGATCAGAAGACTTGCAAGCCGGGGCGCATCAATGCGCGCCGGTTTTTTCGGGCGATTAATATAAATATGTCCAATATGTTGGACATTCCGAATTCAGCCCCTATATGTAAAAGATCTTGGACATTTGGGCTCGGCGCCAGAGCGGCGCGGCCAGGTTCAGGAGATGGTTTTTTAGGATTAGACGGCGAAGGGGATGTTTCATGTCACAAGCGGAAAAATATAGTTGGGCGTCACTGGTGACGACCGGGTTGATCTTCTGGTTCTTCCAGATGCGCATGCTGGACGGCTGGCAGGTTGTTGATCGGTCCGGCCCGGCGCTGTTGGGGACTTACCTTACGGTGGTGGTGATGTTCATTATCGCCGAAGCCATTATCGGCGTTACGATTGCGCTCACCAGCGGCAAGCACGACATCGAAAAAGACGAAAGGGACAAAGCGATTGAAGCGAGGGCTAATCAGTTCGCGTTTTATTTTCTGATCGTCGCGATCAACGTTATCATTGTGCATTTGCTCGCGGGCAATATTTCTGACGAGTGGCAGTTACAGATTATCGATCTGACCTCTCCGGCGTCTGTCTTCTTCGCGCTGTTTACGATTTTGGTGATCGCGCATCTGATCGAGCAGATCGCGACGCTTGTCTCATACGCGAAATGACCAGCCGATGAAGAAAGGCCGCGTCCGGAACGCAATCAAGGACTTAAGAAAACAAGCGGGTCTGTCGCAGCAGGCGCTGGCCGAAAAGGTCGGCGCCACGCGTCAGACCATTAACGCCATCGAACAGGAAAAATACGCGCCGTCGCTGGAGCTGGCGTTTCGTATTGCGCGTGAGTTTGATGCGCGCTTTGAGGATGTTTTTCAGTTCTTGCCGGACTGAGGCGCGGATGTTTCGTTTGGCCCGCTCATATTGCGCCAGCTCGGATAGAGCAGGCAGCCAAGAAACGAAAACGACGCCGCGATGAGAAGCGCCAGCGCGAAAATCCCGCCGCCGCCCTCACCTAGCCAGTTTGCCACCAGGCAGATGCAGGCGATAATCAGATACGGGTAGACTGGTGGGTTTTGCGTGATGTAGCGATGGACAAACAGCGACATCGAAACGATCAGCAATGCCAATGCGTAAACGTCAAATACGGTAATCATGAAGTCCTCCACCCAAGCCACGATTACAGCAGTTATTGATAAACAATTTTTAAAGCAGGTGAGCGGTAATCAAGATACTTCTTGTGCTGATGAATAAGGCTGCCCGATGAGAGCGTTGCATGGTTAACCGGGCTTTAACTGGCGCACCTCTTGAGCGCTAGGCCGGCAAGTATTGGTAAATGCCGATCTGGGTATCGCCATATTGGCGCCGGTCGATTTCCCGGAAGCCGGTTGCCGCCGCCGGCGCCTCGTTTCTTGCCTGCTCGACGACGATGATGGCGCCGGGGCTGAGCCAGTCGCCGCGCGCCAATTCCTCCATCGCCGGGGAGCAAAAGTCTTTGCGATAGGGCGGGTCGAGAAAAGCGAGAGTGAAGGCGGGGCCGGCGGTGGCCGGGCGGCGCCCCAGAGAAACGGCGGAGCGCCGGTGAATGCGGGTGCATCCAAATAGCGCCAATGCCTCGATATTGTCCCGGATCGCGCCGCGGGCGCTCGCATCCGTCTCGACAAAAAGACACCAGTCTGCGCCGCGGGACATTGCTTCCAGGCCAAGGGCGCCGGAGCCCGCAAAAAGATCGATCACGCGCGCGCCCTCAATCGCGACATCATCGCGGGCGCTTAAGATATTAAACAGCGCCTCGCGCGTGCGGTCCGTCGTCGGCCGCGAGATAACGCCCTTGGGCGCCTCAATGCGCCGTCCTTTAAACGTGCCGCCGATAATGCGCATTAGCTTTCGTCGTCTTCGCTTTTGTGGCCGTCGAGATGCTGTGCCGCCTTGGCGTCTTCGCTCTCGTCTCTTTTCTTCTGCGCGTTCGTCCGCCCAAACTTTGTGCGATTTTCTTCAGCAGACTGTGCGGCGTCGTCGCGCGCCTTCTTCTTGCGGAACTGATTGAGGTTGACGACGTTGGTCAAAGCCCGATCTCCGCGCAGATCCTTTTGCCGAGCTGTTCTTTCATTTGTTTGCCCGAGATTTCTTCGATCGCGCCCTTGCGCAGCTTGCCAAGCTGAAATGGTCCGTAAGCGGTGCGAATGAGGCGGTTCACATGAAGGTCGAGATGGCGCATCAAATTGCGTACTTCGCGATTTTTGCCTTCATTGATTGAGAGCGTGATCCAGACATTGCCGCCCTGATACTGATCGAGGACCGCGCGCACTGGCCCATATTGAACGCCGTCGATTTCAACGCCGTCTTTCAAGGCGTCGAGTTGGCGTTGGTTGACCTTGCCATAGGCGCGCACGCGATAGCGCCGGGTCCAGCCGGTCGAGGGCAGTTCAAGTTGGCGCGAGAGATCGCCGGAATTGGTCAGCAGCAAGAGCCCCTCAGTGGTCATATCAAGACGGCCAACCGAGATCACCCGGGGCAGGCGTCCTTCGAGCGCAT
>JAJFGC010000029.1 GCA_021776345.1 Hyphococcus sp. | reverse complement strand
CCGCATTTTCGTTTTGAGCGAGCGCGGGCTCAACCTGTTTCCCAAAAATTACGGCATGTTTTCTCTGAAAACTTTTGAGGCCATGGTGGAAATGATGGGCCGCCGCAAAACCCACAGGCTTCTCGAAAAACTTGGGCGGGATTTAGGGAAGGACCTTGGCGCCAGTCTCGCCCATGCATCACCAGATCAAATAACCCGCGAGATCGCCGGCGCCATGGAAGCGCTGGGGTTTGATGCAAATGCCGACCCCAAAAAATCAGAGATCACGGCCTATAATTGCATCTACCACGAGCTTGCAAAGTCCGACCCGGAAATCTGCCGCCTTGATCTGGCCTTCCTTAAGGAAGCGTCAGGCGCAGAAATTGAACATGCCTCATGCATGGCCACGGGCGACAATGCCTGCCGGTTTGTACTACAGAAAAGCAAATAGTTCACGGGCAAGGCTTATTCGGCGTCTTCCTTCGGCGGCAGACGGCCGAAATCACCTTCCATTTCCGAGGCCAGATAAATCGTCGCCGCCCAGGCGGCGACGTTCTGCTGCAGCGCTTCAGGATCAACTTTGTCGAGCGTATCGTCAGGCGTGTGGTGGAGATCAAAATAGTCCCACCCGCTTTGACGCAAACCAGCAACCGGAACGCCGGCCATCCGCAACGGCGTCACATCCGGTCCGCCAAAAGCCTTGTTGTCTCCTGGACCAATAGCGAGCGGGCGCAAGATGCGCTGGAACACCTTCGCCTTCGCCACGGCGCCGTCGCCAAACCCTGACTGAAACTGCCAGATACGCCCGGCGCCAAAATCCGATTCGGACGCAAAGACATGTTTATCCAACTCATCCATGTGCGCCTCCGCGTAGGCCCGCGCGCCATGGAGCCCCGTCTCTTCGGCGCCCCACATTATAACGCGGATGGTGCGCGTCGGTTTGCCTCTAAGGTCGCCGACCAATTTTGCCGCAGCCGTTATGATGGCGACGCCGGCGCCGTCGTCGATCGCGCCGGTGCCAAGGTCCCAACTGTCGAGATGACCGCCAACAACAACAATCTCGTCTGTCTTCCCTGGAATTTCACCAATTACATTGCCTGATATCGCGCCCTGCCTGAATTCTGACTGAATATTGAGAGAAACCTGCACCGGTTGTTTGCTTAACTGCAGCGCTCGCGCCAATTGATCCGCATCGGAATTTGAAAGCGCCGCTGCGGGCGCCGGCGCCAGCGACGCGCCGCCGCGCACGGAGCCGCCTGTATGAGGATGCCTGTGACTGCTAGTCCCCACGGATCGGATAAGTACGCCCAGTGCACCTCGCTCCGCCGCGATTGCGGCCGCGCGGGAACGCTTTTGAACCGCAACGCCATAACCAGAACCGTCCTGGGTTCGGGCCATGCCTTCGTCAACAAAAATAATTTTGTCGGTCAAGTCTGCGTCAGACGCTTCAAGGTCTAGCAAGGTTTCAAAACGGACAACCGCGCCAGTAACACCCCCCTCCGGCGTGGATGGCGACTGCCCTAAGGCGGTGATCGTCAACGCTTGTGGAAATGGAGAAATAATTCTCGCTTCTTCAACCACCCGCGACCAGTATGGCAACTCAAAGGTCTCTATACGTACGTTTCGAAAACCGAGGTTTTTGAGCTTTTGAACGCCCCAGTCCCGGGCGCGGGCTTCCGCGTCAGAGCCCGGCAGCCGTGGGCCAATTTCAGTGGTGAGACTCGTCAAAACGTCCCAGGCGGTATCGTCTTCAAGCCCCTGTTCGATCAACCGTTTTGCCACGCGCTCTTGGTCCGGTGTTAGCGACGGCGGCGTCTCGTCTTGGGCATGCCCGATTGTCATCGCCACAGCCGCGGCCGCCGCTGCGTTCACTATTGTTTTCAACATGGTGGTAAACCCCGACTTTTAATTCTCCCGCATCCTCCCCAGATCGGCCATTGCGTCAATGGCGGCGGCTTTCTTTTCGCGGCGAGAGCGCTATGTACGATAATCTTTCAACTCTCACGCTTTTTTGGCCGTTATTATGCTCTTCCGCTGGTTTGAAAATAGGATTGACCCATTTCCGGCGGATGAACCAACCATGCCGCCAGAGGAATTTGGCGCGTTCATCTGGCATTACGCCAAACCGTTCCGATGGTTATTCATCTCCATCATCATCAGTTCTGCCGCGCTGGCATTACTCGAAGTCTATTTGTTTGAAAGTGTCGGCTCTCTGGTTGACTGGATGAGTGCGACAGAGCGGGACAGTTTTCTGGAAACCTATGGCGGGCGTCTGATCGCTATTGGCGTTTTGATTGTTGTCATCTGGCCATTACTCGCCTTGCTCGACGAGTTGGTGCTTCTGCAAGGCATTATGGGCAATATGCCAATGCAGATGCGTTGGCGCGGCCACCGATATCTGCTGCGGCAATCCGCGGGATTTTTTGCCGACGAATTTGCCGGCCGTCTCGCAACAAAGCTGATGCAAACATCACTCGCCGTACGCGAGACGATCGTCAATATCACCAACCTACTCGTTTATATGACGATCTACTTCACTGCCGCACTCTATTTATTCTTGAAGGCAGACTGGCGCCTCACCCTGCCCCTGGGCTTTTGGATTATCGCCTATGTCACTGCAATGTGGCTTTTTCTGCCTCGGCTTCAGAAAGTTTCAGAAGCGCAAGCGGATGCCCGATCTGAGCTAACGGGGCGGGTTGTCGATGCTTATGCAAATATCCAGACCGTCAAAATGTTTTCATCGGGTGAGGCGGAAGACGCTTATGCGCGCGACGGCATGAAGAAGATGCTAGGCACCGTCTATCCTCAAATGCGCCTGTCGACGCAATTGTCGATCGCCCTGCATCTTATCAACAGCCTGTTGATCGCGAGCGCGGCGGGCCTTGGCATAATTTTATGGACGCAAGGCGCCGTCACGCTTGGCGCCGTTGCGATTGCCGGCGCGCTTAGCTTGCGCATTCAGGGGTTTAGCCATGAGTTCCTTTGGGAAATTGCGGTGCTGTTTGAAAATATCGGGGTTGTCGATGATGGCCGCAAAACCCTGTCACGACAAGTCGCCGTGCGCGATGACGGCGACGCTGCTTTCTCGGTCACTGAGGGCGCGGTTTCAATTGAGAATGCGGCGTTTGAGTACGGCGAAGGCAAACCGGTTATCCGCGACCTTTCTCTCGACCTTGACGGCGGTGAAAAGGTCGGGCTGGTCGGCCGTTCCGGCGCCGGCAAATCAACACTGATCAATTTACTGTTGCGCTTTTACGATCTTGATGAAGGCAAGATCTTGATTGACGGACAAAACATTGTCGATGTGCGGCAGGATGATTTGCGCGCACAGATCGCCGTTGTGTCTCAAGACACAAGCCTGCTTCATCGCTCCATCCGGGACAACGTCGCCTATGGGCGCCCGAGCGCTACAGAGGGCGAAATTGTTGCGGCGCTGAAAGATGCGGAAGCCTGGGATTTTGTTGATGATCTTAAAGACACAAATGGCAATCGCGGCCTTGACGCCATGGTTGGCGAAAGAGGCGTCAAACTTTCTGGCGGTCAGCGACAGCGGATCGCAATCGCGCGGGTGATGTTGAAAAACGCGCCGATTTTGATCCTTGATGAAGCGACATCAGCGCTCGATTCTGAAGCGGAAGCAGCAATTCAGTCAAAGCTTGCGCAAATTATGGCCGGTAAAACCGTGATCGCCATCGCCCATCGCCTCTCGACCATCGCCGCCATGAACAAACTCTATGTCGTCGATAATGGGCGCATTGTCGAAAGCGGCGATCATGACAGTCTTGTTGCCAATGGCGGCATCTATGCTGATTTATGGGCGCGCCAGTCCGGCGGATTTATTACGCCGCAGAAGAAGCCAAAATCACAAACAGACGAAGCGACTATGGAAAGCGACGAAGCCAGGTCTCGCGATCCGCAGCCCAGACATTGAGTTTAAAACCCCTGAAATCGAAAATCTCATCGGTTTTTTCTTCACCGATTTTACCCGCGACGGCCTGACTGTTTTTATTATCAGGGTCTATCACGGAAATAATTCTTGGCAGTGTCGGATATTGATCAAACACCCATTTGATCGAGGCAATCGCTGCTTCCGGCGCATAGCCTTTGCCCCAATAGGCGCTTCGGATCGACCAACCGCATTCAAGCGCCGGCCAGCCTTCCGGCATCCACGGGCCGACCCGGCCAACCCAATCGCCGCTCTCTTTCTC
>JAJFGC010000280.1 GCA_021776345.1 Hyphococcus sp. | reverse complement strand
ACCTCGCTCAAACCCCGCTACTCTGCCCAGCAACGCCGATTTTGCTGACGGCCGTCAGGGGAAAATTTTTGGCCGATATTTTCATCTCCTATGCGCGGCCTGACCGCGACAAGATCGAGAAGCTCGCCGCGGCGCTTGAGGCGCAAGGCTATTCGGTCTGGTGGGACCGTGAAATCTCTGGCGGCGCCGAGTTTTCGAGCGTCATCGAAAAAGAGCTGGAAGCGGCGAGAACCGTCATTGTTGTGTGGTCGGAACATTCCATTGGCTCGCACTGGGTGCGTGACGAAGCAGATTTTGCGCGCGCGGCGAACAAGCTATTGCCATTGTCGCTTGACGGCGTCGCCCCGCCGCTCGGCTTTCGTCAGCTCCATGCGCTCGATTTTTCCCGCTGGGATGAAACGGCTGAGCATCCAGCATTGAAAGAGCTGACGCAGTCGGCGGGCGCCGCCGAGGCGCCCAAGCTTGAAGAAAACGGGCGCCGCCAAGCGCCATCCAGCCCGCCGCCAAGGGGATCCATTACAAAACCGGGCATTGCCGTTCTCCCTTTGGCGAACATGTCGACGGATGAGGAAATTGAATTTCTTGCCGACGGCATGACCGAAGACATTATCACCACGCTTTCCGCCAACCGGCATCTGTCCGTGCCGGCGCGGACGTCAGTCTTTGCGTATAAAGGTCAGTCTACGGATATCAGGGCCGTCGGCGCAGCATTGGGCGCGCGATATGTGGTTGAAGGCTCCATCCGGAAAATGGGCAATCGCGCTCGTGTCACGGTGCAGCTTGTCGAGGTGGAAAGCGGCGCGCATCTTTGGGCCAAGAAGTTCGACTCTGCGCTCCATGACCTTCATGAAAACTCCGATGAAATTGTTGAAAAAATTTCCGGCAGTTTGTTTGCACAGCTGATGTGGTCGGAGGCTGATCGCGCGGAAAAACTGCAACCGCATGACTTGGGACCTTGGGAAATCTGCATGAAAATCGCCGCCAGGATTGGCCAGGCGGCTGGTTCGGTTAGCACCTTTCAAAACCTGTTCCCCGAAATGGAACAGGCGGTGGCGTGCGCACCCGACTTCGCCCTTGCGCATGCGCTTTACGCCTGGGGATGCAACGCCCTAATTATTAACGGCACTTACGATGATGACCAACTTTTGGATATTATCGCGCGCGCGAAGTTGCATTTGCGAAAAGCACGCGCGCTTGCCAGTGGGGATCTGCTGACATTGACCTATATTGGCGCTGCTGAAAACTACGCCGGACTGCAGGAGCGGTCCTTGCATACGTTAGAGAGCGTTCTCAAACGCAATCCATCCAATGCTGAAGCTTGGTATATTATCTGTCAGACATACGCCTATCTCGGGAGATTCGATGAGTCGCGCGGGGCTATCGACCGGGCCTCCGAGCTTGCGCCCGAAGCCGGTTTTGCCCTTCTCCATTCGTGGTATCGCGGCGTCACCGAATATTTGGCCGGTGATTTTGAGTTGGCCGCGCCGCTGATCGAACGTCATGTGCTTCAAATGCCGGATTACGGCTACGCCAATGTGTTGGCGGCAATTCTTGCTGAATTGATGGGCGAGCATACGAAAGCGTTGCGATATATTGAGAAAACAAAGCAGACGAACCCTCAGATCACACCGCAAAAACTCGCCGGGATGCTGCTGAGCCAACCCGACAAGGAAAAAGGCAAACGAGAATACGCTTTGCTCGAAAAATTGTGGGCCGAAACAGACTAGAGCTTGACCGCCACCACCAGGAAGGTGGTCAGTATAGCAACTCTGGGAGAAATGAATGTTTGTTGGTCATTATGGTCCGGCTGCGGCAGTTGCAGGAAGTAAAATTAAACTCTGGCACGGCTTTGTCGCGGTTCAGCTGCTCGACATCTTATGGGCGCCGTTTGTCTTGCTCGGGGTTGAGCATGTGCGCATCGTCGAGAATTTTACCGCGTCCAACCATTTCGATCTTTATCATATGCCTTACACGCATAGTCTGGTCATGGCGGTTTTCTGGAGCGTTCTTGCCGGGTTTGTTTATCAGGCGTGGCGCAAATCCGGCGGCCTCATTATTGGCGCTCTTGTCTTCTCTCACTGGGTTTTTGATTTTGTCATGCATAAGCCTGATCTCGAGCTTTGGTTCGGCGGCCCGAAGGTCGGGCTCGGGCTTTGGGATTTTCGCACTGTCGCGGTCAGTATGGAGTTTGGCTTGCTGCTCGCCGGATTCATGCTCTTGATGAGAGCCACCACATCGAAGGGCATTGGCGGCGCCATTGCACTGGTTGTGCTTGTCGCCGGGCTGGCCGCGGCACAGCTTTACGGAAATTTCGGTCCGCCGCCCGCGGCTCCAGCAATGGCGGCGCAATCGGCGCTTATTGCGTATGCGCTTTTTGCGTTACTCGCCGCTTGGGTTGATGGGACGCGCATTCCTAATGCAGCGGCAGGTCAGCGCGATTAACGATCTTGCCGGCCTTGATCACATCGATGATGGATAAGGTGTGCGAGATATCATCCAACGGATTTTTTTCGAGCACGACAAGCTCAGCCGCCAACTGCTATTGGCTATTGGTTTGCGGCTTGCCGATGCTTAAATACCGCTCGTTGCAAATTAGGATTTCCATTGGACTACAATGCTTTGATGAACAGCGCGGTTTTTACCGACGAGCGATTTGCGGTGACGATTCCCGATGGTTGGATGCAAGGACGCACCACCTATGGCGGCCTTTCGGCGGCGCTTTGTCTTGAGGCGAGCCTGCGCGCGTTTCCGGATTTGCCGCCTTTGCGGTCGGCGCTGATTTCTTTTGTCGGGCCAGCAGGCGGCGCCGTTGAGGCGCGCGCGCAAGTGCTGCGTCGTGGCAAGTCCGTAACGTTTGTTGAGAGCGACCTGCTCGGGGAAAGGGGGCTAGCGACCCGTTGCGCCTTTGTCTTCGGCGTAGGGCGGCCTTCAGAATTCTCCAGGACATTTACGCCTTTTCCGGAAATGCCGCCCCCGGAAGATTGCGAACCCCTAATTCCCCCAGGCTTGGGTCCTCCCTTTGCCCAACATTTTGAGACAGGGCTGGCAAAGGGCGCTCGCCCGTTCACGGGCTCTGATGAGTTTGATCATTTCGTCTGGGTGCGTCACAGAGATAAGGATGCGACGACGCTGCCGGCGCTGCTGGCGCTGGCCGATATGCCGCCGCCGGCAGTGCTGCCGATGGCGACAACATTGGCGCCGATCAGCAGCGTTACCTGGAGCGTCAATTTTCTCAACGACGCGCCCAAAACAACGGACGGCTGGTGGCTCTTGCAGTCGCGCGGCGAGAACGCCGCCGAGGGCTATTCAAGTCAGGATATGCTGGTTTGGAATCGCGATGGCGATCTCGTCATTGCCGGACGCCAAAGCGTCGCGATCTTTTTTTGATTGATAGACGGCGCAGGCCCCCCGCCGCGGCGTCTATCCCGGCAGTTCGCAACGGCGTTAGCAAGTATTGATTTACCTTCGTGGCGCAAACTGGCCGGAAACGCATTTCTGGACGGGACAACGCACAATGTCATCAACCATTCTCGAAACCGACCTTTACGGCCCCGTTAAACGCTTGTTGGAGGGGCAGGGATATGAGGTAAAGGCGGAGATCGGCGCGATCGATGTCGTTGGCCGCCGGGGCGGCGAACCGCCCGTGATTGTCGAGCTGAAAACCGCCTTCTCTCTTTCTCTGTTTCATCAGGCCGTTGAGCGGCAAACGATGACCGATGCTGTTTACATCGCAACGCCCCGCAAACCCGGGCGCATGTTCGTAAAGTCATTGCAGAGGAACATCGCGTTGTGCCGACGATTAGGGCTCGGCTTGATGACGGTGCGGTGCAAGGACGGGTTTGTCGAGATGCATCTCGATCCAGCGCCATACAAACCGCGTCAGTCGAAAGCAAAGCAGGCGCGTCTTTTAAAAGAATTCGCAAAACGCGTCGGTGATCCGAATATGGGCGGCGCCGCCAGGAAGGGTCTGATTACGGCCTATCGTCAGGATGCGTTACGATGTTTGCATACACTGCACAAAAACGGTCCGACCAAAGCGTCTCAAGTTGCAAGCGCGACGAATGTTGAAACCGCGCGCCGGATCATGGCGGACGATCACTATGGATGGTTCGAGCGCGTTCAGACCGGCATCTACGCCATTACCCCCAAAGGACGCCAAGCGGTTATCGACTACCGTTCAGAATTAACAAAGCTATCGGCATAGTTTGCCTGGGTATTGCGCTTGGTGAAGCACAGGGCTTCACGCTCGTTTGCCGAGGACATGATCCAGCGAGAACGCGCCGGGCCCGCGGGCAAAGATAAGTAAGAGCGGCATCGCCCACAATAAATGCAACGACCAGTTGCCATTCAGGTTCAGCAGATCTTCCGGAAAGACATAGAACTGAATAAACGCGGTCATGCCGAGAAGGCCAAGGGCGCCAAGGCGTGTCCCAAATCCCAGGACCAGCATGATCGGCAGGAAAAACTCCGCGAGTGACGCAAGATGCGTCATCGTCGGCGCCAGCGGCGCCGGGATACCGTAAATATTTTCAAAGAGAAAAATCTTTTTCTCGACGACGCCGAATATATTCCACTTAACGCCTAGAAACTCGCCGCCATCAATTTTTGTTTGTCCAGAACGCCAAAATGGAACTGCCGCGGCGATGCGCGCCGCCAAGGCGAGCACAGAGTATGGGATCATTTCCCCAAAGCGCGTGATATGTTGATAGAGCCCCGTCATTGTTCTGTTCCCTGATGGTTGGCGGCCGCGATAATCGCGCCGCTGTCGAAGATAGTGTGAGCTGTCTGTTGTGGGTCGAACCCGGCGTCTTGAGTTAAAGCATGGTCGAAGGCGGTCGCAACGGTTTGTCCGGAGGCCAGATGCGTCAAGGCAATGTAGGCGCCGGTACTGATTATGCTCAGTTTAACATCAAGCGTCGGGCGGACGATCAAGACGCATTCGCCAATGCCGGCATTGATCGGTTTCACCGGTTTGTCTTGTTGATGGTGTTGCCAAATCGACCCGACAGCGAATTTTGAGCGCAATAGACGAAAAGAAGGATGAAGCGTGAACGAAAGGCGTGATGGATCGCCGCCGCTGGCGTCCATGACTTGCTCCGGTCTCAATGACTGTGCGTCGGCTGCGCGATAGGCGCCGAGCCAGGCAATTTCAAGCCGCGCCATATCCGCCAGATAGGGAAGGTTTTGGGCAGGGTTGAATTTTTCAAGGAAGGATGGAAAATCGTTTCCGTAGTCTGCGATCAAAGGCGTAGTCGGCGGGTTTACGCCAAAATATTCCTGTGCGGTTGCCTTAAAAAAATCCTGGCCGACAAGTTGAGCGATGACCGGAAATTTTTCCGTCAGCGCCTTCGACAGGCTGGCGCGGACATTATTCCGATAGACCGAAATCGCGGCTGCTGTTTTTTCCGGGTCACCGGAAAACAGAGGCGAGGCGAGGGTTGGTTGTCGCTTGCGTAAGAGCTCGGCGACCCCGTCATAAATATCGCGATCAGACATGGTCAAGGACACCAACGGCTGACGCGGCGTTGATGCCGGCCCGCATCCAATGCGCGGCTTTTTCCGCCTCTTTGGCGAGGCCGGCGAGTGGCGGCGTGTCGGTATCCCATTCGATTAATGTTGGGCGCGGCCCCGCCTTGGCGATGAAGCGCTGGTAAAGACCGCCGACGTCCGATGAGACTTCCGATGCGTGATCGTCTACGCGGATTTCGACCCCGCGCGCACGGTCAATCGAGTGGCCGGCGAGATGAATTTCTTCAACCGCGTCGGCGTTGATTGCATCGAGATAATCCCAAGCGTCAAATTCGAGATTGGAAGCGCTGACAAAGACATTGTTGATGTCAAGCAATAGCCCACAACCGGTTTTTTTTCCGAGTATGTTTAAAAATTCCGACTCAGCCATGTCGCCTGGCATTTCGAGATATTGTGATGGGTTTTCAATGAGGATGCGTCGGTCCAGCACCTCTTGCGTCTTATCTATGTGATCGGCAGTGCGTTGCAGGGTTTCCTCGCTCAAGGGCGGGGCAATGAGATCATTATAGAAAGCGCCGTCATGGGCGCTCCAGGCAATGTGTTCCGATACGAGCGCCGGTTGATATTGATCGACAAGCTTGCGCAGGCGCTGGAGGTGATCCCTATCAAAATCATCATAGCCGCCAAGGTTCAGGCAGACACCATGGAGTGATAATGGGAAATGTTCGCGGATTGCCATTAGCCAGGCATGAGGCGGCCCGCCCTCGCACATATAGTTTTCGGCGTGCACCTCAAAAAAATTTAGATCATCAAAAAGTGCGCCCGCCCCTATGCATCCGTCATTGGGGGAGAGTACGTCGCGATAGTGAGCGGGC
>JAJFGC010000279.1 GCA_021776345.1 Hyphococcus sp. | reverse complement strand
CGCCTTTGCGACATTATAACCATTGGCGACCGCCTCGTCATATTCACCCCAATCACGAAGCTCTACGTCGGGCACGCTCGGCGCAATCATGATGTCAGCAGTCAAAACGTAAATGCCTGGGTCATTGCATTGAGCGTTCAGCAAAGACACTTTTTATCCAGCCGCTGATCTGGCCGTGATGGTTACCGCTTTGGGTGAGGATGACAGCGATAACGAAGATGACCATCAAAGGGCCAATTTCTTTGCCCGGCTTCGTAAACTTATTGTGGCGCATGGGCTTTTCCTTTTCGGCGGAATGGTTTTGTCACGATAGCGATCAACACCGAGATGATGGACACCGCCAAAAAAAATGAACTGGCGCCGTCTGTAATGAATTTGACCGATGTCGCCGCTTGTTGGGTTGCTGCAACAAGCCCGTCTCGCGGCGCCGCTTCAAGCGCCATTGCTGCAAGCAGCGGATTTTCGACAACTTCAGCGATGAGATAGAGCAGAGGAATCAAAAGCGCATAACGGGCAACCGATTGCCCGAGAGAAAATCGCTTTAGCCCAATCGCAATGCCGGTTACCGTCATCGCGACGCCGGTGAGTGCATAGGGAATATCGATCACCTGAAAAACTGCATAGTCATGAATAACAGGATCAAGTTTTTCGAGTGCATGGATCGGCATATCGGCAACGAAACCAAAGGTCAGCTCCGGCAACCCCATCACCTGGGGCGCATCATTGGAGACGCCCATCGCCTCAAGCATGCGCGTCCATGGTCCAGGAAAGATAAACGCCCACACTGAATATGCGACATTGACGACGAGCCAGAACAAAAATTGCCACCACCCGGCGGTTTCGATACGTCTGTTGATCCAACCGTTCATGCTCTTCTCCAAAATTTACGCGCAAGGCGCCGGTCGGGCGGCAACGCCCGTTAAATTTTTATCGACTGTTCTTGTTTGGCGAAAATTTAACTCTCGCAATTGTCTCGCTGCCGTTTAGCCTTGAGACAAACGCCGTTTGCGAAGCTACTCCTGTACAGCGTGACGCTGCTTTTCCTCGCGCCAAAATGAATAAGAGAAAATAAAGGCAGCGATCTTTATACTGACAATGGCGCCAATATGGACATACATAACTGTTTTCGGGGCAAAGAAAATGAGTGCCCCGAAGCCCGCAATGGAAGCGACAAACAATCCTCTGCCGATGAAGCGATGGGTTTTCGCCCACACTTTATCGCTTTTCACGGTCCATGGCGTGCGAAAGCCGCCAGGGCTGCCGGGGCGCAATGCGCCAGCGTAATTTCCCATGGCGATAAAAAATAACAACTGCAAAATAACAACAACTGTCAGCATTCGGGTCTTGGTTGTTAAGTCGAAATAGTCCAGCCCGACATAGGCCTGCATGAGCAAGGCCAAAGTTGGTCCAAAGAGAATCGCAATCGCTGGCCGAATGTCAGGTTTTTCGATGTGATCCGCATCCCAATACTGCCGTATGGTCTTATAGTTGAGTATCGCAATCGCGATCGCCACCAAGGCGCCGAAAATCGGCATAACGAGCGGCCATAAGACGAGCGGCGCGCTGGTCCCCGCCATTAGTTTTTCGCTGGGGGTAACGCCGATTGATTGCAGCCAAAAACCGATCGCAATCGCACCGGCGACCATGGCGACAGCCGCGTATAGAATATACCTCATGAAGCAGGCGCCTTATTTTTGCTGGAGAGAAGTGCGCTCGCTTTTGTTTCGCCGGTCCCGAGAAGACCCATCATCGCACTCAGGGCTTCTTCTGTAACGGTGACGTTCAAATGATAATGAATGGAGACGCCATCACGTTCAGCCCGGACAAGATCTGCCTCTTTCAACGCCGCGAAATGCGTCGACATAGTCGGTTTTGAAACCTCATAGCGCTCTGCAAGAGCGCCCGCAGTCTGCGGGCCATCGCGAAGCGTCGCAATGATGTCCCGCCGGATCGGATGAGAGAGCGCTTTCAGGATCATGTTGATTTTCATGCTTATTATTTAGACAATGATCTAATTAGAGTCAAGACTAATTCGATGACACTCTAAATAACCTTAATCACCAGTCCTGATCGCCTGTACGATCGGCCCAAGCACGCCCCAGTTTTCCTGAATGGCCGCCTTTGCGACATTATAACCATTGGCGACCGCCTCGTCATATTCACCCCAATCACGAAGCTCTACGTCGGGCACGCTCGGCGCAATCATGATGTCAGCAGGATGAACTTTCAGCGTGCGTTCATGGCGCGCAGTCGCCGTGCGCATCAACAGCGACACAATTGGCGGCGCCGCGCTGACACCATGGCTAGCAATCCAGGCGAAAAAGCCTGGCGGATCACGGAAAGCGTCAACATCAATCGTCCCCTGGCGCGCAACATCAATCCCGATCATGAGGCCGCGATGCATACCCGCCATGATGTCGGTTGGAAAATTATTGATGACTGCGCCATCGACCAGCAACGCATCACCATCGATCACGGGCGGCAAGATGCCGGGCAAGGCAATCGATGCGCGCAACGCATGGCGCAAGACACCGCGGCGGTGAATACGCGCATCGCCAACCGAAATGTCCGAAGAGACGCAAAAAAACGGCACCGCCAGTTCTTCAATCAACGCCTCGCCAAAATGATTGGCGAGGCGCTCTTCCACCCGCTTGCCTTTTGTCAGCGCAACAACCGGCAAGACATGATCTCCAAGAGGGTTTGACTCAACGAAGGCGTCGCAAATCCGGTGTTCTATCTCCTCATTGGACCAGCCCATAGCGACGCAGGCGGCGACAATGCCGCCCATGGACGCGCCGCAGACAAAATCAATCGGAACGCCCGCCTCCCGCAGCGCCTGAACCGCGCCGATATGGGCGTAAGCCCTTGCGCCGCCGCCGGAAAGAACCAAGCCGACAGACTTCCCGGCAATGATCCGGGCAATCCGCTCTGTACACTGATCGCCCCGGCAATTGAAAATACGCGCCGCGCCAATCGCGTCGATCCAGTCTGCAACCGGGCATGCGGGCGCGCCCTCGTAAAGCATAACGAGATCAACAAGGCGAAACTTGCGAACCCTTTCTCCGGTTTCGGTTGTCATGGGAAATGGGCGCGGCGGCCGGGCGTCGCGGCGCGCAACGACGAGAAACCGGTCCGCATGACGCAAAACAAAACGATACCAAGCGCTGCCATCTACACGTGCGGCAAGCAGAACAACATCGTTGTCTTCCTCGCGTTGGTCAAACGTCCGACTGTCGGGCGCCTCCTCGCCAACCGGCATCCAGTCCGCGTTAACACCATAACCGGAAATCCGTTCCGCCAGATCTTTTGCCCGCGCATCAATATCGATTGATCGCGATGTCGCCACGAGCGCAAAAATCCGCGGCGCCGATTGTTGGAAACTCGCCGTCGGATGGCGCGCACGATCAAGAACTATTCGAGAAAGTGCGCTGGCAAACTCACCATGATCGTGCAGCAGCTCTTCAACGTCAGCACGCGACAAGCGCAACATTTCGGTGTCGCGCAGCGCATAGACCGAGGCCGAATGCGGTTCGCCGGACAAAAGCGACATCTCGCCCACTGGTTCGCCGGCGCGAATATACCCAACCACTTCCTCGCCATCCGGCCCCTGACGCACAACAATCATCCGGCCGGACAGATTGAAATAGAGGGCGTTTGACCTTGCGCCTTCAGCGAAGAGATCCCACCCCCCGGCGAGCGAATACCAGACGCCGCGGGCGGCAATCGCATCCAGCGTCTCAGGATCGAGCTGATCGAAAAAGCGAAGCTGTTTTAGGCGTTGTTTGATCGCATCCATTAGAAGCGATACTATGCGGATTGGGTCGGCGTCGCCAGCATTTGATTAGGCCACATCAACAATAATCGAACAGCGCCCCGAAATTTAATTGAGTTTTTTTGCGTCAGCGACCGGCGTCTTTGGCTTTTCAGCCTTGTCAGTCTTTTTCACGTTTGGCAGCGGCGCCACAGAAACGCCCTCATCGACAAGATCTTTGACCTCCTTGCCGGAGGCTTCGCCATAAATGCCCCGCTCTTCGGACTCGCCATAGTGAATCTTGCGGGCTTCTTCCGGAAACTGATCACCGACATAATCGAAGTTTTTCTCGACATAGTCCCGCGCGCGTTCCATGGCCTGACCCATGTCGCGTTTGATTTCTGCAAAGCGAGCCTGACGGGAAGCATTTGAGCGGCGCGGAATAGCCGGCGACATCACAGCTTTACGCACCGTATCACTGCCGCAAGCCGGACATTCAACAAGCCCATTGCCACTTTGCTCGTCATAGTCCGCACTATCGCGAAACCAACCTTCAAATTCGTGTTCCGCGTCACAGAGGAGTTGATACTTAATCATTGGTTTACAATGGAGATTTTGAAATTTTGTTCAAGGGTTAGATTGGGTATTCTTTGCCGCGCCTCTATGGCTTTTTTAAGGTCAATCTCTGCAAAAATGGCCCCCGGCGCGTCATTGTCGGCCTCCGCCAGCACGTCGCCCCAGGGGCCGATGATCAGGGAATGACCATATGTCTCGCGCCCATCCTCATGGTTTCCGCCTTGGGCGGGCGCAATCACGAAGGCGCCATTCTCAATGGCGCGGGCGGTCAATAGGGTTTTCCAATGGGCCTCGCCGGTCTGACGGGTGAAGGCCGCCGGCACACAAAGAACATCCGCGCCCGCCTGCGCCAATTCGCGATAAAGCGTCGGGAAGCGAACGTCATAGCAAATGCTCAACCCAAATTTTGCGAGCGGCGTATTCACCAAAACCGCGTCAACGCCCGCTTGATAGACTTTAGATTCCTTCCAGCTTTCGCCGCCGGGAAGATCAACGTCAAACATATGCAGCTTGTCGTAGCGCGCCACGACCTTACCATCGGGGGCGAACATGAAGCTCCGGTTCGCGGCCTTGTCGCCCTGTTTGACGGCAAGCGATCCAATTAACAGCCACACGCCATGGCGTTTCGCCGCCGCCGAAAACGCAGCTATTTCTTCAAGCGCGTTCTCGTCAGGCAGCGCGGCAAGCATCCGCCCGCCTTTACGATCGACAACATTGGTCATTTCCGGCGTCGCAATGAAAGTGGCGCCGCAGGCCGCCGCGTCTTCGATCAGCGCGAGCGCGTCTTTCACGTTCTGCGCGCGGTCCAATCCCGAGCGCATCTGTACGCAAGCCGCCATGAAGGATGTGTCGTTTTTACCCATTTAACAAAGGATCGAGCTTGCCGGCGCGTTCAAGCGTAAAGAGTTCGTCGGCGCCGCCAACATGCGTTTCACCAATAAAAATCTGCGGGAAAGTCATGGCGCCATGCGACCGCGCCAGCATTTCGTCGCGCTTAGCTTTGTCAAAGGCTGCGGAGATTTCATTCACCTGCGCCCCTTTCTCTTTCAAAAGAGCCAGCGCACGCACGCAAAACGGGCACATCGGTCTCGTATAAACGGTTACTTTTTGCATTCTTTAATGGCTCCGATTTGCGGGTTCGCTATATGGCGCCGCCCCCACCTTTTACAACCCGCGCCAGCACCAGCACATTAACTTGTGATGCCCCGGCAGCCTTGAGCGCCCTGGTGCAGGCGGCAACCGTTGCACCAGTCGTCAAGACATCGTCGATCACCACGATCGAGGCGCCGTCAATCTTCTCCCGGTATTTGTCCGCAACCGCAAATGCGCCGGCAACATTGCGCCGCCGCGCCTCGAGCGAGGTGGTCTCTTTTTGTGGGGGCGTCGCGCGGATGCGCTTCAGACCACGCAATAAAACTTGCGCACCGGTAAGGTTGCCAATCGGCCGGGCGAGCAATGCCGATTGATTAAAGCGGCGCATCATCAAACGGCGCCAATGAAGCGGCACGGGAATAATCAGCGCATCTTTGTTGAGAAATAGCCGCCCAGCCCGCGCCATCCACCGCCCAAGCATATCGGCATATTCGGTGTGGTCATTAAATTTGAAGCCTGAAACAAACGCCGTCGCCGCATCATTATAAACGATGGCGGCGCGGGCGCGATCATAGATCGGCGGATAAGCAATGCAGGACGGACACAAAACCCCCTCGCCATATTCGGCCGAAAACGGGATCCCGCAAGATCCGCAAAACGGCTCTTCGATAAAATGCAGCCGCGCCCAGCCCTGCGGGCCTAACTCTCCGGGCGTCGTCACCGCCTCCCCGGACAATGGGCACTGGGCCGGCATCAACGCATTAAGAGCGTTACGGCCCGCTGAGGTCGCAGCATTGTTGAGGGGGCGGAAAAATTGCGCTTTCACGAGCCATAGCGTAACGCGGGACCGGTGAAATAGAAAACAGCTTCAATGAAAAAATCGCCGCCACAAATTTTTGATCGCGCCCGCGTCCGCCTGAGGCGGCAGCGCAGCGCAAAGGCCTTTTCGGCGCATGATTTTCTCCACCGCCGAGTGATGGAAGACATCATCGACCGGCTTGAGACCGTCAAACGAGACTTTCCAACAGCCATATTCAGCGGCGCCGGCGACCTGACGGACCAGTTAACCGCCAAATCCGGTGTCGGCGAGGTCTTCTTGATGGACAGCGCCAAAGCCCGTCTCAGCGACGGTGCAAACGCTTTTGTCGCCGATGATGAATTATTGCCGATTGCGCCAGCCAGCGTCGATCTTTTTGTAAGTGTTCTGGTTTTGCATGCAAGCAACGACCTTGTCGGCGCCCTCGCCCAGGCAAGATTGGCGTTAAAACCAGACGGGCTTTTCATCGCCGCAATTTTTGGCGAGGAGACGCTGCAGAATATCAAACATGCTCTTTATACGGCGGAAACAGAAATCACCGGCGGCGTGTCGCCAAGGTTGGCGCCGTTTGGCGCCATTCAAGATTTTGGTCAGGCGCTGTCGCGCGCCGGGTTTGCCATGCCGGTCACTGATATCGACAAGGTCACCGTTCGCTATACGGAGCCCTATCGTCTGCTCAAAGATTTACGGGGGATGGGAGAGACAAACGCACTCGCAAATGGGCCTGCGCCCCTGCGCCGCGATATCATCTCACGCACGCTGGAGATATTTGCCGCAACAGGCGGCGAGGAAAAATTTGATATTGTCTATTTGACCGGATGGGCGCCCCATCCCGATCAGCAAAAACCGCTAAAACCCGGCTCTGCAAAGACGTCGCTCGCGGACGCTATCAAAAATAGGAAAGATTAATCCGTCAGCGTGGTTGCGATTTCATCGTACATTTCGCTGGTCGAACCGGTAAAATTACGGATCGAGGCAGCAATTGCGAGAAAGATCAGCGCCGCGATCAGACCATATTCGATGGCCGTCGCCCCGTTTTCATCGCGACGGAAATCAGCAGTAAGCGTCGCAAATTGCCGGCGACGAATGCTCAGTTTTGCTGTCATCTCGGTCATAAAAAATCTCTCAACTGCGCCGCGAGCGGTCTATCGGCTTTCGGCATCTCGTACTGCACTAACTCGTTCGGCCTGACCCATCTAAGCGCTTCATGCTCATGGGCGACCGGTGTTCCGGTCCATTTGCGACATACGAAAAGTGGCATTAAAAGGTGAAATTCCCCTAAATCGCACGATGCAAACGCGATTGGCGCCAGACATGACGCGTCCGTTTCTATCCCGAGCTCCTCTTTCAGTTCTCTGATCAACGCCGCTTCCGGCGTCTCTTCGCCTTGCAACTTGCCGCCTGGAAATTCCCAGAGCCCCGCATGGGACCGCCCCTTTGGCCGTTTTGCCAGCAAAACCCGTCCATCTCGGTCCACCAGCGCACATGCCGCTACGAGCATCAGTTTCGCCATATTCTTGCCTTAATTGATAAGCGACGGAGATTACCGAACACTTTTTGAAATAGATAAAGTTTGATCTAAATCGCCTGCAACCACGCCAAAAACAAGCAAATTCGCCACTTTGCGGCGCTCGAAATGGAACC
>JAJFGC010000278.1 GCA_021776345.1 Hyphococcus sp. | reverse complement strand
TTTCGGTTACCGCCGCGCGCAAGTTCTTGCGGCATTCGTCAACGGGTTGCTGATGGCAGTGCTGTTGATTTGGATACTCATTGAGGCGGTACAAAGATCATTAAACCCGATCGATATCGATGCGCCCTTGATGCTTGGTGTTGCGATTATCGGGCTGGGTGCAAATGCAGTTGCGTTTGCCATCCTACACCGCCGGCACGAGGAAAACCTCAATATGCGCGGCGCTTTGCTGCATGTGATGGGTGATATGTTAGGGTCCGTTGCGGCGATTGTTGCGGCCGTCGTCATCTGGTTTTGGGGCTGGACACAAATCGATCCATTATTATCGTTTGTCGTTGCCGGTCTTATTGGCGTTTCAGCGTTCAGACTGATCCGGGAAGCCGGATTTATCTTGTTGGAGGGCGCGCCTGAGAGTATCGATACACATGAACTCGCCGCCGGGCTTGTTAATTCGACGCCGCTTATTCGAGGCGTTCACCATATTCAGATTTCGCAAATTACGCCGGATCAACCACGGTTGACACTCCATGCCTGCATTGCAAATGCGAGTGATGCGTCAGCAGCTCTGGCGGCAGTAAAGAGATATCTCAAAACGAATCACAAGATTCGTAATTCCACAATTCAGATTGAGGTTGGTAACGAGTGCCCCGACAATTTCGCCTCGGCGCCAAGTCACGAAGCGCGCACGAACGAACACACAACATCGTCAGAGCCATCGGGTGCAAACGGTCAGACCGGCGCAAGGCTTGCGGCGCAGGAGCACTAACCAACTCACATTATGCAGTGGTCGCAGACCCATGGCCACCGGCTTTTGCCCGGAGCCGGCGGCGCCAATTGGCTTTGCGGATTGCCTCGATCGCGCGGCCGCGTGATGTTTTCGTTTCCGGGGTCAAATTTGACAGCGCCGCCAGCAATGCGATGACGATCAGATATCCATCCCACATTTCCATTGACGTCGAGGCGCCGCCGATCATGAAAATAAATAGAGATAGTTGAGCATAAATGGCGAACCGTCCTTTCCATGGCGCCATCGCAGGGTTTTTTCTGTGAATAGAAATGCTCCACGCGCTAAAAAAAGCTGCCGCGAAAATCGACAGGTAAAGTAGCAGGCCAACATAGCCGGCGCCGCCAAGAATTTCGAAATAGATACTGTGGGCTGCTTTTGCGCCTGCGGCCCTTTTGGGATCGACGTCTTTTGCAATCTTTTCCTGATATGAATTTCTGAGCCCCGCGCCGGTCAGAGGATTTTCTTGCGCGAGCTTGTAGTTAATTACCCAGGCATCAACGCGGCCCATAAACGACGCATCCTGGGTCGCCTCGCCAATCGTGCTCATCCGTTCCGTCCACTTTGCCGGCATGAAAGCAATGGTAGGGATCATCAGGAGAGCAAGTCCGGCGACAATCGAAACCTTATGTTTTGAGCGTAACCAAAAGAAACCGCCAAAGGCGACTAGCGCCAGAAAGGCGCCTCGCGAATGCGTGCCGATGATAGCCACGATCGAGAGGTAAAAGAGACCCAACAAACCCCAGCGCATCCAGGCATGTTTTGCTTCGCCGCGCAGATATAAAATCAACGGCAGAATGGTCGCTACGGCGATGCCGAAATGATTATTGTCCTCAAGCACGGTGAGCGGCAAACCCTGCACGCGGTGAGCGCCCAATGTGACAAATGTAAACAGGGCGCCTTTCGCGGCAAAAAAACCAATGCCTAAAACGATTGTCCAAACGAGCGCATTAATCTTCAGCTTCGAGGTCGCCATTTGCACGCATAAAAGGACAAAGACGAGCGTCTTTATCATTCGATCAAAGTAAGGGGCGGAGGTTTCGGGATCGAGCGAAAAGGCCTGTGAGAGCGTCAACCAGCCGGCAAAAAGGATGATGAGACCGGTGAGTGGATTTGTTTTGAAGCGCGTGACGTCGCCGGACGCCACGTAAGCGGTGATGGTCACGGCGGCGATGATCAAATTGAGCGGGATGCCGAAGACGCCGAACGCCGCCTGGTGCGGCGTCATTAAAGAAAACCAGGCCCAGGTCAAAAGCCCGGCAAACGGATATCGCAGCGCCGGGATCAGGCACAGGGCGACAAAGGCCAATAAGAGTACGTCACGCATGCATTTGGTGTCCGTCTAACGAACGTGGACATACAAGGAATGGGCCGAGTCGGTCGTGACGCGGCGCCTTGCCGGTCAAAAGGTTAAATTCCGCTCAGCCTTGTTAACGAAAGCTGAAGCTGGGCCGCATACAATTTCGTATGGTTTATGGCAAGTTTACAAAGATTTGCGACTATCACCCGCTCACGGATGCGAATTGTTTTGCGTTCCAACGATGAAAGTGTCCCGAAATGGCTGAGAGTTTGATCAGAGTTCTTTGTATTGATGATGATGAGGACATCCTGGTGGTGGCCGCAATGGCGCTTGAGGATGTCGGCGGTCTTTCGGTACTAACCTCGACTGAGGGAGCTGACGCCGTTGCGCTCGCCGAAGAATACAATCCTGACCTTATTTTATTGGACTATATGATGCCTGGGTTAGATGGGCCATCGACCATGGCAGCGGTGCGTGCTGTGCCGGCGCTGGATAAAATTCCGATCGCCTTCATGACGGCGAGGGTGCGTCCGGAAGAACTCAAACGGTATATCGAAGCTGGCGCAAGCGGTGTTGTGCCAAAACCATTTGATCCGATGACGCTTGCGGATGACATCCGACTCATATTGGAGCAAGCTCAAGAGAGTGAGCTTAATCAGACCGTTGCCTCATAGACGCCGCGGGCAATCGCTCGCGCAAGGCAATCGGCTGCCGCCGCCCCAAGCGATGCGATCCACATGGGTCGCATTTGATCTGATGGCGGCTTTTCTTCATGCGTAGCGGTTGAAACCGCGAAAACAATATCTCCATCAAGGGGCGTATGCGCAGGGCGTATGGCCCGGGCAATACCGTCATGGGCCATCATCGCCATGCGTTTGGCCTCGACGCTGTTGAGGTCAGCGGAGGTCGCAACAATTGCGATCGTGGTATTTGCCCCAGGCTTCACATTTCGCGTCAAGCGTGAATAAGCAGGGATCGGGCCGATGCAATCGCGACTTAGCGGCGGTGACTGATTGCCGAATTCCCCGTTAAGCTCCCACGGCCATGCGTAAAAGGTTTTGCCATCCGGCATGTAGACCGAACCGACCGGGTTCACCGCGACCAGCGCGCCCACGCAAACACCGTCATCAAGCACGATCGAAGCGGAGCCAAGTCCGCCTTTGACTGTTCCCGCCATGGCGCCGCGTCCAGCGCCGACTG
>JAJFGC010000277.1 GCA_021776345.1 Hyphococcus sp. | reverse complement strand
ATCTTCCCGACCAACGCTTTCTCGCAATTCATCGCAGTGGGCGCGCAATTCATCAGCAGACGCACAATGGCGGGCAAAGACAATGAAGCCCCAAGGATCGACGTCTTTAAAAAACGCCTTCTCTTCTGTTGAGATGCGTGGTCCTTCGCAATCGAAAATGGCGGCTAAAGGCAACCTATCCTCACACAAACTGATGTCATTGCCAAGCTTGTTCCGGCAATCCAGCAACAATGCCTCATGATCATCTACTCCTGGATGCCCGGAATAAATCCGGGCATGACAATTTGAGGATCAGACGCCCTTGATCAGGCAATCCTGGCCGCGTTCTTTCAATCCCATGCAATAGTCTTTTGCATCTTCAGAACTTGAAAACGGCCCAATACGTAGCCGGTGATAGACGCCGCGATCGCCGAGATCGGCTTCTTCGACATGGATCGATTTGCCGGACACAAAATCGCCAAGCTTGGTTTGCATCCGCGCCCATTGCGCCTGCGCTTCGGCATCGGAGCGAAAGGCGCCGACTTGCACGACATAACTGCCGGACAAGGCGCCAGTCCCGCCTGTGCTAAAGGACGGCGTAGCGCTCACTTGCGTTGGCGTCGTTGCTGCGACGGGCGCCGGATCATCAGCAATCTGTTCGTCGGCAATATTGGATGCATCTTCTTCCGCAATGCTGGCAATGCGATCTTGAACTTCGTCACTCGCATCTGAAATCGCGTCGCCAGCATCCGCCGCCAAAGCGCCAATGGTGTCGTCACTGTCACGATTTACTGGTTCTTCCGGCCCCTCTGCAAGCACCGTTGCCGGATCCGCGTTGTCGCCATCGAATACATCATAGACTTCGCGATCTTCGACAGGCTCTGTCGCATCCGCTGTTTCTATTTTGATCGGTTCCGGATCAGCGGCCACATAAGGCGTCTCGCCATTTTCCCCGCGCTTGATGCCCTGTTGATAGGCGATCCACGTTATGGCGACAAACGCGAAGAACATGACAAGACCGATAACAAGAACGGAAAAGCCGGAAAGACCGCCTTCATCTTCCTCATCGAATTCGTCATATTCGTTGTAGTCGTCTTCGTATGTTTCGTCTGCGTTTGTCATGCCTTAAGCCGCTCCTTCTCAGCGCCCCAATGTTTCTGCTTTTCTTGCACTGCGTCGCCGGAATTCCGAATCGGTCCCAAGCTGCATTTTAGCACCAGACGTCCTCCCACCATATGTCAGTCCTGAATTTCAACGCCAAAGAGCCGACGATATTCACGCATTGCATATCTGTCCGTCATGCCGGCAATATAATCGCAGACAACCCGGGCAAGCCGCGCCTGATCACCGCCTGGCGAGGCGCCTTCATATCGCTCCCGCCATTCCGGCGGCAAGGTCTCCGGCTCAGAAAAAAACAATTCAAACAAAGATTTAACAATTCTTTTCGCCTGGCTGCGAGCGCGATTGACCTTGAAATGCCGGTACATGTTCTCATGCAAAAACGCCCTGAGGCCCGATAAATCCGCCTCCATTTCGGTGGAAAAAGCGCAGGTTGCGGCGGATGCGCGGCGGATTTCGTCCGCATCCTGTGGAGAAATATTTTCCAGCCGCGCCCGAGTTTCACCGAGAACATTTTCGACCATATCGCCAATTAGATCAGAGACTGCTTCGGCGATCAAAATATCGGAGGGCGCATCCGGGTATCGCTTTTCCGCCATTCGCAGCGCCTTACCAACGAGCGGCAAGTCCCGCGCCTCATCAAAACCGAAAAGCCCGGCGCGCAGGCCGTCATCAACGTCGTGATTATTATAGGCAATGTCATCGGCAATCGCCGCCACCTGCGCCTCCAAAGAAGGAAATGTATCGAGCCAAAGATCGTGGCCTTGCGCATATTCGACAATCGCCGCCGGCAGCGCCTCGCCCTTGCGCGCCAAGTCGCCCGTCAGCGGACCATTATGTTTGACGACGCCTTCTAGCGTTTCCCAGGTAAGGTTTAATCCGTCAAAGTCCGCGTGACGTCGTTCAAGCTTCGTCAGAAGTCGGAGCGTCTGCGCATTGTGATCAAAGCCATTATACTTGGCCATGCATTCTTTGAGGACATCCTCGCCCGTATGCCCAAACGGCGGGTGCCCCAGATCATGGGCAAGCGCGAGACATTCGGCGAGATCTTCGTCCAGCTTCAGGGCCCGCGCCAACGTCCGGGCGATTTGCGCGACTTCCAGGGAATGGGTCAGCCGGGTGCGGTAGTGGTCCCCCTCATGAGAGATGAAAACCTGCGTCTTGTGCTTGAGCCGGCGAAAGGCCACCGCATGAATCACCCGGTCGCGATCGCGCTGAAACGGCGTACGGCTCTTGCTCTCCGCTTCCGGATGCAGCCGGCCACGGGTCTCCTGCGCACGCGCTGCATAAGGCGCGATCGGCGCCGGGAACGCGAGCGCCATTAGACCGCACCTCCGCGGGAGCCAATTCCGTCAATATTTTCCGTATCTTGTCGCACTTTTCTCAACTCTTGCTGATATGGCGATTTTTACAACCATACCACCCTTATCAGGCGATTCTTGGGCCGCCAATTTCTATTCCACCAAGAATATAAGGCCTGTCTGCGCCTGTTCGATAAGTTTCGACCAAATATAGGATTCCTTGAAGAATACCCTCTCTGGGTTGCGAGGAACCCGAGAGATTCAACCGCCACACAAACGCGAACGGCGCCCGGAAGGATGCCCCTCCGGACGCCGCCAAAACTAAAAAACTGCCGCGTAAGACTTACGCTGCCGACTGACTTTCAAATCGCCCTTTCAACCAATTCAGAATGGTCTCGGCATCAGAGACTTCAAACGGGTCCGAAGGACAGTTATCAGCAAAGCCCGGCTCGGCGAAAATCTGTTCTACGTCGCCATCATTGATGAAGGCCGAGTAACGCCATGAGCGCATGCCGAAGCCAAGATTATCCTTATCGACGAGCATACCCATTTTGCGGGTGAACTCGCCGGAACCGTCCGGCAGCAAGCGCACTTTATCAACGCCCATATGCTTGCCCCACTGGTACATAACAAAGGCGTCGTTGACGCTAAGGCAGATAACCTCATCAACGCCGAGGGCTTTGAACTCTTCGAAATGCTCTTCATAGCCCGGCAAATGCGTCGAGGAGCAGGTCGGGGTGAAGGCGCCCGGCAGGGCAAAAAGCACGACTTTTCGGTTTTTGAAAAGCTCGTCGCTAGTCACGTCCTGCCAGCGGAACGGGTTTGGTCCTTCAACAGATTCATCGCGGACACGGGTTTTGAACGTAACTTGAGGGGCTTTCATGTGGTCTTCTCCAGTTGAAAAAAGCAAAATATGGGCTCGTACCCCAGTATATAGGACGTCTTTATCCAGAAGGAAAATTGATAATAGAAATACTATTTATTGATTTTTTCAATGGCAGGGCTCACAATCCGGAACTAGAGAGCAACACCCCTCGAAATCCCTTCTGAAAGCTCCTATTTAGTGAGCCTGATTAGTTGGAAAGTTTAGCCATGTCCGTCGCCGATACGACACCCGTTACCGTCTCCGCCCGCGCCGCGGAGAAGATCGCCGCGATCCTCGCCAAGGAGCCTGCGGGCGCGAAACTGCGCGTTGCCGTCGAGGGCGGCGGCTGTTCCGGGTTTCAATACAAATTCGATATTGTGACGGACCGCGAGAATGACGATCTGGTCCTCGACGCAAACGGCTACGAAGTCCTGATCGATGAAGTTTCCGTCGATTATATGAAAGATTCAGAAATCGATTTCTCCGACGAACTCATCGGCGCCGCGTTCAAAATCAACAACCCGAACGCGACCGCAGCCTGCGGCTGCGGCACGAGTTTTTCGCTTTAGGCGACTAATATGGAATATAAATTCAAAGTGACGCGCCGCACGGTTTCCTTTGATGACCATACTGTCATTATTGATGCTTCCTCAGAGTACGAAGCACGTAATCTCGTAGAAAATGGGTTAGGCAATTATTGTTCATTGGACCGAGATGAAATCGAGGATGCTGAGATTATCGAAGTCACAAGAAAGAACTCACATTGAAGCTTGGCTTCGAAGAAGAGCAAAAAAAGTACAACAGCGGCTCTCAGAACGCCCGCGCGCTCACCGAAACTTGGGCAGCGGCATCACTATTTTGCCCTGCGTGTGGACACTCGAAACTTTCCAAATTTGAAAACAATCGACCAGCAGCAGACCTTTACTGCACGTCTTGCGGCGAAGAGTTCGAATTAAAAAGTCAAAAACGAAAATTTGGTAAAAAAGTTGTTGATGGTGCGTATGAGTCATTAGTTAGCCGCCTTGTCTCAGCTAACAACCCAAATTTTGTATTTCTAAATTATGATCCAGTAGAACTCTGTGTCTCAAACCTCTTTATAGTACCCAAACATTTCTTTATCCCAGAAATCATTGAGAAACGAAAACCACTTGCATCTACAGCTCGCCGCGCGGGTTGGATTGGGTGCAATATTTTGCTCAATAATATCCCTGACTCAGGTCGTATATTTATTGTAAAAAATAGAGCCCCCATAAGTCGTGAAAGTGTGGTCACCAAGTGGAAGCGCACTAGCTTTCTCAAAAATCAATCAGCACAAAGCCGCGGGTGGCTGCTAGAAGTTATGAAGTGTGTAGAAAAAGTTGGCGAACCAAAGTTCAAGCTTAAGGATGTATATGCTTTTGAAGAAAACCTCTCCGCCATTTACCCTAACAATAAAAATGTCAAAGCCAAAATTCGTCAGCAATTGCAGTATTTGCGTGATTCCGGATACATTAATTTCTTAGAGCGCGGGATGTATGAACTGAACTCAGGCTCGTCCTAGTTTAGCAGCTTTCCTAAAGCCATCTCTATTTTCCGCTTACAACGTCCCGCTAAAATTCAACCGCCAGGCGCCGCCATTCTGGTTGGAGCGGAATTCGCGGAAAAGCGGTATGCCGGCGGCGCGTGATCCGTCAAAGACGGTGCGGTCGCGGGTGTTGGTGACATTCAGGATGTCATTAACCCGAAATTCGATCTTCACGCCTTTGATCACCGTTGTCTCAATAAAGGCGTCAAATTCGAGATCGCGTCCGAAGGCAGTTACCTCATCAAGACCAAAACCAAACTCATCGGTTGCGTTGCCAAGCTCCCATCCCCAGCTGATTTTCTGATCGGTTAAGTCCTGACGGAATTCGATTTCATAAAACCGTTTTTCCCGGAATGAAAAATCGCGATCGAGACCGGTGACAGGATCGGTGACCTCCGAATCCCGCTGGGTGATGCTCGATTCAATCCGCGAATTTTTGAGGCCCATCCAGTCGAGCGGCGCGGTCACATCAAGAACGACGCCGTAAATCTTGCCATTGCCAATATTGCCCGGCACCTCAGCCCCGCCGCCAATTGGCAACAGGTCTTCAACGTCCTGCACATAATCATAAAAGCCGGTCACCTCGACCACGCCGATCTTGCCAAAGCGTTGTTCGAAAGATGCTTCCAACGCCCAGCTGCGTTGCGGCTGTAGATCCGGATTGCCAAAATCGACATCCTCATCGTCAAAATTCACGGAACTGACGAACTCACCAAAGGAAAGCTGGTTCACTTCCCGCGCACCGGCAAGGCGCAATTGAGTCTTGTCGCTGATATTGTAGGTCAGTGTCGCTGACGGTTTTGGATAGGTGAAAAAACGCGAATTGGCGTTATCGCCTGATTGGGCGATGCGCGACAGCTCCATCGCAAAACCGAGATTGAAGGTCAGTTTCGGGCTGAGTTTCCAACTGTCATTGATAAAGGGCTCGCCGCGCAATTCCGATACGCGCGTATTGGCGCCGGCAATATCAATCGGCTCCAGGACGCCCATACCGTTATCAACCACAAGCTCAGCTTCGCTATCGATATAGTTCCGCGCAATCTCGCCGCCAAACTGGATGGTGTGTTTGTTCCAGCCCGACCAGTCAAACTCCAGACGGCCAATCGTTTCACTTTCTATGACGTCAGAAAAAAAGATGGATTGATCGCTAGAGCCCATGGCGGGAAGAAACTCAAACCCGCTATCGAATGTCTCATTTGCCCACCCGTAAAGGCCAATCAGCTTCACGCCGAAATTGTCTGTAAACGAATGTTCGTAGTCGGCGCCAACCTCAAATTCCATCCGTTCCAGAGGAAAAGTGAAAATCGCTAGATCGGGCCCACCCACCGCAAGAAAACGTGTTTCGTCAAAGTTTTCTTGATACCTAAAATAGTCGCCCTCAACGTTAAAGCGAACGGTGTCGCCATTATCAAACGGGCGCTCAATTTTGAAGTTACCGCTGGCGCCGCGCTCGCGGAAATCACCATCGCGTATGCGCAATTCATCATCACCCATAAACCGGGTGATTTGCTCTTCACCGCCAAATTTCGTCGCAAACCCGTAGGCGCTGGCGCCGATCGTATATCTGTTTTTCCCGAATGAATTGCTGTGAGAAATTTCTCCTATCGGCCGTAAACCGCCATTGGGTCTGCGTTTGACTATTGAAAGTTCCCATGGTGTGGAGCCGCCACTGTCAGCGCCGGATTTCTGGATGACATTGACAACGACTGACTGCCCGCCGACATCAAGTCCGCCAGTGTCGCCGCGGATCAAGTCGATGCGCTCCACAGTCTCCGCGCTGATACGGCTGAGGATTTGAAAAATATCGGCGGATTTCGTGCTTGGCCGTTGGCCGTCGATCAAGACGTTACCGGCAGCGCCGCCAAAGCCGCGCACATCATCGCCCGCATCAATGGAAAAGCCGGGCACGCGCTGGACCATATCGAGGGCGGTAATCGGGTTATATTGCGAGAAAAAACCGGTTGCATAAATCACGGTGTCGCCGACCGAACAGGACAGCACCGCAGCATCGAGACATCCAACGGCAATCTCCTGTGCGCTGGCCGTCTGCGGGTTTAGGCACGCAATTGCGATGGCGCCTGCGCTGACCGGGGCCAGGTAAATTCGCGGCCCACGGTTCGTGGTTTTTGTTGATTGAGACTTGTCGCAGACCTGCAAAACGCTTTGTGACTTGTTCACCGACGACCCTCCCGTTTCATTCGATGCGGCAGCTATGTGACAGTTGTCGCAGAGAAAGAACAGCCCGAGATTCCCCTTAACGGCGAATACTAGACAAAGCGTTCCTAACTTGCGGTCGGACGATTAGTTTTGGCCGAGGCCAAGCGATAACGCGCGGGAAACGGGCGACCTACTCCAATCGGGTCACAACGCCGGAGCCTTCATCAACCAATGCCTGCCCGGCTTTCCAGATGTCTTTGCCGCGCCATTCCTTGGTTAGCGCATCGCGCCAGACCGGATCCATCGGTGAGTTAACGAAATAGCGGTCAACAAACCGGTCCGTGGCGATGCGCTTTTCAAAGCCGGGCTCGTTAATTTCTTCGCCAGTATAAAAATCCCGGGCCGTCGGTTCGTGAAACATCCAACGGGAATTGGGGGCGGCAATTCGCTCTTCACCCTGAAGAAAGATCGCCACGCACATCGAAAGGCACGATCGCCGCGCACGCACCCGTGTGTCAACCTGGTGACTGCGTTGCATCCGATTAATGATCCGGATTACCTGCTCGCCTTCTTGCAGCACGCCGCCGGGTGAGTGGAGATCGATGATAAAACGATCGGTCTCATATCGCCAATTCTCAAACGCTTCTTCGAAACGCCGCGCCATCGGCACATCAACACCGCTTTTCCAGAACAGGACAACCGCGTCACCCTCGCGCCGCACCTCCAGTTTGCCGTTATTCTGGAAGATACGTTCTTCTGCGCGCATCGATAGAATGATGATCACGGCGAACAAAAACAATGTCGCCAGCGGCATCAGCTTGTTGCGGGTTTCATTTGTCATCTGCAATTCTATGGACGCGTGTGTCACCATCGTCATCGCCGGACTTGTCCCGGCAATCGCACATCGTGCAGTATGAAAGTTAAGACTCTGGAGCACCGGGACAAGCCCGGTGATGACAATTAAGCCGATAAACCCCGCTGACCGGAGCGCTCATGACCGTCACTGCCGCCATCAAATCCCGTATCTCGACCCGCGCTTTCCTCGACAGATCAGTCAGCAAAGAGCAGATTCGCGAGATTTTAGAGATTGCCCGCTGGGCGCCCTCTGGTGGAAACTTACAGCCCTGGAAAGTCCATGTGGTCATCGGCGCCGCCCGCGATCGGCTGGTTGAGACGACGAAACAAGCAATTGCCGCCAATCCGTTTGGCGATGAAGCAGAGTTGCAAATCTACCCGCCCAAACTACAGGAGCCATGGCGCACGCGCCGTTTCGATGTCGGTGAAGAGATGTACGCAGCGCTTGGTATTCCCCGCGACGACAAGGCCGCGCGCTTCCAGTGGCTTTTAAACAACTATAATTTTTTTGGCGCGCCGGCCGGTCTTTTCTTTTCGCTGAACCGCAGCTTTGACAAAGGCCAGTGGGCGCATCTCGGCATGTTCATGCAGTCAATTGCGCTCACCGCTATTGAGAAGGGCCTCGCGACCTGCATGCAGGAAGCATGGGCGGCGCGCGCCAAAACCGTCTCGAAATTCTTGGGGCTTGGCGAGGATGAACAACTCTATTGCGGCATGGCGCTAGGCTATGCGGACGAAACGGCGAAAGTGAACAGCTTGCGGTCGGTGCGGGCCGAAGTTGATGAGTTTACGGTTTTTCTGAAAGAGTAACTTCGAACCGCTCCTCCCGGCGAAAAAGAAAGAACATAACCTAATGCCCATCGAAACCTGCGCCTCAATAACAGTCGACGCGTCACTGAAGGATACATTCGACACGGCTGCATCAATTAACCCAAGCGATCTCATTAAAAAGCACGGCCCCCTTCCCGGCATTGTCGGTGGTGAAGGTCACGACACGCCATGGTCCCATGTCGGTCAAAAACGCAACCATATTCTGTCTGACGACTCTTCTGTCAATGAAACTTTGGTCGCGTTCCAACGAGACCAATCTTACACCTATAAAATCACAGACTTCACTGGCCCCTTCGCCGCGGTGGTTGAAAGCGCCCAAGGCGAATGGACCTTCGTAAAAATTGACGATGCAAACACACAAATTGACTGGACCTATAAGTTTTTCCCCAGAAATTTTCTCGGCTCCGCCCTTGTCTGGCTGATTGCCAAAACTCTATGGCCCGGCTACCTCAAAAACGCCCTCACCCGCGTCAAGGAGCAAGCCGAACATGCCGACTGATATCAAGTTGAGGTGCGAATGCGGCGCCCTCGAAGGCGTCATTAAAGCCTTGTCGCCAAAAGCCGGCGGCCGCGTCACCTGCTATTGCACCGACTGTCAGGCCTTCGCCGAAAATCTCGCCTGCGTAAAAGTGACCGACAAAGGAATTTTGCGCTGGCACGCCGCCTGCTGTCGCACGCCCATTGGCAATACGCTCGGCAGCCGGAATTTTTCTTTTGTCGGCCTTATCGCTCACTGCTTGAAAGATACAACGGACGGACAAAGTCTTGCGACGGTGATAGGCCCGTCTAACGGCGCCGTTCACATAAAGGACGCCCGTGGCAAGCCAGCAGATGTCGCCGCAGCGTCGGTCCTGGCCCTGACCTTCAAAATCGCCGCGCGCGCTTGGCGCACGCCTTTCCGGCGCCCACAAAAAAACACCCTTCTTCACGAACGATAACAAACCTGTTGCAGCGCCCTATACATTATCGCCCGACGAGCGCGCCGCCATCGACAAAAGGCTGGACAGAACCCCATGAAAATTGCGACTTTCAACGTCAACTCGATCAACGCCCGCCTGCCGCGCATTCTGGAATGGTTCGACGACGCCAAACCGGACGTCGCCGTCCTGCAGGAAATCAAATGTATCGATGAAAAATTCCCGGCGCTCGAGTTTGAAGACCGCGGCTATAACGTCGAGGTGCACGGGCAAAAAACCTATAATGGCGTTGCGTTGCTCTCAAAACA
Source organism: Hyphococcus sp. (assembly GCA_021776345.1). Classification (GTDB taxonomy): domain Bacteria; phylum Pseudomonadota; class Alphaproteobacteria; order Caulobacterales; family Parvularculaceae; genus Hyphococcus. Next base: position 7,170 of record JAJFGC010000277.1, on the reverse strand, counting down.
CCCGCTGGACGATGTTATGCGCGGCCTTCCCGGAGACACAGTCGATGAGCAGGCCCGCTATATTGAAGCGCTGGTCATGCCGAAAGAGGCTGAGCCGGTGCGTGTCGGCGGGCTCTACCTCCCCAACGGCAACCCGGCGCCTGGTCCGAAATATGACTATAAGCTCGGCTGGATGGCGCGGCTGAAAAAGCATGCAGAGAATTTACTGGCAAACGAGGAAGCGTTTGTTCTTGGCGGCGATTACAATGCTATTCCGCAGGCGGAAGATACGCATGATCCGGACGCCTGGTGGGGCGACGCGCTGTACCGGCCGGAAACGCTCGCCGCCTTCCGCGAAATCCTCAATCTCGGCCTGACGGATGCGTTGCGCCAGGCGGACCCAACGGGGGTCCGCTACACCTTCTGGGATTATCAGCGCGGTTCATGGGAAAAGGACCACGGCATTCGCATCGATCATTTCCTGATGAGCCCGCAAGCCGCGGACCGCTTTAAAAACGCCGGTGTCGACCGCAAGGAACGCGGCAAGGAAAAACCCTCTGACCATGTTCCAGTGTGGGTTGAGTTGATGTAAACTGCATCAGCGAAACAGACGAAATCACATTTGCAGGAGTTCCTCATGCATCGCCTTCTCAGTCTTGTCATTCTTTTCGCTTTTTCTGTTTCCGCCAGCAATGCAGCAGACCTCGACCACTTGCAAAGCGCAAAGGCCCATGGCTATCATTTGATCAACTCGGAAATTGTCGAGCGGCCTTATCATATCTATGTGCAGCTGCCGGATGGCTATGAGGAAAGCGACAAGACCTATCCAGTTATCTATCTCCTCGACGGAGGAACGACCTACCCGATGCTAACAGCTTACTTTCTTCTCTTGGGGATCGATGAGCCAATGCCCGAGGCCATCATCGTCGGCATCTCTTATGGCGGCGCCAGCTTCGAAGAAGGAAATTATCGCAGCACGGACTATACAGCGCCCTCACCCGAGCGCGAATATTGGGGCGGCGCCGAAAAGTATCAGTCTTTTCTAGGAACAGAGTTGCTGCCGCTAATCGAGAAGACGTATCGGGCGGACAAATCGCGCCGCATTCTCTTTGGCCAATCCCTCGCCGGGCAATTTGTACTCTACTCGGCGATGACAAATCCGGATCTCTTTTGGGGCCGGATTGCCTCAAACCCTGCACTGCACCGAAATCTCGACTATTTTCTGGAACTTGACGTGGCCAAGCCTTCGGGCGATCCACTAGTCTTTATTGGCGCTGCTTCCGGCGACGCTGAACAGTTTCAGATTCCGCGCGATGAATGGCTTAAGAGATGGGAGCGCGAAGACCTGCCCTGGACGTTTGAGGTGGAGACACTTGAGGGAGAGCGCCACGCGTCCGCTGCACCGCTGGTCTTTCGCGCCGGGCTGCGCTGGTTATTTCCTGCGACGGAAGAAATAGAGAATTAAGCGCCGTCACCAGCCGCGCTTCGCCTCCAGCCCCGTCCGAAGACGGGAGCTGAAGATGCGCGAGCGCAATTGCGCCGTTCATTATTTCACTTCACGGTAAAGAAACTCGGTAATTTCATCGGCAATCAGGTCGCCGTGGCTTTCCAGAACAAAGTGGCCGCCATCGAGGATATGAAACTCGATATTTTTAAGGTCACGACGGTAAGGATAGGCGCCATCATCCGGGAAAATATTGTCGTTTTTACCCCAAACAACAAGTGTCGGTGTTTGGTGTTTGCGGAACAGTGATTGCCATCCGGCATACTCATCAACATTGGTGCGATAGTCATAAAAAAGATCAAGCTGGATCTCTTTGTTACCAGGCCGGTCCAGTAAATATTGGTCTGTATGCCATGTGTCAGGGCTGATCAGCGCTGGATTGGGTTGGCCATGCGTATACTGCCACTCAGTCGCTTCAACAGTCAGCAACTGGCGCAGCGCATCGCGGTCTTCTTGTTTGCCGCTCGCCCAATAGGCTTTGATCGGATCCCAAAATTCCTTGAGACCTTCTTCATAAGCATTACCGTTTTGAATAACGAAGGCGGAAACACGTTTCGGATCTTTTGCAAAAAGCCGAAAGCCTACCGGTGCGCCGTAATCCATCAGGTAGACAGAGAAACGATTAACGCCTTTTTCTTCAACAAACTGTTCAATCAAATCAGCGTAATTGGCGAAAGTGTAATCAAAATCTTCACGAGCCGGCATGTCGCTTGCGCCATAACCAGGATAATCCGGCGCCAGAACGTGAAAATCTTCAGCGAGTTCCGGGATTAGATTGCGAAACATCTGTGATGATGTCGGGAACCCGTGCAACAGCAACACGGTTGGGTTTTTGGGATCGCCCGCTTCGCGATAAAAAACTGAGACGCCGTCAATCTCGATCGTGTTGTGCGAAACAACGCCAGTTGGCGCTTCCGCAATGATGTCAGTTTTGACAGGCGAAGCTGCTGCGGCTTTATCGGCAGCGAAAGATGTAAGCCCGCCGGCAATGATCAGGGCGGCGGCCGTGACCCTCAGCTGTGATTTTATTGATTTCAGTCTGGTCATTTTGGTTCTCTCTTATTGTCTTGTTGAATTATTGTACCGAACGATCGGTACATATGCTAATAAAGTGGGTAGCGCAAGCCAGTAGCGATCACAACGGCGTTACGGGGCGAGAATGCCGCCTATTTGCTTGTCTTGAGGATGAGACCCGGCAATCGGGACAGCATACGTTGAAACGGCCTGGTTGACCCCATTGCCCGACTGACAACCAAAGAGCCCTCCAGCTCGATGACCGCCTGTTCTGCGACAAGCTTCGCTTCTTTCTTCGAGTGGCCCGCTTCCTCGGCAACGCTTGCCAGCGCACGCAATAAGGCGTCGACCATGGACTTTGCAAGTCCCGGCGCAGCGTCGTTCGCCTCGCCGATAGTAAAAAGGTCGACCAGACAACTCGTCTTGCCACCGTGATAAAATTTCGACAGACCAGCTGTCGCTTTCTGCAGACGCGTCTTCAATGCGCCCTCAGCGGCCAACGGTTCGATGACGGCTTCAACCACAAGCGCTGCCGCCCGTTCTCCAGCAGCCTTCGCCATATCTTCCTTGCCATTGGGAAAGTAGTGATAAAGGCTCGACTTCCCGAGCCCGGTGGCCGCAGATAACCGGCTGAGGCTGGCGCCGTCATAACCTGACATGCGGAATTCGCGCATAATTGCGTCGACCGCCTCTTCGCGCGATGATTTTACCACAGGCATAGCCAATCTCCATTGTACCGAACGATTGGTATATTGGAGGCTCAATGCAGAAAACAAGCCTTGTGCGACGAAGCTACACGACCTAACAAATGCAAGGCTCATAATTATCGTCCAGACAACAACGTTTAAACACTCACCCAATTCCTAGAAGCTTACGTTTATGAACTGGTCCCCCGAACAAGACGCTGCGCTTATTGCTGTTGACCGCTGGTTGAAAGGCGGCGTCGGCAATGGGCAGGGCCAGGTGTTTCGCCTGTTCGGCTATGCCGGCGCGGGAAAGACCACGCTTGCGCGGCACCTCGCGGAACATGTCGGCGGCGACGTCGCCTTTGCCGCCTTCACTGGCAAAGCCGCGCATGTGATGCGCCAGAAGGGTTGCGTGGGGGCATCGACGATTCACGCACTTATCTATCGCCCGGCGCTGAGCGAAAACGACGACGAGCCGATGTTCGCCATTCGCCACGACGCGCCCGCTTCGACCGCCGACCTTATCATCATCGACGAATGCTCCATGGTCGATGAAGAACTCGGCCGCGATCTCCTCTCCTTTGGCAAACCCGTCCTCGTGCTTGGCGACCCGGCGCAGTTGCCGCCGGTCAAAGGCGGCGGCTTTTTTACCGAAGCCGAACCCGACTTCATGTTAACGGAAATCCACCGGCAGGCGGCGGACAATCCGATCATCAGGCTTTCCATGGCGATTCGCGAAGGCGAAAGCTTCGACGAGCAATCAGACGAATGCCGGGTGATTTCCAAACAGGATGTATCAACCGACGAAATCATGGATGCCGATCAGATCCTTGTCGGCGCCAACCGCACACGCAAACGCTACAATGATCGATTGCGTGAATTGCACGGCCATACCGATCCCTCGCCTGAAGCCGGAGAAAAAGTAGTTTGTCTGCGTAATAATAAAAAGAAGGGCCTGTTGAATGGCGGCATCTGGTCGGTCGACCGGCGCATGAGCCCGCGAGGGCAGCGCGTGCGTTTTTCGATACGACCAGAAGAAGGCGGCAAGGCGGTAACGGTCTCGGTGCCGCGTGGATTTTTTCTCGATGGGCCGGAGAGCGTACCCTGGGCGCAACGCAAAGGCGGCGATGAGTTCGACTATGGCTACGCCCTCACCGTCCACAAATCCCAAGGCTCGCAATGGGACAATGTCGTTCTCTTCGATGAGAGCTACATGTTCCGCGAACACCGCGCCCGCTGGCTCTATACTGGTGTGACCCGCGCCGCCAAGCGATTGACGCTGGTGCGGTGAACAATCGCAAAATTGTGATCTTTTTGCCGACCGATAATCGCCTACAATTACAAATACTTGAGCTCTGGTTGTTATAACTTAACAGTACTTTGACTGCGAAGTACTGAAAAATTTTCAACTGGCGGTTGACGAGCGCTATTTTTTTAAATCATCCTGCCACGGAGAAAAACGGGGTTGGGGAACATGCTAAAAAAAATACTCTTCGCTTCATGCGGAGTAATTGCGCTTGGTTCTTGTGGATCAACTGGCGGGGGCTCGAATAGCACCTATGACACACAGGACCTTCCATTCGGACAGCTGACGGCGGCGCCATTCGCTATCAACAATAACCCGCTGGATCGGATCGATCTGCTGAGCATGATCGATCCTGAAAACCGGCGCGCCGCTTTGCGCTCGGAAGGATTGTGCAATGCCAACAACGTGTCGCCGCCACGGGTTCGCGGCTATTCCGCGGGTAAGACAGCAGGCGCTGTCGAGACTTATATTGAAACACTGCGGAATCAATACCGAGATTTGGTTAAGGAGTTGGAGAAGGAAAAGGATGATATTAAACAGGACGATTTGAGGGTGGAAATAGCAAGGTTGGCTAGCGAAATTTACAACTTAGAGCGCGATAACCCGAAAGACCCGCGAGCCAGTATTGAAAGACGAAATCGTTCGCTTGACGATATTCGCAGGGAATATCTCGCACAACGCTACCAGGCTATAACGGATGACCTGATAGAATTGGATACTTCAAAAAAAGAAGATAAAAAGCGGCAACGTGATTTATTAGAAGAAAAAAAATCGATTGAAAGCGAGGCAGCGGCGCTTGGCGACGAGATCAAGGGAGACAATAACACCAGCCCATCGATTGAGCTAAATTGCGCTATTTTTGCCTTCTACACATACTATCTGTCCTATCCTCAGTTTTCATTCGCCATCAACGACCTGTCATTTTATCTCGATAATGACTATCTGAATCTGAAAATGATATTCGATGATCTTGTTCCCGATGCGCTGGAAACACCGTATAATGATGAAAGAGAACCAGCAACGTTGTCAGAACAGAAAACGGAGATAGAAAAATACTCTCAGATTGTCGCCAGTATGTCTGAATTTGAACAGCAACGCCTAAAGGGTTATTTGTCAAACGGTCTTTACGACAAATTTTATGAACAGGCGTCGCGTTCGATCGCCATATCGATGCGGCGCAATTCCATCCAGGACAGTATTATGGTCCACTCGGAGCATTATTGTCGATATTTTAAAGCGCGCCTTCACGACACTGACATAAAGGTGAATTTGGCGCTTGGGATTGCGTCCACCGCATTGAGCGGACTCGCCACCATTTTCACGGACCCGACCACGGTACGCGCACTCGCCGGCGCTGGCGCAATCGTGTCAGGTAGCCAGTCACGTTACAATGAAGTGATGTTCGCTAATCTCGCTGTCCAGACTGTCATCGCCGGGATAGACCTCTCACGCGAGCGAATACTACGAGATATCAATAGCAAACGTTTTTTTCCGTTGGACAAGGATGACATTGACGAGTTTAAAAGCCTCGACAATGACGGCGTTCTCAATCCCGGCATGTTCAACACTTATGGCTTACGCGCCTCGATCGAATGGGACCGTCTTTATAATGAAAAAGACGGTAAGCTAACCTATGCTGGCGCACCCGTTGAGCTGACACGCGACAAATTAGGGAACCGGATATACAAACCGTCAATCTTTTCCTTTAGCGATCTTGTCGAGCGGGCGTCGTTTCAAGAGGAAGAGGCCGGCGCTGCGAGTGAAGAAGCGTCTGAGTCTGAAAACAAACCTCCGGTAGTCGTAAATGATGAAGGCTATGAGACGACTGAAGATAAGCCGATCGTTATCGATGTTCTCAAAAACGATAGTGATCCAGAAGATGACGAGCTCTTCATTCTTAAGGCTAAAGCCAGTCATGGCACAGCCGTTCCGATAGAAGACGACGGAAAAAAGGGTAAAAAACTCAAATATACGCCGAATCCAAACTTTCATGGTGACGACGTCATTCGCTATTGGGTGACGGATATTGCTGAATCGGACGAGGCAGATCAGGAACGTCGGACGAAAATGGGCTTCGTTGAAATACGAGTTATACCAGACGGCAATGAGCCGCCTGCGAAGAAATATCTCGGACTGGCGAGCGTTGGCGTCTATTCGGTAGAGGCCGCCATGCGGGATTCTATCCGGTTTCAAACCTCTTGTTCCTTAGCCGCCGGGTTGACCGAAGCAACCAAGGCAATGGAGGAAGCGCGCGCTCCATCAGTCCGAACACTCACGGATTCACTTAAGGAAATGGAAAAAATGATGCGCGCCACTGAGCAGCTTCGTGACGCGATTGATGATGCGGCGAAAAGATCTAATTCCGGATCAAGCGCATCGGGAGCTCCTAATACGGAATAGAGAGTCTGGATACGTCAAGTTGGGGCTCCTTGTGACGACATTGCGTTATATCCGTCGCCTTAGCTGTCGTCGCTTGCGAGTCATCGCTGTGTAGCGTTAATGCTTTATCGAAATTTCAAAACGAAAGGTCTGCCAATGCGTAGTTTTCTCGCTTTTTCAATCCTGATTTCGTGTTTTGTAATTCCCCCCGCAGTGAACGCAGCCCAGAGAGGCCTTGGAGATAATAGAGATAACAAATCACAAGAAGATTCGAGTACAAAAATTTTAAATATTCCCTCACA
>JAJFGC010000276.1 GCA_021776345.1 Hyphococcus sp. | reverse complement strand
GGCGAGGAGGGCCGCGCGGGCGACGCGCTCGACGCCATGGCCGCTAGCGCTGACCTTGACGATCAGGAAGCCTTCGCCGCCCTCGCCCGGACCTTCATCCGCGACTTAGACCTCGACGATGATGATCAAGGAGATCAGCCGGAGAACGAAAACAAGAACGACGACGCCGACGACGACGAGAATGACGATAATTCGGATAATGATGATGAGTCCGACGGCGCAGAGAGTCCGGAAGAGTCGGGCGCCAGCGATAGCGAAGATGGCGAGGCTGATCTTTCAGAACAGGACATGGACTCGCAGTTTGAAGAAGATGACGGCGCGTCGGAGAACGCCAAGGTTTCGTCTATGCGAACAAAGTTCGACGGCGATACCGGCGCTGCCTATCAGGCCTATACGACCGAGTTTGATGAGATCGCCAATGCTGAAGATTTATGCGATCCGGAAGAATTACAACGCTTACGGCGTTCGCTCGACCGCCAGCTCGAAAATCTTCATGCCGTTGTCGCGCGCCTCGCCAACAAACTCCAGCGCAAATTGCTCGCGCAGCAAAACCGTAGCTGGATGTTTGACCTCGATGAGGGGGTCTTGGATGCGGCGCGTCTTGCGCGGGTTGTCGTTGACCCGATGCAGCCGCTCTCTTTCAAAGCCGAGCGTGATCAGGAATTTCGCGACACAGTGGTGACGTTGTTGATCGACAATTCCGGTTCCATGCGTGGGCGCCCGATCACCATTGCCGCCATTTGCGCTGACATTCTTGCCCGTACGCTCGAGCGCTGCGGCGTCAAAGTCGAAATTCTCGGCTTTACGACCCGCGCCTGGAAGGGCGGGCAAGCGCGCGAAAAATGGGTGCAAGACGGACGCCCGGCAAAACCCGGCCGGCTCAACGATCTGCGCCACGTTCTCTATAAATCCGCCGATACGCCATGGCGGCGTGCGCGAACATCCCTCGGTCTGATGATGAAAGAAGGTTTGTTAAAAGAAAACATCGATGGCGAGGCGCTGACGTGGGCGCATACCAGATTACTCGGCCGGCCCGAAGCGCGGCGGATCCTGATGGTCATCTCCGATGGCGCGCCGGTTGACGATACAACATCATCGGCCAATGGCGGCGCCTATCTCGAACGGCATTTGCGTGACGTCATCGGGTATATCGAAAATCGGTCGCCGGTTGAGTTACTGGCGATCGGGATCGGTCATGACGTGACGCGATATTACCGCCGCGCACTGACGATCGTTGATGTTGATCAACTTGGCGGCGCGATCATCGACAAACTCGCCGAGCTATTTGATGAAGAAGCCCAAAAACAAGCTGATCGAAGACGGGGCGGGAGGGCGGCCTAAAAAATTAAAACCGGTCCGGTCGCAGCACTTCGACGATCGCCAGCGCCCGGCTAACCCTAGCGGGTTGCAAGGCTGGTTTTATTCAGCGCTTTGCTGCGATCTCAAATTCGATCCGAACGCCCAACGCGACATTTTCTTTTTCCAGCCAGCTCGAATTCATCCCGAGCCCGTAATCGGTTCGGATCACGTCAACGCCGCCGGCGGCGTTAGCGTTGTCGCCGTCAATATCGAGGGTGAAGGCAAGCGTAATATCCTTGCTTAAATCCTTGATCGTCAGCGCGCCGTCCGCTTCATAGGCGCCAGCGCCGACATTACGGATAACACTTGATTTAAACGTCGCAGTCGGATGATCTTTCACATCAAACCACTCGCTATCGACCATCGTGCCGTCGCGAAACTCGTTGCCCGACGCAGCAGAGGCGGTGCGCACTTCAACCATGATCGATGATTCAGACAGAGCGTCCGGCGAAAAAATGATGTCGGCGGAAAAATCCGAGAATGTCCCCTCAAAACTGGCGCCGCCTTCTTCACCGATAAATTTTAACGCACTGGCGCCCTCGTCAACAATCCAGCTTGTTGCGCGGGCGCCTACAGGCGATGCTTCTTCTATTGTCGGGGTTTGCAAGACCGCATCATCAGTTTTTTCATCACTTGTAGGGGCGACTTCTTGTTCTAACATCGGCTCAATAGTCCAGGATCCTTTTTCATCCCTGGTTAGTTCAAATGGCTCACCAGAATTGAGCGCTTCAACGACTGGGCTGACATCTGAATTCTTTTCCGCTGACCCTACAATTGAATAAAAAACAGCGCCGATACCAAGCACGACAAAAATCGCAGCGATGCCGATATAAGCGCCAACTTTTGGCGCCATCGATCGCAAAACGCCATCTTTGTTCAAAAATCCATGCTTCAACGCCGCACCCACATGCAACGCCAAGAGCGCAAGAATTGAAAACGCCAGAAACGCGTGGCGTTCCTTGAACGTGTCTTCCAAAGCGCCGCGATCCTCGACGCCGTCAAAAAACGGCAGATGCGGTATTTCAAAAAGACCAAACCAGTATGTCGGCAAATTCAGCGGCGACACCGACACCATGGCCCAACCAGCCAGCGGCGTCAGAAAAAGAAGCGCATAAAAAATCCAGTGAGTGATCCGTGCAATGATCTTCTGCCAGCCGGGCGCCGCCGCTGGCAGCGCCGGCGGCTTATGCATCAGCCGCCAGCCAAGGCGCACGATCGTCAGGGACAAAATCGAAAGGCCAAAAGATTTATGGAGCTGATAGAAGTCGAACTTTTCAGGCGCCGAATTCGGCAGATTATGCATATAGAGCCCACCGGCAATTTGCCCCAGGATCAAAATCGCGATCACCCAATGTAGGGTGACCGCGACCGATGAATAACGCGCCTGGTCCAATGTCTGCCTCTTTATTGTTCGTCGGGTTTTTCAAACTCGGCGTCAATATAGATCGTCACATCGTCGCCAACATACGGCACATAAGCATCAAGGCCATACTCTGAACGGTTGACTTTGCCCTCAGCCGAAAAGCCGATCTTGTGTGTTTTTCCACGGTCATCATAGCCCGCCTTGTTAAAGACGACGTCCAGCGTCACGGGTTTGGTCGTACCCTTGATGGTAAGATCGCCAGTAATCTTGCCGGTGTTGGCGTCAGCATTTCGAGAAACGCTCGTGCTGACAAAGGTTATTTCCGGATGGTTCGCCGTGTCAAAGAACTGCTCTCCGTTCAAATGTCCATCAAACTCATCAACGCCAGAATCAACAGACGTCGCATCGATTGTGACAGTGACGGAGGAAGCCGCTGGATCTTCTTCGTTCCAGTTGAGCGTTGCATCCCACTCACGCCAGCGGATATGAGGATTAGAATAACCCAGATGTAAGTAGCTGAATGTGATGTAGCGATGTCCGGAATCTGTTGTGTATTCGCCTGACGGCGCCTCGATAGCGGCGGCCGTTGTCACCGCTTCTTCAGCAGCCTTCTCGGCCGCTTGGCCATTCGCCTGTTGCCCGCATGCCGTAAGGGCAAGAGCGGCGATCGCTGGAAAAATTATATTGTACTTCAGCATAGTGATTGTCTTCCTTGTTTGAAAACTCAGCCCGAACGTGGTTGCATATCAGCTTTATTCAATCCCTTCGACCAGGGTCACGCCGTCGTGATTACGCTCAATACCGCGTAACGATATCCTTCATGATCGGGCGCGCGCGCTCTTTCGGATCTTCCTTTGCAACGCCAATATAGATATAACCTGTAACACGTTCATTGCCGCGCAACCCTAATTCTTTCAGAACGCGTTCGTCAAAGGCATACCATTCGGTAATCCATTGAGCGGCAAATCCGTAGGCGGATGCTGCGATTAGCATATTCTGGCAGACAGCGCCTGATGTGAGAATCTGCTCCCATTCGGGCGTTCGATGGGATGTGTTGATGCTCGATATAACCGCAATCACAACCGGCGCGCGCATAAATCGGTTCCGCTCATAGTCGATGCGCGTCGGCTCTGCTGTCGGCTCATTGGCGACAAAAGCGGCCTGCAATACCTCGCCAAAACGCTGGCGTGCGTCGCCTTCAAACACGACAAACCGAAACGGCGTCACCCGCCGGTGATCGGGCACCCGCGCGCCAATCTCCAGAATAGACGAGAGAGTTTCCGGGTCAGGGCCCGGTTCGGTGAGAAAATCCGCCGGCGTTGACCGCCTGGCTTTCAATAGCTCAATTGTCTCATTGCACGGATGACACGCTGGGAGAACGTCCCCAAGCCCCGGTTTTTTCACATTTTTCTCCAAAACGGACGATCTCTACTTGGCAAATAAACGGCGAGTGATATGGAGATAGACGGATCGCGGCGCCTTTCACAAGGTGCTTTCGTTAAAGCAAATTTCTCGTACAGGATTCAATGGGATGGCGGGCGCAATTGCGGCTTCAACTGATGGTTTTTTCAAGC
>JAJFGC010000275.1 GCA_021776345.1 Hyphococcus sp. | reverse complement strand
CGAGGGCGCCGCGGGTAAGATAATAACCGCCTGCGACATTGCCGAACTGTTTTAAATAAGGCGTGGCGCCCGCAAGCACCGCTTCCTCATTGCTTCTGGCGAAGCCGAGCAGCCAATCGGTCGAGGCGTCGAGCGCCGCCGCCGCCGCTTCCAGTCGTTCGCCAATCAATTTTACATCGGCGTTCTTTGCGGCTTTGGCGATAATTGCCTCTTCCTTGACGTTCAACAGAAAGGCCTTCGCCGCCGCGCCGCCGTCTCCCTGAAGCTTGCGGCCGACAAGGTCCATTGCCTGAATGCCATTCGTGCCTTCGTAAATCGCCGCGATGCGCGCATCGCGCATATGTTGAGCGGCGCCGGTCTCTTCGATATATCCCATGCCGCCATGGACCTGAACGCCAAGAGAGGTCACGTCATTGGCGCGGTCTGTTGACCAGGCTTTGGAAATCGGCGTCAGTAAGCCTTCAAGCGCCGACGCCTCTTTGCGTTTTTCATCATCGGCGGCGCTCCGCGCCAAATCAAAGGCGACAGCGTTTGCATAACAGATGGCGCGGGAGGCTTCGGTCAGCGCTTTCATCGAATAGATCATACGGCGAACATCGGCATGGTCGTAAATCGCGATCGGATCGCCGGACTTAACACCGGGTGCGCGGCCTTGCTTGCGGTCCTGCGCATAGTCAAGCGCGCGTTGAAACGCGGCTTCGGCAACGCCGACGCCTTGCACGCCAACATCAAGGCGGGCAGCGTTCATCATCACGAACATGTTTTTAAGGCCTTTGTTCTCCTCACCGAGCAGCGTGCCGTAACACTCGCCGTTTTCGCCATAGGCCATGACGCAGGTCGGGCTGCCGTGAAGGCCCATTTTTTCTTCAAGCCCGACACACTGAACATCATTGTGGGGGCCAAGAGACCCGTCATCGTTCACATGGATCTTCGGCACGATGAACATCGAAATGCCGGCAGTGCCTTCCGGGGCATCAGGCAGACGCGCCAACACCAGATGAATGATATTATCGGTCATGTCGTGATCGCCATAAGTGATAAAGATCTTCTGGCCGCTGATCTTATAGCGGCCATCACCAACCGGCTCGGCCTTGGTGCGGATGCCGGAAAGATCCGAGCCCGACTGCGGCTCGGTCAAATTCATCGTCCCGGTCCACTCGCCGGTCACCATTTTTTCCAGGTAAAGGCGTTTTTGCTCGTCAGTGCCGGCGTGTTTGAGCGCCTTGACGGCGCCGGTCGTCAGCGTCGTGCCAATCGCAAAGGACATGCATGCGCCGTTCAGCGCATCAACGAGAGCAACCGCCAATGATTGCGGCAAGCCTTGCCCGCCAATCTCTTCGGGAAAGGCGAGCCCGTTCCATCCGGCCTCGACATATTGACCGTAGGCCTCCTTAAAACCGGGCGTGGTGCGGACAACGCCGTTTTCGAGAACCGCGCCGTGCGCATCGCTCGCCTTATTGAGGGGCTCAACCACCTGATCACAATATTTTCCCATCTCTTCGAGAATCGCCGCGACAAGGTCATTGGAGAGTTCGTTAAAGGCGCCGGTTTTTTCAAGCGCGCCAAACCCCGCCATATGATCGAGAACGAATCGCATATCGCGGACGGGAGTGGAGAAAGTCATCGGGCGCTCCTGAAATGTAGTTGCAATGGACGCTTTATGCCGTTCATTCCACGATGACGCCAGCAGCGATTGCAGACCGATGCAAAACCGGCCGCCACCGGGCTGATGCCGCGCAGGCAAACCGCACTAATCTCTCGCCCCCCAGATGTCCGCTACTGGGCGCCGAACTGGCGCATGCGTTCATTCGCGCGGTCGAATATGGCGGCAATGACCGGACCGTCTGACGGTTCTTCTTCCAATGTCTCCGGATTCCATTGGCTTCGCGTCGTATCAAAAAAATCACCGCCATAGATATGAATGCCGCCGGTAAATCTTTCGAGCGGGTTTGTTACTGAATGGATGACGTCCGTTGGCAATATTCCAACATCGCCTTCGAACAAGGCTTCAGCGCCATAGGCCTTTACGCCGTCTGATGTTCGCCGCCACAAAATATTGTCTTCACGTCCCGTATGGATGCCAATCGAGGCCCACATCAAATGATCATGCGGCATAAGATTCATTTGCGGGGTCCACACGGCGCTGAAGATTGTCAGCGTCTTGGAGCGATAAAACGGCGTGATGCCAGCTTCTTTCAGCTCGCCAATGGCGTTAAGAACGGCGCCATTGTCGCTCACGGCGCGCGCCAGCACTTCGCTAACGGCGCCTTGCGCATCAACGCCGTCACGGTTGGCGATAACGCAGTCATCGACAAAGCGTTCAATATCAAACTTTCTCGGCTTGCTTGTGTTTTTGACCGCGCTGTTCGCTGTTGCCGGCGCCAACGATGCGGCTGAGGCCGCCGCCGCCGTCGCTGCAATCATGGTTCGCCGCGATAACGCTGATGATGAACTATCTGTCATTGTTTTCTCCCCTTCCTGTGAGCTTATGCTCATATTGGCTGGGTCATTAGCATGCACTTGCCGTTTGGGCCAATCCGCCTTTTTGCTTGCGGAGTAGACCAGCCGCTCAGCATTCGGATCAAGACGGCTCGCCTTCTTCCTGTTATAGCCTGATCTATGACCATCAGTGATGACAAGAATTTACAGATTGCGGCGGCGATTGTACAAAAAGGCGGCCTTGTCGCGATGCCGACAGAAACGGTTTATGGGCTCGCCGCTGATGCGACGAACGACAAGGCTGTTGCGCGTGTATTCGAGGCGAAAGGCCGCCCGCAGTTTAATCCGCTGATTGTGCATGTTGCCGATTTGGCGATGGCGCAACGCTATGTGGATTTCTCTGCGTTGGCGGAAAAACTTGGCCATGCGTTTTGGCCGGGCGCCTTGACGCTTGTCCTGCCACGCAACAAAACCAGTGAAATTTCCCTGCTCGCCAGCGCCGGGCTCAACACGCTTGGCGTGCGCGCGCCCAATCACCCCATCGCGCAGGCGTTGATCAAGAGCGCAGACCGCCCGCTCGCGGCGCCAAGCGCCAACCGTTCGGGGACAATCAGTCCGACGCAGGCGGGCCACGTCAAAGACAGCCTCGGCGACAAAATCGATATGATCCTCGATGGCGGCGCCTCACCGGTAGGCGTTGAATCGACGATCGTGAAAATCGATGATGATCAAGCATTTTTGCTACGCCCCGGCGGTATTCCCGTTGAAGAGATTGAACAGGTTCTTGGCGCCAAGGTGAATCGTATAGACGGCGACAAAGTCGAGGCGCCGGGCATGCTAACCAGTCATTATGCGCCAGCGGCGCGATTAAGACTGAATGCAACGACGCCCGAGCCGGGCGAGGCGTTTCTCGGCTTTGGAGCTGTCCAAGGCGATGGTCCTTACGCGCTCAATCTGAGCCCGACAGGCGATCTTATACAAGCCGCTGCTAATCTTTTTTCTTTCATGCGCAAGCTCGACGCAATTTGCACTGAGTGCGGACTATCACGGATTGCTGCTGCGCCAATTCCAACGGCGGGCCTTGGCGAGGCAATCAACGACCGCCTCGTCCGCGCCGCTGCGCCGCGACCCTAGCTTAAAGCCACGGCGGGTCGGCGGTGTCCAGACCGGTGATACGGCTCAAGGCGCTACGCTTGAACGATTTTACTTTTAGCAAGCGATTGACGAAATGATCTCGGACAAAGCGCGCGCCGCCATTCATCCGAACAAGCCCTTCGGTTTGGGTTTTGGTAAAGGCGATGACTTTGCGCACTTCCGGCAGGCGCAAATCAGAATAGCCATCGGTTTTATTCTGATCGATCAGCCAGGCAAGCCAGCAGGCGTCTTCGATGCCGAGATTCATCCCGCGCCCGCCAGCGGGAGAGTGCACATGCGCCGCATCGCCAGCGAGAAATACGGCGCCTCTCTGCATGGTCTGCACATGGCGAAAACTTATGTTGAACGCAGAGCGCCAGATGACGTTGTTGATCCGCAGGTCCTCAGGTAAGGCCGCTGAGATATCCGGTCGCGGCGAGACAACACGGACAACGCCGCCGCCCATCGGGATTGTCCCAAAAGTTCCCTTCTTGCCAAAGCTGACAACCGCTTCGCTTTCATCAATTGGGTCTGCAAGGGTGAGATCGGCCAGACCAAACTCAACCGGGTAGCCCTCTCCGTCGAACGAAAATCCAAATTCTTTGCGCACCGCCGAGCCCGATCCATCAGCCCCAATAATAATATCCGCCTTGATTGTCTCAATCCCATCAACCGTGTTGACATCAACGGAGGGGCGCGTCGCATCGCCATTCGACGCGATGACCTCTTTGTTTTCCTCAATCTTGACGCCGTATTCTTCCAGAGCCTCGGCGAGAACGCGTTCAGTCTTACCTTGGGGAACAACCAGCATAAAGGGATAGAGAGCTCCAGCGTTGGTATAGTCGAAGCGGATAACGCTTCGTCCCTGTTCGTTCACAACACGAAATTTCTCGACCTTATTGCCGATCGCCAGCAGGCGATCAGTAACGCCGGACGGCGTTAGCAATTGCAATGTGCGATTATTGACGGCGAGCGCCTGCGAGCGTTCTACCGGCGTAAAGTCAGACCCTTTGTCAATGATGCGGGGTTTACAGCCGCGACGGGCAAGTTCGAGCGCCGCCGCGAGACCGGTCGGTCCCGCGCCGACAATCAGAATGTTCGTCTCGCTCATCAATGTAATAATACCGCCAGGTCGAAGGCGGGATCAACTATGCCGGCTTTTTGTATTTCAACAGGAAACGATCCGTCATGCGGCGCACCGCCGGGTCAAAGACGCCCATATCATACATATCGTCAGGATTGCTCAAGACATCGCTCTCCTCAACAAAGACAAAGCCGGCGCCCTCAACAAGGCCCTTGACGATCACAGGGTCGATCCTGTGCAACGTGCCGCCGGTTGTTTCCGGCGACCCCGCGGCCGCCGCATGATCGAGAATAATGAGTGTGCCGCCCGGCTTGAGGATGCGCATGACTTCAGCGTAGGTTTTGTCGATGTCGCCAAGACTGTCGACGCCTGCGGGCGTGAAATAAAGCTCATGCGGCCCAAGAAACCAGGTAACAACGTCAACCGACGCATCAGCGACATCGAGGTTGTCAAAATCCGCCTTGAGCGCAGTGACATTTGGCAGGCGATTGTCGGCAAGACGCTGCGGGACAGCGTCCCCGAGGAAACTATCGAACGGCGCCGGATTGTGCATGACAACTTCGCCGTCAGCGCCGACGATCGAGGATAAGAGCTCGGTATAATACCCGCTTCCCGCTTCCATTTCGAAAACACGCATGCCCGGCGCGATACCTGCGAAGGTTAAAACAGCAGCAGGTTTTCGCATTTCATCATCTGAGCGATCAGCCTCGGGACGGCTCTCATTCGCAACGGCGGCCGCCGCGAGCGCTGCATAATCCATCACTGCGGTTTCTGTGTCACCCGTATCGTCAGCGGATGTTTCGCCATCAGGCTTGCACGCCATCAGGGCAAGCGCTGCGCAAGCAACAAATAAACCCTTTGCTTTATTAAATTCCATCACTTCTCTCCCTGAACATGCCGGCGTCGTTATCACATTACAGCCATCCACGAATCCTTTATCAGCTATCCTGTCAGCGTGCAAAACAACGACGAAACTTGGGCAAACCGAGTGGTATTGGCTTGAACACTCGCCTCGCGGTTCTTATGAACAGTCCTTGCGACTTTGATGCACATTATATGACAAACGCTTCACCCTCCAAGCCTGACGCCAGCGCGCTCGACGCGATCCGACAGATCGTCGGGGGTAAGGGCGTTGTCAAAGACGAGGATGCAGCGCCGTTTCTTTCTGAGTGGCGCGATCGATGGCCGGGGCGAGCAGCGCTAATTATTGCGCCCGCTTCAACACATGAAGTGTCAGCGGTTGTGAAACTATGCGCCGCGCAAAATATTGCGATCACACCCCAAGGCGGTAATACCGGTCTTGTCGGCGGGCAAATTCCCTTCGGTCACGAGGTTTTGCTGTCACTAAAACGCCTGCGCCGTATTCGCAAGATCGAACCGCTCAACAACACCATGACGGTTGACGCCGGTGTCACGCTCGTCGAAGCACAGGAAGCTGCCGCGGGGGCGAACCGCCTTTTTCCCTTGTCGATCGGATCAGAAGGCTCGTGCCAAATCGGCGGGGTAATTTCCACCAATGCCGGCGGCGTCAATGTCTTGCGTTACGGCAACATGCGCGATCTCGTACTTGGTCTTGAGGCGGTTTTACCAAATGGCGAGATTTGGAACGGCCTTAAACGGTTGCGCAAAGACAACACCGGCTACGATATAAAACAGCTTCTGATCGGCGGCGAAGGCACCCTCGGCATTGTCACCGGCGCCGTCTTGAAACTGTTTCCGCAACCGGCCGAATCGGTCACCGCAATTGCAGGCGTCGAAAATGCTGCGGCCGCTGTTGCGCTTCTCGCCCATGCCCAGGAAAAAACCGGCGGCGGCGCCACAAGTTTTGAATTGATGGGACG
>JAJFGC010000274.1 GCA_021776345.1 Hyphococcus sp. | reverse complement strand
GAGTTGAAGTTTCAATCGCTTTGAGCACTGTCTTTATACGAGCTTTGTGACGCGCTTCTTCATCTTCAAAATAGGCCTTGTATGCTGCAATGGCGCTAAGCCCGACGGAGTTTAGTTCTTGTGTGCAAAATGGGCATTGATGTTCCTCGGATTTTAATTGCCCGAGGCCAAATTCAAAAAATGCAGGATTTTCAGAAATGCGTTTCTTAAATAACTCCTCCACCGTTGACATGCTTGTCAGCGTCGTGAGAGCGTCGTCCGCTGCGCCAATATCAAATGTAAAATCAAATTCCACTTTGTTCGGCATTGAGGGATCAGACGGAAGAGATTTAAAGACGTTATAACTCTCAAGAAGCCCTTCAATTGTCGATAGAGGTGTGTCCGCTGAAAAGGGAGATGGTCGGAAAAATACGTCTGGTGATAAAGATTTGAATGCGCCAAGCGATCCGACAATTGCAAAATCTGTTTTTAACTTGTTCTTTGCGGCGTCAAATTTCTCATTAAGTTCTTCCCTTCGCTTGGTTTTATCTGCCTTCTGGGACGCAATTGTGGTTGCAAGCGTGTCGAGTTCTGCGTTTTCTTTCCCAATAATAATTTCGTGGGTGATTTCACCGTCGAGCTTCTCTAGCCTGTTTCTAATTTCTTCATCGACATAGTCTTCAGAGAAGACATGAAACAGGTAAGTAGGATTGGATCGCGATACGCCTGATGGTTTTGTACTGAGTTCTATGCCGCCGATCTCGGTATTGCCTTCAAATAATTTGAAGAATCCGTTCCCAGTCTCTGCCTCTTCGGAGACGAGTAAATTCGGGACGTCGGTATCGCTAGTGTTTGTATTCGCTTTGCCATCCAAATGCCGCAGGGCTCTTGCAATGAATGATTTCCCAGATCCATTCCTAGCAAAAATGAGATTCTGCTTACCGCTTGAGAGCACATGATCAAGCTGCATTATTGGGCCAATGTGTTTGGCTTTTATTTTAAGTTTAGGTTTGGTCTGTGGCGACGTACTCATAGTGGCTCCAAACTCGATTCGTATTTTCTGACACCGCTTTTCGTCATCAAGCGGCACGCGAGTTTGCGGTCATGCCAAAGGGTGGCGAAGGCTTCAGAAATTGTAAACCAATTCCCAGCCGGGCTTTGCGAGCCATGATTTGCGCCCATGCAGGCACATTGGCATTCATGGCCTTCGGCATTCCAACAGGCTGGAGCGCAGATTTCTTGTTCGCGATAGGGCTGGATAATGTAGAGTTTGCCGTGCCGTGAAAGAATGCTGCTGACGAGACGATTAACCCACGCTTGAGGAAGTTCCCAACACTTAAATTTGCGGTTCCAATTCGGCTTCGATCTTTTGTGACCACGTAGCCAGTCATAATTATCATCAGCAATAGGTAGTTTTACCATAAGCCGATACCCTTTGCCTTTTCGGAGCAGAACAGGAATATCATTTTGCCTCCAAATGTTTGACAGCCGCTCTGCCTCAGGTGCGGTAAGTGTTACCATCTCAAAAGCTCCTTGTTTCAACATGACTTCCAGAGGCGGTCTTGGTTATGAAGAAGCCATTTGGGATGGCATTCTGCACGAGCTGGACATGGGAAATCAGACCGACAGCGCGATTTGCGCCGACCAGATCTTGCAGAGTTTGTAAGACTTGATCGAGCGTACCCGTGTCATTGTCAGTGTCGAGGCTGCCGAAACCTTCATCAATGAAAATTGTATCGAGGCGGATTTTTCCGCTGATGCTCTCAACGATATCGGACAGCCCGAGCGCAAGCGCGAGAGCGGCAATAAAGGTCTCACCACCAGACAGCGTTGAAGTCGCGCGGGCTTTACCTGTGTGGATGTCATAGACACGGATGCCAAGGCCGCGCCGCCCTCCGCCCTTTCCATCGAACTCGCGTTCCAAACTATAACGACCGCTTGTCATGGGTTGCAGCCGCAGATTCGCCGCCTGTAGAACCTGATCGAACATGGCGCCAATGGCAAATGTCTCTAAATCCAGTTTGGCTTCATTTTGAGCATTAAATAATGCGGCCAGCTCGAGCAGATCAGCAGCGGCGGCTTCAGCCGCCTTAATACGGGCCAACTCCTCGGAAATAGATGTCAGCAGCTTTTCCAGTTGTTCGTAACGGACCTTTCGCTGTGTCGCCTGGGCCGTTTCAGTATCGCGTTTCTCTTCAGCTAATGCACGGGCGGAATGAAGTGCCTCTACATCTGGTCTTTGCTTGTCTTTGATCGCAAGAGCATGAGTTTCCGCGCGGTCTTTTGCGATGGTGAGGTCTGACTTATAGGTTTCTACTTGCTTGGTTAGGGCCTCAATCTGATCAACCTTATCCTTTTGGGCATGATACATCTCGAGTGAGAGACCGCAGCTCTTCAATCGGCTCAGGAATGTGTCTTGAGCTCGTTTCGCCGTGGCAGTGGCCTCATCTAATGTCTTTTGTGAGCTCTCAACATCTTTGTGAGCCGAAAGTGCAAATTCTTGAGCTTTCGCATATTCCTCCTGCGCTTTTTGGTAGGCGGCGTGCATTTGCTTGAGTTCTGTCTCTGCTGACTGCATCTCTAACTCAAGAGCAGCGGATGTTTGCAGCGGCTGCGGAATTGCGCCTAAAGCGGCTTCATATGACTGTTTCGCCAGCGCCGATTCGGTTTCAGCTTTTCCGAGAGCCGTCTGTTTTTTCGCTGTTTCGGATTGGGCCTTTGTGACTTCATTAGACAAAGTCGAAACGCTTTGCTCAAGCGCAGGCAAATCAACAGCAGGGCCCAATGCGGTCAGTTGTTGTAGAATGTCAGCGACATTCTTAGCGGCTTGTTCTGATGTAAATTTCGGAGAGGGTAGCTCATCGAGCTGGGTTGCTCTGGATTTAAACAAGGCCTGCGCGGCTGCATGCTTTTTATCGGCTTCTGCATGGGAGGCGCTTTTAGACTGCAGAGTTGCCTTCGCGTTTTCAAACGCATCGTTCAGACCAGCACTTTCAGCGCGGCCGGTCGCTGGCGATGGGTGAACATCTGACCCGCACACTGAACAAGGCTCACCCTTTGTGAGTTTCGCGGCCAGGTGTTGGGCCTGTACAGCCGAAAGAGCAACTTCTGCTTCGTCGAAGGCCTTTTGCGTCTTCGCCAGACGGGCCTTTGTGTCTTCTGTTTCTGTCGCCGCATTCTGCATGTCGCGTTTAGCGTCAGAGTGAAGCTGGTTCGCTTTCGCATATGCCTTTGCCGTGCTTTCAACCTGTTTTGCTTTTGTGAGCGCTCCCTCTAGCCGGGCGCGTTCCGTCGATTGCGAGTGCGCAGCTTTTACGCGGCTTTGCGCCTGTTCGTATTTCTGAATGGTTGTCTGCTCAAAAGACTTGGCGCGAGTGATCTGCGCCTGACACTCTTTTTGATGGGTTGTTGCTGCTTCCCACGCTGTTTTGAGGGCACCCGCTTTTTTGAGTGTTTCAGCATAGCCCTGAAGTGTTTCAACGTGTTTACGTTGTTCATCCCTTTTGCCTTTAAGAGACTCCTGCACAGTGAGCGCGTCTTGCGCTGACGCCTTTTTCGCTTTGGCTTCTTCTTCAGCAGCCTGCGCCGAGGAAAGCTGAGTTTTACTTTCAATTAGATTTTGAGCAGATATTTGTTGAACGTCATCTACATCAAGAAGGGATTGCGCTTTCTTGAGTCTATCGAGTGATACCTCTAACATCTTCATTTCGTCTGCCGATTGCATCAGATTTGTTAGATGTGTTTGTGCTGTTTCGAGCGCGAGAAATTTCGCTTCCAGTTCACTGCCGTTTCTTGCCGATGTCTCGGCCTGTGACGCCGCTTTGATAGCAGCCTGGGCCGCTGCCGCAGCTTTATCGTGAATGCCTTTCGCTTCTGCAATACCCGCTCTCAGGGCGTCTGGGCTTTCAAAACCCTCATGTTCCAACCGGCCGGCGCAGGTCAGCCGATCAATCTTCACCTTGTCTTCTGTGGCTTTCGCCTGATCTTTGAGCGTGCCGGCAAGTTTCCGATAAAGTGACACGTCAAATAGATCGCGCAGTATTTTCATGCGCTCATCTGTTTTGGCTGTGAGAAATGTCTCGAACTTGCCTTGTGGAAGCAGCACGATTTGGCGGAATTGATCTGCGCCATATCCGAGGCGCTCTTGGATTGCGGCTTTTACGTCACTGACCTTTTTTTCGGCCAGCAATTTCCCGCAATTTTTGTCAGATATGTCTTCAGGCTCGATGCCAGTCACATCGAATAGCCAAGCCTTATGCGTCTCTTTTGTTTCACCATCGCCACGCTTTGCAGGACGCATCTGATCAGGTGTGCGTCGAATGAGATAGCGAGACGCGCCAACCTCAAAAACAAACTCAACTTTGGTGAGGGTGTCATCTTCTGCATGATGCGACCGGAGCGATGATGTGTCTTGTTCATTGTGGGACGCCTCCCCGAAGAGGGCGAAAGTCATTGCGCTGAATATCGTTGATTTGCCGGACCCCGTGGAACCATAGATACCGAAAAGCCCGCTTTTGACTGCGTTTCTAAAATCCACGGTTTCTTCTTCGGCATAAGGCCCAAAGGCTGTCATGGTCAGTGTGATGGGGCGCATAATTAAGTCTCTGCCTCCGACAGTTTTGCAAGCGAGGCATCAATGATAGCGGCTTCCTGCTCGGTTTTTGCGGATCCTCGAACATGAGTTAGAAACTCATTGATGACTTCAGTAGGCTGAGTCAGGGAAGACGTGACGACATTCGTTGTTTTGACGTTATGAGGAGTCTCATCACGTTCATACGATAGAGCGCTTGCATTGGGGTACAGACCCCGTATTTGCTTCATTGGATCGATCAGACGATTTTCATCAGTGAGAATGACCTTCACAAAATCATCTGACGGCTCGCCGCTTGCGAGCAGGTCGCTTAACTTACCCCGCAAAATGCGGACTTGCCTGATCGGCGTAAACGGGATTTCGGTCATCGTAATGTCCCCACTTGCGTCCATATCTATTAATGACATCGACTTTTTTGCGTCCGACTCATCAAACCCAAACGCCAGAGGTGACCCTGAATATCGAATATGGTCAGCCTCAATATTTTGAGGGCGATGTAAGTGGCCCAGAGCGACATAATCAGCGCCCTCAAAGACGGAAGCCGAAACGGTTTCGATACCGCCAACCGTGCGGCCGAGACTCCGCTCACTTTCGCTCGGGCTTGCACCGGATACCCAAGCGTGTGCCGTCACAACCCATCGGGCCCCATCAGACACGTTTATCTTTGCAGCATTGATTTGAGCTTTAATGACATCAGCAGGCGTCTCGATATCTGTGACCTCAAAACACTCTCGCGCGGCATATTCATAACCGAAGGGGAGTGCCGAGAACGCGACAACACCGTGTTCGTCTTCTAATAACAGAGGTCGTTCATTTGCCATAAGCGGCCCGCGGATAAGCGCTCTGTTAGAATCCGCAACCAGTCCCATTGATCCAATTCGGTCTCCGGAATCATGATTGCCAGCTATGAGAACAATGGCCGCTTCTGTTTTTGACGCTACACGTTGGATAAAGTTATTGAATTGACGAACCGCTGTCGCCGGCGGTGAAGCACGATCATAAATATCGCCCGCAATAATCAACGCATCTGCTTTATGCGCGACGAGCGCTTCAAACACCTGCTCCAATATAGCGTCATGATCAGCCTCAAGAGATTGCCCATAAAATTGCCGCCCAAGGTGCCAATCGCTTGTATGTAAAAATCTCATGGTCTTATCCATATATTTTTTATATGTATAGTTTTTAGATGGACATTAGCGATTGAGTCAACTAGAAAATCATAATGATATTTGATGACCTGAAATATGCGCAACGCGAACGGTTGATTTATTTAGACCAATGCTTCGCTTGGAGAGGGACAGCTAATCGCAGCGATTTGATAGAACGTTTCGGCGTATCCACAGCACAGGCGGCCCTTGATTTTAAAGCCTATTTGGACCGGGCAGAGGAAACACCACCAACATATGATCCAGGCCGTAAAACATATCTTGCTGCCGAAAATCATGTCAGCCTATGTCCTGATGAACTTCACAGAGATTACCAGAATATTTTGTCTGAACCTGACACTTCCCGGTTTGACGAATTACCGCGTCTACATCGTCATCAAGAGGTCAATATCGTCTCAAAGCTCTACAGGGCGATGGATGAACGACAAGCGATAGAAACAAAATATACTTCAATGACAACAGGCAAAGATGAGGCGCAGTGGATTGCGCCAGTTTGTTTTGGCTCTGATGGAGAGCGCCTACATATCCGAGCTTTCAGTTATAAACATGATGAGTATCGCGACTATCTGCCTGTGCGAATTAATCAAGCGAGCTCGTTCAAGACGCGGCCCCTTGATTCTGAGTTACCGCCTGATCATGATTGGGACACAATCGTTCAAATTCATCTCGTTCCGAGATCCACTTTATCAAAGCGCCAGAAAGACGCTGTTCGACGTGAATATGGATTTTCCGGGCCCACCCTTTGTATAGAAACGCGCAAGGCTTTAGAGTTCTACGCTGAGAGCCGGTGGGGTTTAAATGTCCCCAGCGCAAGATTAGAAAAACGCTCAAGTAAAAAATTACTTAGTCCCTCTAAAGAAGCTAATGCCGAATAGAATTCGGCTGCCTGCTTTCTGCCCAGAGCCGATACAGAGCTAACGTCGGCTTCTGCGCGCATTGCCGTCGCACCTGCTCGTCGCGACGACTGGCAATTAATCACCAGAAGCGGAAGTAGACAGCACCAAAGCGAATGTCTGAGTCCCGGCGGTAGTTTACCTTCTGATGCGACCAATAATTATTTTTGTTGGACGTGCAAAACACCATGTTCATGCGGACAATACGCCTAAAGAGGATGGACCTCTCCGAGCTTTGATTAAGAATATTGCAAGAAAAATTCACTAACGGTTGATGCGTCTCCTTTACCATTCTTGAGGATTAATATGGCGCAACAGTCCGTCGAAAAGCCTACTTCCGATCGGGCATGGACTTCGCCACTCGTGCTGTCAATCGCCGCTGCCGCAGTTGCGGGGTTCCTGAATATCGGCGCGACTATTGTGAAGGCTACGTCTGACAATGACATAGAAAAGATACGATCTGATAATTCACTGATACTGGAGATGGTACGAGGGCAGACGCAGGAGCAATCAGCCAATAACTTAAAGTTCATCATCGATGCGGGACTCATCAGTAGAAACGAAACACGTGAAACCCTCATTAAGGCACTTGGTTCGTCCTCTCTTCCGGGGATAGCTTTTTTGCCATACGGTCTCCAACTCCCCACGCCACCGGCTTATCTTCGCGAATGTGCGGCGGACGTCACCGTAAACATTCCAGACGGCTCTCTCTCGGACGGTTCCTACACACGTGCGGATGTAGCGGAACTTACAGCTAGAATGCGTGCATCAGAGCTTAAGAAGGATCGATGCGCTGACAATTGGGACGCGTGGTACAGTGACCTTTTGAAGATCAGTGCAACGTCGGATGGTTAGGAATAATCGATTTCTTTGCCCAATCACCCACATTATCGGAATTCGTGAATGTCTGAAATGTGCTTTAGTTTTGCTGTTTTGAAATGACAAACATACAGCAAAAAAGGGCCAAATGTGTCCGCTCAGACCCAAAATTTCTGATGCCCGGTTTTGCTCGAAACTCAGTCTAAGCACTATATAAAGGTCCGGCTAAAGCCCGCCAGGAACGGCTCCTAGGCAAATTTCTTACGTGTCCGTTGTTAGGCGAGTGAACGAGGCCGCATCGACGCCTCGTCGGGCTGGATTACATTATGCACGTTTCACCCTTGCACCGCCCGGGCGTCCTCGCCTAGCGACTTACGACTAATCGCTAGAAGCTGCTATGTAAACGCTTCACAGTCCGAATATGTTTTCAGCGAAGACGAGGAGAAAGAACACCACTGAACCGATTAATACCAAAACAAGCTGCTTGTAGAAACGTATGAACCCTGTGTGGCTTCGTTCGGCTACTTTTGATCCGGAGAACCAACGCAATAAATGCGAAGACATCGCGATTGGCCAGAAAACAGCGTCGCGCAGTACGCGCAAAATCCAATTCCAGTTTGACGGCCCATACTTTTCTCTCATTAGGTCCTGCATGGTTCGAAACGCAGCGCTTCCGCCAAGTGCATACATCACGATTACATCCCGCCCAATTGATGAGAGAGTGAACCATGGCGCCCATGGCAACCATGAAAAATAGTTTTTTAGCCCGTTAGTCATTGTTGTAAGCGCCGAGCCCAAGGTTTCAAAAATAGCGTCTCGCACGCTCGCATAGGCCTGCAAAACTCCGCCCATAATGTCTTGCATATACGGACCAAGAGGTTCTTGAAACGCGCCATATATCAATGAAGACAACGCGATCACATTGGCGATGAAGCCGAGAAAACCTATTGTTCGTACAACCACCGCTAACTTTAAAAATAGAGGATTCAGCGCGTATTTTGACGAAAGAGAAGGTATGTATCGGGATGTCAGCAAATAGCTAAAAATATTCTGTCGCATCACCGATTCCTCATGTGCGCGATTCCTACAGCGCCAAAATTACTTTTGCGGCTTATCGACAGGTATCCAGCCAAGGTCTTCAGCTCGGCAACCGGCGTGTAGATAAACCCTCTCGCCAGCGCTCTCGGGGCATTTTCCGCTCCGGCATTCCTGCGCAATCACTCACAGAATAATTTAAGAAAATCAATGCACTGCGCGAGGCACTGCGCAACCGCTTGACTCTTTTTGCCCCATGAGAACAAAATAAGAACTTATGAAGCAATCAAGCACGACAGCCCGCGCAAGCGTTTGCGCGGCAATGGATATTTGTACTCAGGATTTTGACGCAATTTCCCTTGGAAATCGTGTTTATCTTGCCCGCGCGCGCGTGCATGAAGTCATGGGCTCAGCCGCCGATTTATTCGCCGTCACAGTCGCCGCGCATACTTCCGGCGCTGTTGTTTGGATTGGACAGGAGCGGGATTTATTCGCCTTAGCGCCAACTTCGTTGCAGCAGTTTATCGATCCGTCCCGTTTCATTCTTGTGAGCGGCGTAACGCGCGATGAGAACCTTTGGGCGATGCAGCAGGCATTACTATGCGGCGGCGCCGCGTGCGTCATTGCTGAATTAGGTGACGGTCCAGATTTAAAAACAAGCCGAAGACTACAACTTGCCGCTGAGGAAGGCGGTACGTTGGGCATCGCCCTTATTTCAGGCCGTGCACAAACTTCTGCGGCGCAAACGCGCTGGAGTTGTGAACCTTGTGCGGAAAATATGTGGAACTGGAGGCTCACAAAAAACAAGTCGGGAGTATTGGGCGACTGGCGGGTTTCAATAAAGGGGGAAGACCGTGCGTCGCGTATTGTCGATTTGGTTTCCGCGCCTACCGCTTGATCGCCGTGTTCGCCAAGGCGATCCGCAAACGGAGGGCCCATTTGCGATTATCGCTGAGAGCAAAAACGCTTGGCGGCTGACGCATGTAAACGAACTTGCCTTAAGGGCTGGGGTAACGGCAGGTCTTAGCTTGCCCGATGCGCGCGCAATCTGCCCTGACCTGTTGACAGAACCAGCGGACCAGATGCGAGAAGCCGCCTTACTTAGTTCTTTACAGCGCTGGTCTGATGTCCTTTCGCCCTGGGTCGCTCCCGATGCACCAGACGGCCTTTATCTCGATATTTCAGGCTGCGCGCATTTGTTTGGCGGCGAACAGACCATGGCCGAAGAGGCGCTAGCGCGCCTTAATGACATGCGTATTGCCGCCCGGATTGGTATCGCAGATACAAAAGGCGGGGCGAATGCGTTGGCGCGGTTCAGCACAACACAGATCACCATTGCTGAATGCGGGAAGACTCGTCATGCGTTGAAGTCACTGCCTATTGCCGCCCTTCAAATCGACACTTCCGTTGTGGCCGAGCTTGCTAGCACCGGCATTAAGACCATCGGGCAGCTTTACGAAATTAAATCTAATGAATTAGCGAGGCGTTTTGGTCTAGGGATCACTCACGCGCTCGGCACTAGCTTGGGACAAGAGCCGGACCCAATCGCGCCAGCCTCGGCGACGCCGATCTACGCTGCTCGGATGACAGTACCGGAGCCGATTGGATTAGTGTCAGATTTGAACGCCGTTCTTGAACGGCTATCAATGTCTGTATGCACCCGGCTAAACGATGACCAAAAAGGCGCGCGCCGGTTCAAGCTTACAGTTCGCTGCGTTGATACAGGCGATCACGTACTGAAAGTCGGGTTTTCAAAACCATGTGCCGCAACAAAGCTGGTGGTCCAGCAATTTGCGCATCCGCTTGATAAACTAGAAATAGAGTTTGGCGCTGATTGGTTCCGGCTTGTGGCCGAGCAAATTGAAGCTCTACACCCAAAGCAAACTGAATTTGGTGAAAAACCACTTGAAAGAGAGTCAAACGAAAGGCTCAAAACGACCTTGAGCAATAGGCTTGGCGCCGACCGCGTTCAACAATTTGCAGGACACGACAGCCATTTACCTGAATGCGAATTTGGGCATGTTGAAGCCATCGATCAGGCCAGCGAGCCGGTTTGGATTGATGCGCCGCGCAAACGCCCGTTACGGGTTTATCAGCGTCCAAAGCAGTTGCTTATGCTGGAGCCAGGTCGTCCACCGAAACGCTTTCAATGGCGACGCGCTGTCTATTCGGTTAAACGTGCAAAAGGCCCTGAGCGATTAACCGCTGAATGGTGGCGCGATGGTGATAAGCGCGCACGCGACTACTGGATCGTTCACACGGACAATGGTTCTAGCTTATGGCTTCTCACTTATCCGGGTGAGTCACCGCCACAGTGGTATCTCGCGGGGAAGTTTCCGTGAGCTATGCTGAATTACAGGCCATGTCTAACTTCACTTTTCTGACCGGAGCGTCGCACGCAGAAGAGTTAGTCGCCCGCGCCGCTGATCTTGGGCTTCAGGCCATCGCCATTACAGATAAAAATACATTCAGCGGCGTTGTTCGCGCTCATAGCGCCGCAAAACAATTGGGCGTTCGCTTTGTTGTCGGTGTTCGTCTTGTGCTGACCGATGGAATAGAATTGCTTGCCTATCCGACAGATATAAAAGCTTATGGG
>JAJFGC010000273.1 GCA_021776345.1 Hyphococcus sp. | reverse complement strand
TTATGACAGACCAAACGGCCGTAGATAATTTTACTGTTACTATTGTTGCGGTGAGCAAGGAATAATTGGAACGATGCGCTGTGTAAGAAAAGAAATTTCCAGAGTGGGATTGCGCCATGCAAATTCGTGAAGCACTGACCTTTGATGATGTGCTCTTAGAGCCCGGTCCGTCAGAGGTGATGCCGTCGGGCGTCGATGTTCGGGCAAAGCTGACCAAAAAGATCACGCTCAACATTCCGATCCTTGCCTCGGCGATGGACACGGTCACCGAGGCGGAAATGGCGATCGCGATGGCGCAGAATGGCGGCATCGGCGTTTTACACCGGAATCTCTCGATCGAGGAACAAGCCGAGCATGTCCGCCGGGTGAAGCGCTTTGAAAGCGGTATGGTCGTCAATCCGTTGACCCTGCCGCCGGATGCAACGCTCGCCGAAGCCCGCGCCATCATGGATATGAAAAAGATTTCCGGCTTTCCGGTGGTCGAAGCGCCTGACGCTAATGGTGTTGGCAAGCTGGTCGGGATTTTGACCAACCGGGATATGCGTTTTGCCGATAATCCGGACCAGAAAATCAGTGAGCTGATGACGAAGGACAATCTCGTTACAGTGCGCCCCGGGACGACCAGCGAAGAGGCCGCGCTTCTTGTTCATCAGCACCGGATTGAGCGCGTCATTGTTGTTGATGAGGATTATCGCTGCGTCGGCCTCATCACCGTCAAAGACATGGAAAAAGCCAAAGCCTATCCGCTGGCGACGAAAGACGCCGAAGGGCGTCTGCTTGTGGCGGCGGCGTCGAGTGTCGGCGACACTGGCTATGAGCGTGTCGAGGCGTTGATCGACGCCGGCGTCGACGTGGTGGTAATCGACACGGCCCATGGTCACTCGGCGAAAGTTGTCGAACAAGTCGCGCGCATCAAACGCGCATCGAACGCAACGCAAGTTATCGCCGGTAATGTCGCAACTTATGAGGGCGCGAAAGCGCTGGCGGGCGCTGGCGCGGACGCCATCAAGGTCGGCATCGGACCAGGCTCGATCTGCACGACGCGCATTGTCGCCGGTGTCGGCGTGCCGCAATTGACCGCGGTGATAGATGCAGCGCGGGCGGGCCGGGAAGACGGCGTGCCGGTGATCGCCGATGGCGGCATCAAATTTTCCGGCGACGTTGCAAAAGCGCTGGCCGCCGGCGCCGACACGGTGATGATCGGCTCGCTGCTGGCAGGCACGGACGAGGCGCCGGGCGAGGTCTTTTTATATCAGGGGCGGTCCTACAAATCCTATCGCGGCATGGGCTCGATCACGGCGATGGCGCGGGGCTCTGCGGATCGGTATTTTCAAGCCGATGTCAGTGAACAGATGAAGCTGGTGCCCGAAGGCATTGAGGGGCGTATCCCTTATAAAGGCGCCATCGGTCCGATCCTGCATCAGCTTGTCGGCGGCGTCAGAGCCTCCATGGGTTATGTCGGCGCGCCGACAATCCCGGAAATGCAAAAACGCGCGCGGTTCGTGAAGATCACCGGCGCCGGCTTAAAAGAAAGCCACGTCCACGACGTCGCCATCACCCGCGAAGCGCCGAACTATCCAACGGCGACTTAGTGAATCTCGCAGCCTATAATAAATTTTGCGGATCGCTTCCGGCGACGACACATGTTGTGCAATGGGGCGGGGCGCATGTCTGGAAAGTCGGCGGCAAAATGTTTGCGGTCGGCGGATGGAATGAGGGCAAATTGACCGGGATTACGTTCAAGGTTTCCGATATCGGTTTTGAAGTCTTGAAAGATCAACCGGGTCTTCGCCCCGCGCCTTATCTTGCTTCGCGCGGAATGAAATGGATCCAGCATTATGACAAGCCGGGCCTCAGCGCCAGGGCGCTGCGCGACCACCTTGCGGACAGTCATCGCATTGTCTCGCTGGGCCTCACGAAAAAATTACAAAAAGAGCTTGGGCTCAATCAGGAACCATCATGAGACCAGCGGGCAAGCTTTCAGCAGCGATCGAAATCCTGGCCGACTTTGAGGCGCGGCGCGTGCCTTTGAAAAGCGCGATTGCCGATTGGGGGCGCAACAACCGGTATGCGGGCGCGAAAGACCGGGCGTGGATTTCGGGGCTTTGTCTTGACGTGCTGCGGCGGAAAAATTCTCTCGCCGCGATGATGAAGGATGAAAGTCCGCGCGGCTTGGTGCTCGGGGCGGCGCGGTTTCTTTGGAATATTTCCGCTGATGAACTGGCTGAGATCGCGGCTGAAGAGCCGCACGGGCCGGGCGCTCTTAGCCATGATGAACAAACGGCGCTTGCCGACGACTTTAACGACGCGGTTTACTCTTCACCATGCGGCGCTGACAACGTGCAGGCAGAGGAAGCCGCCATTGCCGCCCGCAGACCTCATACTGCCGGCGACTTCCCTGAGTGGCTTACGCCAAACATTGATAGGGTTTTTGGCAATGACGCCGCGACCGTGATGGCGTATTTTGCGACCCGTGCGGACGTTGATCTTCGGCTTAACACGCTAAAAGCCGCGCCGGAAAAATCGCTGAAAGCATTAAAGACCGTCAAGGGCGAAGCCATTCCCGTACTGACGACCGCCGCGCGTATTGCCGCGCCGGACCCGTCGGTGCGGGCGCCTGCGGTGACCGTCATTCCCGCCTTCAACAAAGGCTGGCTTGAGGTGCAAGATCTCGGGAGCCAGATTGCAGCCGCAGCGGCAGGAGCGATCAAAGGCGCACAAGTGCTCGACTATTGCGCGGGCGGCGGCGGCAAAACGCTGGCGCTGGCGGCGCTTATGGAAAACACTGGCCAGCTTTACGCCTATGACAATGACGCACGACGCCTGAAACCGCTTTTCCATCGCACCAAACGCGCAGGCGTCAGAAATTTGCAAGTGCGTTCGCCCATTGATTTTAAAAATGCCGGTGATGAAGGGCTGGACGATCTCGCTGGTAAGATGGATGTTGTCTTTGTCGATGCGCCGTGCACGGGCGCCGGCACCTGGCGGCGTCACCCGGATACGAAATGGCGGCTTACTGAAAAACAGCTTCACCGCCGAATGAGTGAGCAGGACACCGTGCTTCGTGAGGCCGCGCGCTTCGTTAAACCCGGCGGCCGCATGATCTGGGTGACCTGTTCATTTCTGATGGAAGAAAATGAGGATCGCCTGGCGGTGTTTCTTGGCGATCATCCTGAATTCACGGTCGTTCCAACGCTCGATGCAATCACCGCCTCCGGATTAATCACCGACGAGGGCCGTGCAGGGCTTGAACAATGCGCAACGCCGGACGGCGCCCTTCGGCTTACCCCGGATAAAATTCGCGCTGACGGATTCTATGTGGCGGTTTTGTGCCGTAATAAGTACATTGCTAAATCGCAGTAATATCGAGGGGAAAAGATGCGCACTGTATTTTTGATCGCTATCATCGCTGTTTTGGCCGTTGGTGGGTATTTTATTTATAATAAGTATTTTCCAAAGAGTTATGACTTTACTGACATAAATCCTTACACAGAGTATAATAAAGAAACCGGCATTTATGAAATTGATGAATTTTTGTCTGCCGTCCTTTCGCGCACTGATTTGCCGGCCGTAGGAGCCATCGTCGTAAATCAGGACCAGATTGTCGCGGCCGGGTTTCAGGGCGTGCGTAGCCGTTTTGATACACAACGCGTGGAACTCGATGATTCAGTCCATATTGGTTCGTTAACAAAAGCCATGACCGCCGTTCTTGCAGCGATGCTGGTGGAAGAGGGCGTTATCTCATGGGATCAATCTGTCACAGACGCCTTTCCTGATTTGGCGGCGGCGGCGGATCCGGCGTGGGAGAATGTCACGCTTGAAAAATTACTAAAAATGAATGCTGGCATTGAACGTACGGACGCGGCGCGCGACGTATTTAACAAATGGCTCAACTCTTCTGATCGTTCTAGCGATCCTGTGCGGCAAAGAAGCGAAGCCGTCATTGCGCTGTTGTCATCGCCTCCGGCCTCCGAAGTGGGCGCGGATGTCTCGTATTCGAATTATAGTTATGTTCTTGCCGGACATATGCTCGAAACCGCAGCTGGGCGATCTTATGAAGAGCTTACGGCGACGTACCTTTTTTCTGCGCTTGGTTTTACATCCGCCGGGTTTGGCGCTCCGGAAGGAGCGAACGCGATTTGGGGACATCGCGGCCGGGAGCCAGTTGCGCCAGGCCCGGAAGCAGACAATCCTGCAATGCTTTCGCCAGCGGGCCGGGCCCATATGACGATACTTGAATATGGCGCATATCTTCAATTTATCCTGAAGGGCGCGTCCGGAAATTCAACCTTGCTTTCAGCAGAAAGTTTCAAATTGTTATTTGAACCCGCAATAGGCTCAAGTGAGGCTTATGCGATGGGATGGGAAGTGCGTGACGACATTGGGCCCAATGTTACTGTTCTGGCGCATACAGGGTCAAATACGGCATGGTACGCTTATGCCTGGGTTGCGCCTGAGCGCAATATTGCAATATTTGCTATCACCAATCGCGGCAATGCTCTCGCCGAAGTTGATGCAATTGTGTGGCGGCTGGTGCAGTCTGAGGTAGACCGGCGACGATTAAGCGCTGACTAGAATAGCCCCCGTGTATTTTTAGGCGAACATATGTCCGGCGCTTAACATGCCGACATGAGTCGCCGCATGGGTGACCATGCCCGCTTCCAGTGAGTTGCGCGCATAAATTACGCCGTAAGCGACGCCGAGCACGGCGTTGAGTGCGATGACGCGAAGAACCATTTCCATGGGAACGGTTTCCAGCATGGCGTAAACTGCGGGCAGATGCCCGGCGCCAAACAAAAGCGCGGCGACCGGAATGGCAACGCCCAGCGCGGCGCCCCGGCTTTTCGTGACCGCCCAGATAATCCAGGCGAAGAAACTCAGCATCCCCCAGCGAAGGAGCACTTCCTCGGTAATGCCGCCATAAAGAAACCGCACGGCGAGGGCGGGGCTTGCGCTGGCGAGCTCGGCGCCTTTGCCTTCTTCGAGCGCCCGCAACGCCTCGATATGTGTAAACGCCCAATGATCGGCGATGGCGACCGCAAAGCCAAAGACAACCCCCAAAATCAGATAGAGCGGAAATGCAGATAGCTTGCGCGCAATTTTGTCAGCCGGATGGGCGACAATAGAGTAAAGGCCGACCCGGTGCGCGGTGACGGCGCCAATGAGGACAGCGATGCCGACGATCAGCGCATTGTTTACCATCGACAGAAGCAATAGCGTCTGTTCGCTGAGGCCTGTCCGCTCAAGAATGTCGGCAGGGATGTCCGCATCTGCAATCGCGGCCCAAACGCCCAGCATCGCCAATAGAAAAAGCGCGATTGCGCCAATTATCCGTCTGCCCATAGGCCCCTCCCGCTGCTTTTTATTTAGGCATTTTCCGAAATATGCTTTTTAAGCGAAATGTCAATGGCGGTAAGGGGCAATTTTCGAGTTGAGCAGATCGGCTGCGGTACAACCGTAGGAGGGTATTCTTCAATAAAACCTATATTTGGTCGAAACTTATCGACCACTCTCAGGGGCGCCGTAGAATGCTTTTTCGATGTGTTTCAGATAGGCAAAAGAACAACCGTGAAAGGAGACAAAAGCCTAGTGACGGCCAGACAAGACTCCGCTAAACGCGGCGCCATGCCCCAACTAACCCATGCAGCAATCCACGAGCGCGCCCTGATCGTCGATTTTGGCAGTCAGGTAACGCAGTTGATCGCGAGGCGCTTGAGAGAGATTGGCGTTTATTGCGAAATCCATCCCTATAACCGCGTTGATGCCGCTTTTCTTGCCGAGTACGCGCCAAAGGCGGTGATCCTTTCCGGCAGTCCGGCGAGCGCAAACACCGAAACGTCGCCTCGGGCGGCAAACGAGATTTTTGAGCTCGGTGTCCCGATTCTCGGCATTTGTTATGGCGAGCAAACCATCTGCGCGCAGCTTGGCGGCGATGTTGAGCAATCCGATCATAAGGAGTTTGGCCGCGCGCATGTTGAGGTGGTCAAACAGAGCCCGCTTTTCGACGGTGTCTGGGAAGTGGGCGAGACGCGCCAAGTGTGGATGAGCCATGGCGACCGCGTCAACGCGATCCCCGAAGGGTTTGAGATCATCGCCAAATCGGATGGCGCACCGTTCGCCGCAATCGCAGATGAGGAACGAAAAATTTATGGCGTTCAGTTTCACCCCGAAGTTGTGCACACACCCGATGGCGCCAACCTTTTAAAATGTTTCACGTGGAACATTGCCGGACTGACCGGCGACTGGACCATGGCGGCGTTTCGCGAAGAAGCGATTGAGAGCATTCGTGCGCAAGTCGGCGACGCTAAAGTTATCTGCGGGTTATCCGGCGGCGTTGATTCATCCGTTGCGGCGGTCCTCATTCATGAAGCGATTGGCGAGCAGCTGACATGCGTCTTTGTTGATACCGGGCTGATGCGCGCCGGCGAGGGCGAAGACGTCGTGCGATTGTTCCGCGACAGCTACAATATTCCGCTGATCCATGTGGAAGCGGAAGACCTATTCCTCGACAAGCTCGCTGGCGTCGATGATCCGGAAAAGAAACGCAAGATTATCGGCGCGACGTTCATCGATATTTTCGAAGAGGAAGCCAACAAAATTGAGGGCGCCGCATTTTTGGCGCAAGGAACGCTCTATCCGGATGTGATTGAGAGCGTCTCTTTCGACGGCGGGCCGTCGGTGACGATCAAGTCTCACCACAATGTCGGCGGGTTGCCTGAGCGGATGAATTTGAAACTCGTCGAGCCGTTGCGTGAGCTTTTTAAAGATGAAGTGAGGGTGCTTGGCCGCGAGCTGGGTCTGCCGGAGCATTTCGTCGGGCGCCACCCCTTTCCGGGGCCGGGGCTTGCGATCCGGATACCAGGCGAGGTCACCAAAGAAAAAGCCGATATCTTGCGCAAGGCGGATACGGTTTATCTTGATGAGATCCGCAAGGCCGGGCTTTATGATGATATCTGGCAGGCTTTCGCAGTCCTGTTGCCGGTGCGGACGGTGGGCGTGATGGGTGATGAACGCACCTATGATCATGTACTGGCGCTTCGCGCGGTGAATTCTACCGACGGCATGACGGCGGATTATTATCCGTTTAGCCACGACTTTCTGGGCGCATGCGCAACACGCATCATCAACGAAGTTCGCGGCGTCAATCGGGTGGTCTATGACGTAACGTCAAAACCACCCGGCACAATCGAGTGGGAATAAAAAGTTAGCTTTTTGTTCTGAAGTCGCGACGGACTTGCATCTGGATGGGCCCCTCGGCGCGTCCGTGGACGAACTGATCAACCATCGGGTTGCCCGAGTTTTCAATCTCGTCCGGGCGGCCGCGCCAGATGATGCGGCCTTGATAGAGCATGGCGATCTCGTCGGCGATTTTGCGCGCGGACGCCATGTCATGCGTGATTGATATGGCGGTGGCGCCCAGCGCCTTAACGCGTTCGACAATGAGATTGTTGATAACATCCGCCATGATCGGATCGAGGCCGGTGGTGGGCTCGTCAAAGAACAGGATTTCCGGGTCAGCCGCAATCGCGCGTGCAAGACCCACACGTTTTTGCATACCGCCCGATAGCTCAGCCGGTGTGAGCTCGCCAATTTCAGGTGCGAGGCCAACTTGGGCAAGGCAATCGATCGCTTTTTCCCGCGCCTGTTGGCGGGTTTTTTTGTCGGCATAGATCAACCGAAAGGCGACATTCTCCCAGACCTTCATACTGTCGAAAAGGGCTGCGCTTTGAAACAACATGCCAGATTTCTCCGCCATCATTCGGCGGTCGCGATCCGTTTGTCGGGCGATATTTGCGCCGTCTACCGCAATGCGTCCCCGGTCCGGTTTAAGGAGTGTCAGAACACATTTGATCAGCACCGATTTGCCAGTGCCAGACCCGCCAATGACCACCAGCGACTGGCCTTCTTCAACGTCAAGATCGAGGCCGCGCAAAACTTCGTTGTCGCCAAACGTTTTGTGGAGATCGCGGATCGATATTTTTGGATGCGTGCTCATTTCCCGGTGTTACACATCCACCAACAATGACGTCATGAAATAGTTTGACGCGAGAACAGAGACAGCGGCCGCGACAACCGCTGTGCGCGTTGCCGCGCCAACGCCGCCGGCGCCGCCGCGGCTTGTGTAGCCATAATAACAGCCCATGACCGAGATCAAAAAACCAAACACCGTCGCCTTAATCAGGCCGCTTGTTACATCTTCCATACTAATAAAATCTATCAGGTTGTTGACGTAAATTTCTGGCGAAAAGCCGAGCGCATATACCGACACCAGGTAACCGCCGTAAACACCGATAATATCGGCGACCAACACCAGCAAAGGTAAGGCGATCGTAGTTGCGAGAATGCGCGGGGCGATCAAATATTTGAAAGGATCAACAGACAGCGTCGACAATGCATCAATTTGTTCGGTTACGCGCATCGTGCCAATCTCGGCCGCCATCGCCGACGAACATCTCCCGGCGACCATCAACGCCGCGAGCACAGGGCCAAGCTCGCGCACAATCGAAACGCCAAGAATTTGCGGCAGGAACGCCTCGGTATTCGGTAACAGGCTGCCCTCATAAATATTGAGCGCCAACGCACCGCCGGTGAAAATTGCAGTGAGGCCGACAACGGGCAGGGAGGCGTAGCCAATGCGCGCGAGTGCGCTCCAAACAGCGCGCCAGTAAAATGGACCGAGAAACCAGCTGAAGCCGCCGCGAAAAGCGAAATTCGCAACGCGGCCGATTTCGCGGACGGAGTCGATAGTCAACCGTCCTGTGGAGGCAAAGACGTTCATTCGGCGTTCCCCTCGGCGCAGCGGATATAGGCCCGGCGGATTTCGGCGTAGCGCGTTTAAGCCTTAGAGGTAGCGGTGATCAACGCGCGCGCCAAGGCCTGTCAGCAATTCTTATGACGCTGTTTTGCACGATTTTGCTGCTTCGAAAAGGCTAATGCCGCCGCCAAAGAATATCGGGATGGCTTCTGTTTTCACTGAGTTTTTTATATCAAAGACGGGCCGTGGCGAGGTCGATTGAAATGGCCGCCGTAATAAGCGCAGACCATCGATCACAACAGTGTTAGCAGGCGGCAACGGCGCCGGATTTAGCCGTTTCCATAGCGGTCATGGGCGAGGTTGGAGAATTTGGTAAATTTCTCCTCAAAGTGAAGATCGACCTTTCCAATCGGTCCATGACGCTGCTTGCCGATGATGATTTCGGCGGTGTCGCCAACCTCATCCAGACGCGCCATCCATTGCATATGCTCTTCTGTGCCTTCGCGCGGCTCTGACCGGCTAAGGTAATATTTTTCACGATAGACAAAGAGCACGACATCTGCGTCCTGCTCAATCGAGCCGGATTCGCGAAGGTCTGCTAGTTGCGGGCGCTTATCGTCACGGGATTCAACCTGCCGTGACAGCTGCGATAGCGCGATGATCGGGACGCTCAGTTCTTTGGCGAGCGCTTTCAGGCCCATACTGATTTCGGTGATTTCCTGAACGCGCCCGTCATGGCGCTTGCCAGACCCGGAGAGGAGTTGGAGATAGTCGACAACGATAAGGCCGAGGCCGTGTTGGCGTTTCAGACGCCTTGCCCGAGCCGCAAGCTGGGCAATCGATATACCGCCCGTGTCGTCAATAAAAAGCGGCAGTTTTTCGAGTTCGCGCGCCGCATGATAGATCTGATCAAACTCACTTTGATCGACGTCGCCGCGGCGTATTTTCTCGGAAGGCACGCGGGCGATGTCGGAAATGATCCGGGTCGCAATTTGCTCCGCCGCCATCTCGAGGGAAAACATGCCGACGACTGCGCCTTCAACCGCTTTCATCGTGCCGTCAGGCTGCTTTTCAGCGCGATAGCTTTGCGCGGCGTTAACGGCGATGTTGACGCCCAATGAGGTTTTGCCCATCGACGGTCGTCCGGCGAGAATGATGAGATCGGACGGATGCAAGCCGCCCATCATGCGGTCGAGGTCTCGCAATTCGGTGGCAACCCCGGCAAGGCCGCCATCACGTTTTACCGCGGCATTGGCAAGTTCGATCGCCTCGGTAATTGCAGAGCGAAAAGATTTAAAACCGCCGCCGTATTTTCCGGTTTCTGCGAGTTTGTAAAGCGACTGCTCTGCTTCTTCGAGTTGGCGCGACGGGTGATCTTCAAGGCTGGATGTTTTTGCCCGGTCCACCATTTCCGAGCCGATCGACATGAGGCCGCGGCAAACCGAAAGATCGAAAACGATTTTTGCGTAATCAACGGCGCCGATCGTAGACGGCACGTTTGCCGCCAGCTGCTCTAGGTACTTTTTACCGCCAGCCTCAACATAACCCGATGAACTCGAAAGATAAGTATCGAGTGCGACGGGCGAGGCGAGGCGCCCGGAATTAATGAGATCGTTGCACGCCTCATAGATCAACTGGTGGACGGGATCGTAAAAATGTTCGTCTTTTAGAAATGCGGCGGCGCGATAAAATATTTCGTTATCGAAAAGTATGGCCCCTAATATCGCTTGTTCGGCGTCAAGGCTGACGGGAAGTTTTTCCTCCGCCCCCTGATCGAATAATTCAGCTGTGTTCGCGCCATCCGCCATTACAAGGTTAGAACAAAAAAAGGGCCGCGTGGAAAGATCGCGGCCCCTGGTATTTTTCCCCGCACTCAGTACGTGAGGACATGTTGTTAATCAGACTTGACGAGTTAAGCGTTGTCTTCTTTCGCTTCTTCGCCCTCAGCGTCATCACCTATTGCAGCTTGCGCTTCTTCATCAAAAAATTCTGCCGCCGTTTCTTCTGACGCCGCGTTCTCTTCCGCCGCTTCGTCATTGGCGTCGTCATTTTCTGCGAGAACGTTCTCACCGCGAGCCTGGCGCTTCGCTTCCTCTTCGGAACGAGCGATATTGATGTTAATCGACGAGTCGACTTCCGGGTGTAAAACCACGCGAACCGGGAAGAGGCCAAGGGCTTTAAGCGGTTTTGCCAGCCTTACTTGGGCCCGTTCGATTTTCACGCCTTCTTGCGATGCTGCTTCGGCAATGTCGCGTGTTGAGACAGAGCCGAAGAGAGCGCCTGCTTCAGAAGCCTGACGGATAACAACGAAAGACTGACCGTTGATTTTCTCCGCGG
This sequence comes from Hyphococcus sp., assembly GCA_021776345.1. Lineage (GTDB taxonomy): Bacteria > Pseudomonadota > Alphaproteobacteria > Caulobacterales > Parvularculaceae > Hyphococcus. The sequence goes on along the minus strand of JAJFGC010000273.1, from coordinate 491 downwards.
CGGCTTCCGCCTCGGATTTGCGTTCGAGGTTGCGCGTTTCAAGTTCTGCGCGCTGTTGCTCAAAGACATTCTTGTTGGCCTCATTGGCGCGTAGAGCTCTTTTCTGCGGCAACAGGAAGTTGCGTGCAAAACCTGGCTTTACGTTGACGACGTCGCCCATCTGGCCGAGATTTTCGACCCGTTCGAGAAGAATAACTTCCATGTCCCGTTACTCCGATGCGTAGGGAAGGAGCGCCAGAAAACGAGCGCGCTTGATGGCGCGCGCAAGTTCGCGCTGCTTCTTGTGAGAGACGGCGGAAATCCGCGATGGAACAATCTTGCCGCGCTCTGAAACATAGCGTTGAAGCAATTTTGGATCTTTGTAGTCAATCTTTGGCGCATCATCGCCTGAGAACGGGCAAGTTTTGCGGCGTCTGAAGAATGGTTTAGCCATGATAAATATTCCTTTCCCTTTACCGGCGCTTGTCGCGGTCGCCGCGATCATTGCGGTC
>JAJFGC010000272.1 GCA_021776345.1 Hyphococcus sp. | reverse complement strand
TTTGACGCTGTCGCTCGCCGGGCTCTCAGCCTCGCCAGCGTCAGCCCAGCCCGCCGTCAACAATCCCGACATCACGATGGATCTGCAATGGGAAATCGGACGCTGGGACACCACCTGGAAAACGCAACATTTTCAAAGCCAATTGGTTGGAGAAAAAGTCGGATACTACATTTATCTTCCACCCGACTATGAGGAAAATCTGGAGCGGCGGTATCCTGTCGTTTTCTGGCTGCACGGCGCTTATGGCCGACCGCATGAAGCAACGCCGATCGTAAGCCGCCTGGATAAGGCAATAAACAACGGCGAGGCGCCGGCGATGATTGTCGTCAGCGTTCTCGACCCAACGGGCCTTGGCATGTGGACCGACTCTAAGGACGGTAGGTTGCCGATGGAATCGTTGATCATCAACGAGCTTATACCGCATATCGACAAGACCTATCGCACAAAAGCGAACCGTGAAAACCGGGCCATTGAAGGGTTTTCAATGGGCGGTTATGGCGCGGCTTATCTCGGCTTCAAATATATCGACCATTTTTCGTCGGTATCGATGCTGGCGGCGGCGCTGCATACGCCGGAAACCTTTGCAACAAGACGTCAGGCAATTTTTCAGAATGTTTTCGGCGGCGACGCCGGCTATGCTGCGGAGCGCTCGCCCTGGCTGTGGGCGGAAACGAACGCCGAGCAGATCAGACAACGCACGACCATGCGCATCTATGTCGGCGCAGATGACGGACTTCTCGACTGGAATTCCAATTTTCACCAACTATTGACGACACAGAATATTCCGCATGAGTGGGGCGTCGTCCCGAATAGCCCTCATGACGTCGCAATCGTGATGGAAAACTGGGAAGGCGACTTTTTCGCCTATTATAAGAAATATTTTGCATCTGAGTAAATTAAATGAACGATAGGACACACGCAGTCGCACTGCTTTTTCTGCTGTTTGCCGCTTTGCCGGCAAACGCGGCGGCGCCGAGCACGGTGACAATTCCCGACAAGGCAGGGGATTACAAAAACGGTATTTACCATGTCGGTGTTCTGCTCGATGACATTGACGAGATGGTGCGATTTCTCGCCGACTACTCGTCATTGAAAGTAATTTCGCGCGTATCGCTGCCGACGGGCGGCGAGCGGCTCTTCCTTAGCGATGCGCGCGGTCAGCGCCTTGAGCTTTATTCAAACCCGGCGCGGTCGAGGCCACACGCGAAATTCGCGGGGCATCCTCATGAAGACTTTGTCGGCATGGTCCATATTGCGATCGAAGTCGACGATGTCGAAGCCATTAAAGAACGGGTTACGCGAGATGGCTATCCAATCGTCTTTCAGGCGCCGGCGGATTTCGCTGACGGGTATGTCGTCTCTGAAGTCGATGCGCACCGGGTCCTGTTTATTGTCGGTCCGAGCGGCGTGTCCTTCGAATTTTTCGAAATCAAAAACTAGCTGGATGTTATCCGATGCTGCGAAAAGCCACGTTCGATTTGATCAACGGCGATTTGTCCCGCCGTGATTTTCTGGTGCTGACAAAGGCGGCGGGCGTTGGTGCGGCTGCGGCGAGCCAGCTGGCGAACGGCGCGTCGGCGCAAAATATCGATGCGGATCCTTTGCCGCCCGGCGGCGAGTTCATCACGCTCAAAAAGGCGACTGGCGGCGACGTCACGGCGGAGACGCTGCGCGCCTGGGGCGTAACGCATGTCTTCGGCAACACCGGCGCGTATGAAGCCGGATTTGTCGATGCGCTCGTCGACTATCAGGACATTCAATATGTGCTGGGGTTGCACGAGGGCCCGGTGATGGCGATGGCCGATGGCTATGCGCGCGTCGCTGGTGAAACCGCTTTCGTCAACGTTCACTCAATTACCGGCGCCGCCAACGCATTGGGCTTGATCGTGAACGCCCATGCGGATAATTCGCCCATCGTTGTCAGCGTTGGCCTCAGCGGCAGTGACGGCGAAAATCTCGGCGTTTTCACCGAGACGACAAAAGTCGAGTCTGTTGCGGAGCTTTATACGAAGCTCTCGTTTCGCGCGACAACGCCTGAAAACCTCGCAGAATCATTGCGCCGCGCGTTTCGCCTTGCTTCGGCAACGCCCACCGGTCCGGTTTTTCTTGGCGTCAATGCCGATCTCTGGAGCGGAGAGATCGAAAGCACCCGGATTATTCCAAAAGACCGCTCCGATCCCGCAGGGCCTATTCATCCTGGTAAAGAGGAAATGGAAAAAGCGGCGTTGATGCTAGCGCAGTCGCGCAACCCATTGCTCGTCGCCGGCGCCGAATTGCCCCGTTGGGGCGGATTGAAAGAGCTGCAGTCAATCGCCGACCGGCTCGGCGCTGTCGTTAGCGGCGATACATCGTCAAGCCGCTCCTCCATGGGTTTTCCGACGGATCATCCGCGCTATCTCGGCGCCATGCGCCAGGCGATCAACCCGGAAACGCCATTCGACCTTGTGGTGTTGGCGGGCGCCAGCCGTTTGTCGCTCGCCCGCGGCGGGCATCCGCTTATTCCTGAACGCGCGCAGATCATCGAAATCGGCGTGCGCGAGGAACATCTGTCGCGCAACTATCCGGTCGATCATTTGATTTACGCAGACGCACAGGAAACCCTCGCCGGGATCGACGCGGCGTTGTTGCGCGCGGACTTGAATGAAACCGTCGTCAAGGCGCGGGCGACTGCGGCGGAGAGATTGAAGGTTAAAACCCGCGCGTCCATCGATGCGCAGTTAAAGAACGTCTGGAATGAAACGCCGATTGCGCCGGAGCGGCTGGCGGCAGAGATCGACCGGGCGATCGATCCGGCGGCGATGGTCGTGACGGAAGGCGTCAGCTCCGACCAGCATATCTGGGACCATGTAAAATTCGATCAGGAAAATGGCGGCCGCCGGCATCTAATTTCATCCGGCGGCAGTCTCGGCTGGGGCGTCGGCGCGGCTGTCGGCGCGAAGATTGCGGCGCCGGATAAACAGGTCATCGCCCTTGTCGGCGACGGCAGCTTTCAGTTCGGCCTGCAGGCGCTTTGGACGGCGCAGCGTCTGCGCAAGGCGATCATTGTGGTGATCTTCAACAATCTCGCCTATCAGGCGAATCGCTGGGCGATCGCCGGTCAGCGCCGCCGCGGCGCCAAGACGGGTAAATATATCGGCATCAATCTTGATGATCCGGCGATTGATCATGTGGCGATGGCGAGCGGCTACGGCGCCGCCGGCGAGCGCATTACCGATCCGGACGCGTTGTCTGCAGCGCTTGAACGCGCGGCGACCGTGGCGCGTGACGGGCGTTCTTATGTTCTCGATGTCGTCATCGCCAGGCGGGGACCGGGGGCGGACGCAGAGCCGTGGCACGAGTAGTTGTTTGTGTAGGGTCAGCTGTCGCTCACGCAGACATTGCGAATTTCCGTATAGAAATCGAGCGAGAATTCGCCGCCTTCGCGGCCAATGCCTGACTTTTTGAACCCGCCGAATGGCGAGCGCAGCTCGCGTATCATCCAGCCATTGACCCAGACGACGCCGGCCTCAATCTGCGAGGCGACGCGCCGGGCGCGATTTTGGTCTGCGGACCAGACGGTGGCGGCGAGGCCGTAATCGCTGTTATTGGCGCAGGCGATTGCTTCTTCTTCGTTGTCGAAGGGCTGAATGTGGCAAACCGGCCCAAACACTTCTTCCTTTACGACGCGCGAATCTTCAGACAGTCCGGTCCAGATTGTCGGTTTGACCCACGCGCCGCCGGCGAACGCTTCATCCATTTCAGGAACGCCGCCGCCGGTGACAATCGTTGCGCCGTCCTTGCGCGCCGCCTCGAAATAGCTGAGGACTTTTTCCCGATGCCCCAGGCTGATCAGGGGCGACAGCGTCGTCGCCGGATTGCGGGGATCGCCGGGCGTCATCGCCTCTGCCTTTGCTTTCAGCGCCTCAACGAACTTGTTAAAGATCGGGCGCTCCACATAAAGCCGCTCTGTACACAAACAGACCTGTCCGCAATTATGGAACACCGCGGCGGCGACACTGGCGACAGCCTTGTCAAAATCGCAGTCGGCGAAAATAACGCCGGGGTTCTTGCCGCCAAGCTCAAGCGAAACGTCCTTGATGCCGCTGGCGGCGCCCGCCGCAATCGCTGCGCCTGTGCGGGTCTCGCCGGTAAAGGTGATGGCGTTGACGCCGGGATGGGCCACAAGAAATGCGCCGGCTGAATCCGGGCCGTAACCGTTGACGACATTGTAAACGCCCGCCGGCACGCCGGCGGCGTTCATCACGTCGCCCAGCAACGTCGCTGTCACGGGCGTTTCTTCCGAAGGCTTGACCACAATCGTGTTGCCGCAGGCAAGCGCAGGCGCGATTTTCCAGGTCGATAACACAAAAGGTAAATTCCACGGACAGATTGCCGCGATCACGCCTTTGGGCGCGCGTTCAGGATAATTGGTTGCGTTGCCCATCGGGGTTTCCGACGCAATCGGCGCCATTTGAAAACCAGTTCGCGCCATTTCAGCAAAGACGCGAAACTGCGTGGCGCCGCGTGGAATTTCGCCCTTCAGGGTTGGCCCGATCAGCTTGCCCGTGTCGCTGATCTCCGCATCGGCGAATTCGTCTACGCGTTCGGTGATTATGTCGGCAACGCGGTCAAGCAAAGCGGCGCGCTCGGCCACGTCCATCCGGCCCCAAGGCCCGTGGAGCGCGGCGTGCGCCGCTTTTACCGCGCGATCGACATCCTCACGAGTAGCTTCGTCGACAACAGCGGCAAGAGAATCGTCAGCCGGACATCGGCTTTCAAATGTCTTGCCGCCGGAACTTTTTACATAGTCGCCGTTGATGAAGCTTCGTATTTCGCGCGGCGAAGATTTGGTTCGTGCAGTGATGTTTCCGTCAGGCGACATGCGCGGCCTCATTAATTGCTAAGCGGCTTCAGCCTGATCCGCAGAGTTGTAGATTTCGGCGCCATGATGGTAATCCGCCCACACATACCAGAACATTTTGTTGTAATGGGGAATAAGCCCCAGCCGCCGCCCTTTCAAGGTGCCGTCGAGGCATTCGCCACGCATGTTCCAGATTGATTTTGTCTGATTATCGATGAACTTATTTTCACCGTCCGCAGTGAAAGACAATACATCGCCGTCAACTTCGCGGTCAAAAACCTGAATCATATCGTTTCCGTAGCCGGAGGCGACCAATAGATCGACACCTGAGAGATGGTCGTGGATCAGGTTGTTCATACGGGAATGTTCAAGCGTATAAGTCCGGGACTGGCCCTCTATTTCAACGCCGGTCACCATGGATTTCATCGGCAGGCGGTTATCGAGCTCATGCTTCAAGGGATAGACCATTACCGAACTGTTGGGATCGATAACGTCTGCGCGGGCAAGCAACTTGAGATAAAACTCATCGCGCCATTCCTTGTTGCGATACCAGATTTTTGATTCTGGATAAGCGGCTTTCCAGGTTTTCAGGCTGACGGCGATCGTCGGCACCATGCGTAACGGAAGCCCGCCCTCAAGCGAACCGTTATGCGCCTGAATGATTGAGCACTTTGTTTTCTTTTCATAGAAGACAAGGTTGTTCGCCAGCGCAGACGTTATGGTGATGTCGGGCGCTGCGAGCTTATCTTCCAGAGCAAAGGCCATTGAACTGTGTGCGAGGATGCAATGGGTCATCATAAACGGGTGGGATCCCGCGCGCTGTTCGACGATATGCGGGCGACGCGCGAGACGCGCGATGTAACCCCATGCAACGCCGTCGTCGTCGATTACACCGACGACCTCCTCGTCGGGGCCGAATTTTTCAATCGCTTCGTCAATGCTCATGTAAAGCGGCTGCGTAACCGGCTTGAACATGAATTTGGTGTGCATGAAAAAACCGAACACAAAGACGCCGAGATAAAACGCCGTCGCGCCGAGCATAATCAATGTCGGGCCGGATGCCATGATCCAACCGGCGATAATAAGAAGTGTGGCGGCGCCGGCCACCCAGGGCGCTTTTTGATAAATGAGCTCCGCGCCCCAGGCCTTCGCAGCGATTTTCGAGGTCATCAGCAATATGCCTAGCGTGCCCGGCAAAACCGCGAGGGCGAATAAGAGCGCACCCAGAATTGAAATAAGTTCCGCACCAGACATTTTGTGACCTCCTGCTCATCATCGCCCATGCCGCCAGATCGGCGAATGGTTTTATTATAAACCGAATTCGATGCATCGGCAACTTTCTATAATAAAAGAAAACTGAAGGAAATCAAGCATATCTGGTTTCTATGGGAGTGAAATCGACATATAAAGTTGCGATTGCAACAAAATATGAACGCTTTTTCCGGTTTCGGACATCGCTGATATTGTTTCCGATTGTGATAGTATAACTGGTAGATGTGGCGCGCGCCGATTTACAACGGGCGCTCCGGGTTAAGAAGGGTGCGCCACATATGCGCGGCGGGGCTGCCGTCGAAGCCGAGACCTTCTTCGGGTTGGCGCCAGTTGCGTCCTATAATGTCCGTGAAAGCATCGATCTGCGGCGGCGCGCCCGGCTGAAACCCATAAGTGTCATTTAGCGTGATCATACGCGCTTCCATATACCACTCATGATCGCGCGCGTGACGGTATGCGTCCGCAATGTAGGGCTCCGGCTCGTATTCCTTACCGAAAACGCAATGATAAAGTTCCGGATATTCATAGCCGGTCTCAGGGTCGGAATAAAACCTGAGCGCCTGGTGGTGGCGAATGCCCCAGGCGATGCGGTCATCAACATAAGGCGCAACAAGATCCGCTCCCCACCACGCATGATCGGATTTCATCAGGTTCAGCGCTACGTCATGAACGAGCGCCGTCATCACATATCTTTCCGGCTGTCCGTCAGCCAGCGCGTGGGCGGCGCTTTTTAAACAGTGCGCCACGGTCGGATTGGAAAACCGGAGCTTGAAAAAGTCGATCAGTGTCGGGCGCTGCGGCATGCGATAGAGTTGCGGCACAATGGTTTTGTCAAATACTTGTCCGGCGCCGCGACGCAAATCCCGGCCAACTTTAATGATATCGACCTCAGCGCAGGCGGGACCGTATTGCGCTTCGTCCATCAGTTGGTGTTCCAGGGCGTCGGCCAACACCTCGGACGGCAAGGCGGCGATTGCGGTGCCGCCGCCAAGTTTGGCGATCAGCGCGCGCCTGTTGAGGAGGGACAGTTTCATAGCGGCTCCATAATAGAAAACGATGCGGCCAAGCATATCGCAGGCGCGGCCCTAAATCGAGAAGCGCTACATCGAAGCCGCACAATTGCGCATGATCATCAGTTTTAACAGACAAAGCAAGGCGCCGCCGGCTTGAACAGGGGTATAAGAAAATGTTATAGCATATTGCCATCAGGGAATGCACACAGGCGCATGCGCATCAATTTCAGACATCTCTATTGTTTCCGCGAAGTCGCTGAGCGCAAGAGCATCAACGCGGCCTCCGCCCAAGTGCATTTGTCTCAGCCCGCGATTACGCAGGCGATTGCAAAACTCGAATCGGAGCTGGCGACAGCGTTATTCGTGCGACGAAGCTCGGGCATGTTTGTTACGCCAGCGGGAGAGATTTTCCTCAATCGCGTCGTCCGTTCACTGAACTATTTGCAAACGGGCGCCGCAGAGGCGCTTAGCCTGGCGAAGAAAGATAACGAGCGCGGGTTTAAAAATTTTCACCGGCTTGTCACGTCAGCGCAACTGCGCGCGCTTATTGCCGTCGTGGAAACGGGAAATTTCAGCCTCGCCGCCCGCAAAACCGGCGCCTCGCAACCATCCATCCACCGTCGCGCAAAGGATCTTGAACAACTGGCGGGTGTGACGTTGTTTGAATCCTCGCGCTATGGCGTCTCGCCGACGCAAACCGCGCGAACGTTCGTGCGATACGCAAAGTTAGCCTTCTCGGAAATCGAGCATGGTAGAGCCGAACTTTTCGCGTTGCACGGCCGTGAAACAGGGCGGATCGCCATCGGCGCGATGCCGCTTGCGCGCGCTTATATTCTGCCGAAAGCGTTGAAGCCTCACCTGCAGGAATTTCCCGATTGCGAAATAAGCATCGTTGAGGGTCCCTATGAGCAACTCCTGTCGGGCTTGCGGCACGGCGATATCGACCTCATGCTGGGGGCGCTGCGCGAGCCGGCGCCGATCGACGATGTCGTTCAGGACGCTTTTTTCGAAGATCCGCTGGAGATCATTTTCCGTGTGGGACATCCGCTCGCGGGAAAAAAAAGATGCACGCCTGCGCAACTGGCGAAATTTCCATGGATCGTGCCGCGGGCCGGAACGCCATTGCGGGAGCGTTTTGACGAACTGTTCAGCGGCGACAAGGTCACGCCGCCGAGCAATATGATCGAGTGCAATTCCGTAGCGGCTGCGCGCGGCCTTCTGCTCGAGAGCGACAGGGTGACGCTGCTCTCGCCGCATCAGGTTCATTATGAAATCGCGGCGGGCCTGCTGCGCGCGCTCCCGCACCCGAAAGGTCCGGTGACGCGGATGATCGCCATCACTAGAAGGAGCGACTGGGCGCCGACGCGCGCGCAAAAGCGGCTGGTTGAACATCTTCACGGCGTTGATTTCAAGGCGCCCGCGAAAATGCGCTGAAGCCGGCATATTCGCTAATTGAATACGTGCTGGATCATTCGAATTCGGCAATTTCTCGCGAGGCGCGATAATGAACGGATAGCATTGGCGGCGTCGGCGCGCCGGCCGCTGCGGACCAAAAAAGGAAATATAAAATTATGCGCACGCAGGTTGCCATTATTGGAGGCGGGCCCGCGGGGTTGCTGCTGTCTCAGCTCCTCAGCCTGCAGGGCGTCGATTGCGTTGTGCTGGAACGGCGCAGCCGCGCTTACGTAGAGGGCCGGATTCGCGCCGGCGTTCTTGAGCAGGGTACGGCGGATTTGCTGACCCAGGCCAACGTCGATGAAAGGATGAAGCGTGAAGGGCTTGTTCATGACGGCTTTGGACTGGCGTTCGACGGCAGGAGCGAACGGATACATTTGAAAAAGTTCGCCGGCGGTTCCGTCATTGTTTATGGTCAAACCGAATTGACCAAGGACCTCAATGATGCGCGCCTTGCCGCCGGCGGAAAAATAATCTTTGAGGCGGAGTGCGTCAGCATCGACGATTTCGATACTGCTGCGCCTGAAGTTGTTTACAAGCATGAAGGCGAAACGCGAACAATCCAGTGCGATTTCGTCGCCGGTTGCGATGGGTATCACGGCGTTGCAAGAAAATCCGCGCCCCAAAACGCTATTCGCGAATTTGAACGTATCTATCCTTTTGGCTGGCTTGGCGTCCTGTCGGAAACGCCGCCCGCCACGGAGGAGGTGACATACGCCAATCATTCGCGTGGGTTCGCATTATGCAGCATGCGCTCGCTAACCCGCAGCCGTTATTACATTCAGGTGCCGTCCGACGACGACGTCGGCGCATGGTCCGACGACGCCTTTTGGGATGAGCTGCGCCGGCGTCTGCCGAACGCTATTGCTGAGCGCATGGTGACCGGGCCGTCGATCGAAAAGAGCATTGCGCCGCTCAGAAGTTTCGTAGCGGAGCCCTTGCGTTTCGGCGCGTTGTTTCTGGCAGGCGATGCGGCGCATATCGTTCCTCCGACCGGCGCGAAGGGGCTCAACCTTGCGGCGGCTGACGTGCGGGTCCTCGCGCGCGGCCTTATCGCCCATTACCTTGAAGGCGAAAGCGATTTGCTGGATCGCTATTCTGACGTCTGTCTTGATCGGATTTGGAAAGCGGAGCGCTTTTCCTGGTGGTTGACGACGGTGACGCATCGTTTCGGCGAAGACGAGTTTGGACATCGCATACAGCTCGCCGAACTCGACTATGTCACGGGTTCTGACGCCGGGCAGACGACCGTCGCTGAAAACTATATCGGATTGCCGTTTGAAGGACCATTTGCATGAATGTTGAGCGGTCAACCGGCAAAGGTTTCGCCGCGTCACTTCAATACCGGCGCCGATTGGGCGTGCGGTTTGCGGCGATTATTCTGGCGTTCTATTTCGGATTCTCAGCGCTGCTTGCATTTTTTCCGAAATTCCTGGCGCTGGGCGCGCCAATCTCCATCGGGTTTGCATTGATACTTATCCATCTGGCCGCCGTGGTGATTTTGAATATTACTTATATGAACGCCGCCAAAAGCGCCGGCGCAGGCGAGACATCAAACAGACAATGAGCCTCGCGCACAAGTTTCTCATAATTTCAGCCCTCTCGCTTGCGCCATCCAGCGTCAGCGCCGCCGAACCTGCCGCGAGGAATGCGAAAGGCATCGGCATTGTCTTTTTTGTGCTCGTCGTTCTGGTATCGCTGGCGATCACCTATTGGTCGGCGCGCCGAACAAAAACCGCGGATGAATTTTATCGCGCTGGCGGCAAGATAACCGGCTTTCAGAATGGGTTGGCGATCGCCGGCGACTTTATGTCAGCGGCGACCCTGCTCGGCATCACCGGTCTCGTTTATATGACGGGCTTTGACACCATCATCTACATTCTCGCGCCGCTTGTGGGCATGAGTGTGATAGTTTTCCTGATCGCTGAGCCTTTCCGTGAACTCGGGCGTTTCACCATCACGGATGTCGTCTCGTTTCGTCTTCGCGAACAGCCGATCCGGATTTTTTCCGCCATTGCGTCGTTGTTTGTGGTTGTTCTCTATCTGGTTGCCCAACTCGTCGGCGCCGGGGCGCTGATCCAGCTTTTGTTTGGCCTGCCTTACATTGCTGCGGTCTTTATTATTGGATTTTTGATGATGATTTATGTCGTCTTCGGCGGCATGACGGCGACAACGTGGGTGCAGATTACCAAGGCGGTCATCCTGATTTTTGCACTGACATTCATGGCCGGCGCGGTGCTGGCGCGGTTTGATTTCAATCTGACCGGCATGTATCGCCAGGTCGCCGACGCGCATCCGCTCGGCGTTAGCGTTTTTGAGCCCGGCGGCTTGTTGAAAGATCCGATCTCGACATTGTCTTTGGCGCTGGCGCTGGTGTTTGGCTTTGTCGGCTTGCCGCATGTGCTGATGCGGCTTTACACCGTTCCCAATGCGCATGAGGCGCGGCGATCGGTCGTCTATTCCGCCGGCATTTTCGGCTACGTCAATGTCCTGATCTTCTTCATCATCGCGTTCGGCGCCTATGCCCTGCTTGCGGACAAACCGGAATATCGCGACGCCGCAGGCGGCCTCTTGGGCGGCAGCAATATGGTGGCGATGCATCTCGCGGAGGAAATTGGCGGCGAGGCGTTTCTGGGATTTATGGCCGCCGTCGCTTTTGCAACGATCCTTGCGGTGGTCGCGGGCCTGACCATCGCCGGCGCGTCCGCGATTTCTCATGATCTTTACGCCGGCGCCATCAAAAAAGGCGAGGTGAGCGAACAGGCGGAGGTGCACGTGTCGAAAATCGCCACTGTCGGCGTCAGCGTTTTCGCGATGGCGCTTGCCGTGCTCTTCGAAAAACAGAATATCGCCTTCATCGCTAGCCTTGTTTTTGCGATTTCGGCCAGCACAACGTTTCCCTTGCTGATCCTCGCGCTTTATTGGCGCGGGTTGACGACGCGCGGCGCGGTCATCGGCGGATCCTTGGGTCTGGTGGTCGCGGTGTCGCTGATTGTCCTCGGTCCGGCTGTGTGGGTCGGCATTCTTGGCGCCGGAAAACCGATTTTCCCGTATGCCTATCCCGGCATCGTCTCGATCCCGATCAGTTTCGCGGCAATTATCCTGATATCGCTGCTCGACAAGAGTGAGGACGCCAAAATTTCCAAAGAGAAATTCGACCGCTACCTGCTGTCGTAATTGTCAGCTGCAAGTTGGGGCGCACTTGTCAGTGCGGCGCCTGCTAAAACTCTTCGGTGTCAACTTCCGCCTGTGTCGCCGCCGGATAGCGCGCGCCGCTCACGGTGTTCTGGTTGATCAGCTTTTCAACACGAGCGAGCGTCTTGGCGTTGAGCGCAATGCCGCCGGCGGCGAGGTTTTCTTTGAGATGCGCAACCGAAGTCGTGCCTGGAATAACGTGAATATGCGGCGCCCGTTGCAGGGCCCAGGCGAGCGCGAGTTGCGCTGGAGTGCAGCCGGCGTCGTCGGCGATCTGTCGATATTCCGGCAACAGCTTTGCGTTCACCGGAAAATGCGGGTCCTGAAAACGTGGCATGCCGCGGCGAATGTCCTTTTCGGCGAACTGCGAAGGCTCAATATCAACGCTTGTTAGAAACCCGCGGGCGAGCGGCGAAAACGCCACAAACGCCGCGCCCGCTTCAGCGCAAGCATCTATAATGCCGATGTCTGCATTGCGGCTCCATAAGGAATATTCCGACTGGACCGCCGCGACCGGATGAACGGCGTTGGCTTTTTGAAATGTTGTGGCGGAGATTTCGGACAGGCCAATGGCGCGGATTTTTCCGGCTTCGACCATTCTTGACATGGCGCCGATGCTTTCCTCGATTGGCACGCCGTTTAATTTGTCGAAGCGATGAAGGTAGTAAAGATCGATCGTTTCGGTTTGCAACCGCCGCAGGGAATCTTCAAGCGTGTCACGCAAGGCTTCCGGCCGCCCGTCGATAACGCGCTTGCCGTCGATCCCCCGCATGCCGCATTTGCTGGCGAGGAAGATGTCGCGCCGATAAGACTTGAGCGCCGGGCCGACAAGGTCTTCGTTGCGACCGAACCCATAAAGCGCGGCGGTGTCAAAGTGCCGGACGCCGAGATCAAACGCCTGATGCAGGAGCTTTACGCCGTCTTCGGGGGAGGGCGGATGGCCATAGGCATGGCTCAAATTCATGCAGCCAAGACCGATCGCGCCGATGCTTACATCCCCGATGGTTCTTTCGGTCATTGCCGGCACGCCCGTTTCTTACGCTTGCAATTTTTGCTCAAGCGCGTGCAGCGTCCGGTAGCAGTCGAGCACGCTGGCGACGCTGGCGTTGGGTTCGCGGCCTTCCTTGATCGCTGCAAAAAACTCACGGTCCTGCAGCTCAATGCCGTTCATGGATATGGCGACATCGGAAACGTCCACCGGTTCTTCGCGGCCGTCGACAAGGTCGTCATAACGCGCAATATACGTCCCATTGTCGCAGATATAACGGAAGAACGTGCCGAACGGTCCGTCATTATTGAATGACAGCGAAAGCGTCAGGATTTTCCCGGTTTCGGTTTTCAGTTGAATGGACATATCCATGGCGATGCCGAGCTCGGGATGCGTCGGCCCTTCGATCGCGTTCGCTGCGATAATTTTCTCGCTGGTCTGGTATTGAAAGAGATCGACCGTGTGCGCGGCGTGATGCCATAAAAGGTGATCCGTCCACGATCGCGGCTCGCCTTTGGCGTTGGTGTTCTGGCGGCGAAAGAAATAGGTCTGCACGTCCATCTGCTGGATCGACAGCGCGCCTGCTTTGATTTTGTTGTGTATCCACTGATGCGAGGGATTAAATCGCCTGGTATGTCCGACCATGCAAACAAGGCCGGTTTCCTTTTGCACCCTGTCGACCGCCTCAGCTTCGGTCCAGCTATCGGCAAGCGGGATTTCCACCTGCACATGTTTACCCGCCTTCATGCATGCAATCGCCTGTTCCGCGTGCATTTGTGTCGGCGTGCATAAGATCACGGCCTCGACGCCGGGCTGGGCGAGCGCTTCGTCAAGTTCTGTGGAGACGTGGGGAACGCCGTAGGCGTCAGCCACTTTCTGCGTTGGTTCCAGCCGGCGGCCAACCAGCGAAACAACCTCGACTCCGTCGATATTTTTGATGCCGTCCATGTGCTTGAGACCGAAGGCGCCAGCGCCGGCGAGGGCGATTTTCATTGTAATATTCTCCTTTGCATTTAGCGTTGGTTTTCGAGGATAATATGACCGACGGCCGTATTGGATGCCGGCACATGGTAATGGCGGTGCAGTTCCTTGACCTTGTCGCCAAGAGCGCCGCGCATCACTAACCACATCACCAGTTCAATGCCTTCCGAGCCGGCCTCGCGAATATATTCAATATGCGGAATATCGGCGAGTTCCTCCGGCGCGTCCGCAAGACGGTCGAGGAAGCTTTTGTCCCACGTCTGATTGATCAGACCGGCGCGCGGCCCCTGGAGTTGATGGCTCATGCCGCCGGTGCCCCAGATTTGAACGTTGAGGTCCTCGTCGAATTTTTCAACCGCCCGCGCGATGGCGCGGCCGAGATTGTAACAGCGCCGTCCGTTTGGAACCGGATACACCACGACGTTCACGGCAAACGGAATGACGCGGCAAGGCCATGCATCCGGTTGGCCGAACATCAATGAAAGCGGCACGGTAAGCCCGTGATCGACATCCATTTCATTGACGATGGTGAGGTCAAAGTCGTCCTGAATGACCGATTGCGCAATATGCCAGGCGAGATCCGGCGCGCCTTTCACATCCGGCACGGCGCGCGGGCCGAAGCCTTCGTCTGCAGGCTTGAAGGTCTCGCCTGTTCCGATGGCGAATGTCGGGATCAGTTTCAGATCGAATGCGCTCGCATGATCATTGAAAACAAGAAACACCACATCGGGTTTTTCCGCAGCGATCCACTTCCGCGTGAATTCGTACCCGTCAAACAACGGCTTCCAGTATTCGGATTGCGTGTCGCCTGTATCGATTGCGCGCCCGATCAGGGGCACGTGCGATGTCGCTACGCCTGCGGTAATGCGCGCCATTATTTTTTCTCTCCAGTATAGCGGTTGCCGTCCGGCGACCGACCGCCGCTCACCATCATTGCCTTATAGTGCTCCTCGGCCATACCGGTCATCAAAGAGGCTGCGTATTGGAAACTCTTGCCGTCGGTCGAGAAAATCTTCGCAAGAAAATAGATGTTGCCGCCGAGCGCAATCATCGCATTGTAATCACGGTCAAGCACTGCGCGCTTTTGATCTTCGCTCATCGGCCATTCATTAAGATAGACCTGTTCATCGGCCTTGAACCGTTTACGGTTCTCTTCTTTCATGAGCGACATGCAGAACTGATTGAGGTGATAGCCTTTGCGGGCGTTATCAGAATCAAAAATTGTCGTGCCTGGGACATCGAGATAGGGTTTTTCGAGTGCCATCAGCGTGTCTCCGTTGGTTTGAGTTCTTCGGGCCAGTAGAGCCGCATCGGGTTATCGACGAGGAGTTTTCGCTGCAGCTCTGGAGTGACGGCGATCTTTGGAATGAAATCGACAAGTTTGCCGTCGTCGGGCGTATGAGTATTCAGGTTCGGATGCGGCCAGTCGGTTCCCCACAGAACACGGTCAGGAAAGGCTTCCACGACGCTACGAGCAAAAGGAACAACATCAGCGTATTCGGTCGGGCCTGACCGGGATAGCCGCTCCGGACAGGAAACCTTCGACCAGAAATTTTCATGCTCGTCCATCAGTTTCAGGAACAGCGCAAATTCTGCGCCGTCAACCGGCTTCGTCACATCGGGCCGGCCCATATGATCGACCACCACATCGGTTGGAAGCGCGACAATGAAATCATAGAGGTCAGGCAGATCATCCGCTTCGAAATAGATAACGATATGCCATCCGAGCGGTTTGATGCGTTCAGCGATCGTCCGCAAATCATCAAAGGGGAGGGTGTTTACCAGGCGTTTGACAAAATTGAAACGCACGCCTTTGACGCCGGCGGCGTCGAGCGCTGCAAGATCTGCGTCAGTGACATCGCGTTTCACGGTCGCGACGCCTTTTGCGCGCCCGTTCGCAGCCTTAAGGGCGTCCACAAGCGCACGATTGTCCGCGCCGTGGCAGGTCGCCTGAACGATTACGTTGCGTGAAAAGCCGAGATGGTCCCGCAGCGACGACAATTGATCCTTGGAGGCGTCGCACGGGGTATATTTGCGCTCCGGCGCAAAGGGAAATTCATCGCCGGGGCCGAAAACATGACAGTGCGCGTCAACTGCGCCTGGCGGCGGCGTAAAAGCCGGCCGGGTCGGCGAGGGATGCCAGACCCGCCAGTCCGGCGGATCCATCTGAAAATTTCGCCCCATCAAAGCCCCCGCGCTTTCAGCGCCTTGTCCAGCCGCGGATAGACCCGGCGGGCGTTGCCTTCAAAAACCTTCTCCCGATCGCTCGCGGATAGTTCAAGCTTTTCGACATATCGCTTTGTGTCGTCAAAATAGTGTCCCGTTTGCGGGTCAACGCCGCGGACGGCGCCGACCATTTCCGAACCAAAGAGAATATTGTCGATGTCGATGACCTCGAACAGGAGATCGATGCCAGGCTGATGATAGACGCAGGTGTCAAAATAGACGTTTTTCATAACATGCGTATCAAGGGGCGGTTGCTTCAGCATATCGGCGAGGCCGCGATAACGTCCCCAGTGATAAGGAACCGCGCCGCCGCCATGAGGGATGATAAACCGCAAATCAGGGAAGTCCCTGAATAAATCGCCCTGGATGAACTGCATAAAAGCATTGGTGTCGGCGGCAATGTAATAAGAGCCCGTAGCGTGGAACGCCGGGTTGCAGGAGCCGGAGACATGCACCATTGCAGGCACGTCAAGTTCGATCATTTTCTCGTAGAACGGATACCAGTATTTGTCGGTGAGCGGCGGCGCGGTCCAATGCCCGCCGGAGGGGTCAGGATTGAGATTGCATCCGATAAAACCAAGCTCATTGACGCAACGCTGCAATTCCGCGATGGCGTTCTTTAAATCGCCGTCGGGCATTTGCGGCAGCATGCAGACGCCGACGAACGTTTCCGGATAAAGCTCGGTGACGCGATAG